>JAWWBH010000039.1:0-16269 GCA_033721075.1 Christiangramia sp.
GTCATGGTTGGATGCAGAATTACCTCTGCTCCCATAACTGTTAGGGTACGCACGGTTTCAGGAAACCACATATCGTAGCAGATAGACAAACCAAATTTTGCAACCCCGGGCACGTCAAATACACAAAATTCTGATCCCGGAGTTACCCCTACTTCATAGGGATAAAAAGGAAACATCTTTCTGTAGCGCGTTACCACTTCCCCATCCGGGTTAATTACCGTGGCCGTATTATAGATATTACCTTCAGATTTTTCAAAAATAGAACCCGGAAGCAACCAGACATTATGCTTTCTGGCCATTTTGCACATCTCCTGTTCAAATTCTCCCGGTATTTCCTGCGCGGTATGGGTTAATGGGCCATATCCGCATAATTCACTAAATACCACCATATCTACCCATGGATAAAGGCTCATGGTAATATCAAGTTTCAGCTTCATCATCTCCACATTGGGAGCGACCGCTGAGACTTTCATTTGTATTCCTGCAATTGCGAATGGATTCATTACTATTAAGTATTATTTTTTATGGTTAATGGGTTTAATTACTGCCCATGGTTTTTTCGTCACTCTTTCCAGAACTGACTCAATTCAGGGTGTCATGCTATATTTTTTCTGATCTGATCTTCCAGAATATCGAGACCTTTATTTAGATGCTCGTCTGAAATTACAAGGGGAGAAAGTATCCTTATCACATTTTTAAAGGTTCCTGCGCTTAATAGAACTAAACCATCTTCAGCACATCCTTTCACAATTTTATCGCAAAGTTCACTGTTTGGTTTTCCGGGGTCATTATCTTTCACGAATTCAATTCCTATCATTGCACCAATTCCTCTAACATCACCTATCTCAGAGAACTCCTTCTGAAGTTTTTTCATCCTGTTAGTGACTATTTCACCAATATGAATTGCCTTTTTGTTTAGATTCAAATCTTTCATATACTGTATAGTGGCAAGGGCTGCAGCACAACATACGGGACTACCAATATAGGTTCCACCTATAGTGCCGGGTCCTGCCGCATCCATGATTTCTGCCTTACCAAGAACTGCTGCTATGGGTAAACCGGAACCAAGAGACTTAGCATAGGTACTTATATCCGGCTGTACATTATAATGTTGCCAGCTGGCCCAATGCCCGGTTCGGCAAAAACCACTCTGGATCTCATCCATTATCAACAGCACACCATGTTCATCACAAAATGATCGTAATCCTTCCAGGTATTTCTGAGGCACGGGATTAAAACCACCCTCTCCCTGGATAGGTTCAATGATAATTGCGGCCACACTATTGATATCAACCATGCTATGGGCACTTTCACGGAGTCGGTTTAGCTCAGTTTCTACAAAATCATCCATATCCTGTGTTCCGCTGTATTTATAGAAATTAGGAAAAGGAATACGGTAGACTTCTGGCGCAAAAGGTCCTGAGGAAAATTTATAATTCACTTTACTGGTAAGACTCATCGCCATAAGGGTTCGACCATGATAGGCTTCTGTATAACACAATATTGCGGGTCTCTTTGTAGCCTGGCGCGCTATCTTAATAGCATTCTCAACGGCTTCTGCCCCGGTACTAATAAGCATGGCTTTGGTTTTCTCACCATGCGGAAGTATCTCGGCCAGCTCCTCACAGAGTTTTATATAGGGTTCATAAGTCACTACATTAAAACTGGTGTGCAGATATTTTCCAGCCTGTTCACGAATAGCTTCCACCACCGGCTCTGGACAATGGCCTGCATTTACCACACCTATTCCTCCTGCGAAATCTATAAGCTCACGACCATCTACATCAGTTATAATTGCTCCTTTTGCTTCTTTCACTGTGGCTGTATTAAAAACGCCAACCCCGTTTGCCACTATATTTTTTCTTCTCTCCAGAAGTTCTTGTGACTGACTTTTTTGTTCGATCATATTAAAATCAAATTGTTAAAATTTTAAATATTTTTTATGGAATTAAAATATAGAGAGTCGCATAACATCATATTATACGCCCTTTCAGTGATTTTTCATAACTTTCTTAATATACAGCTTTTTATCGTTTTCCCAGTTTTTTTTGCTTTTAATTAAGATTGGATCGGTTATAAGGATTAATACATCTGTATAGGGAAGGTAGTGTGATAGCGGGAGGTTTATTGACTGTCACACAATCAATATATTCAAAATCCAGGCAAGATAAATATCCTGAGGAGTGGTAAAAGAGTTGTTCGAATCCTAAAACCACTTCAATTCCACAGAAAGCTTATTTTGAATTTTTGTTATTTCAGTTTGGGGTTAAGCCTAATTCATTAGTAAATATTCCTGCTTCGGGAATGTGGGATTGAATTTCTGAATTCAGGTTTAAAGGCAGGCGAGTGGAAATCCAACCTTACAAATTTATCATGGTAGTTTGCTTCACTTTGTTAATAGTGAAGATACTTTTTGTACTACCAATATGGTCCAGATTGGTGAGCTTAGTGACCATAAATTCACGATAGGCATCCATATCCTTTACAAGGACCTTCAAGATATAATCATAATCTCCACTTACATGAAGACATTCTATTACTTCAGGCAGGCTGGTGACTTCCTTTTCAAATTGGGTTAAAAAATCCTTTTTGTGTTGGATCAGTTTGATCTGGCAAAGCACCATGAAAGCTTTTTCTACCTTCTCCATATCCAGGAGAGCTACATATCTTGAGATCACTCCCGCCCTTTCCATTTTTCGTATTCTTTCATAAACCGCCGTAACCGAAAGACCAAGATCATTGGAAATCTCTTTATTGGTCTTTTTACTATCCTGTTGAAGGTGCTTCAGGATTCTTTTATCCAGTTGATCGATTTTCATTACTTGTAGTTTTTCATAACATCAGGAATATTCCCGGTCAATATAGATTTAATTTCTAAAATAATATATATCGATAGATTTATTTACTGTTTATGATCAATATTATTGTTTTTATAACTAAGAACTTTCAATTTTGATATTTAAAACTACTCATCATGAAATACAAACCTGCAGATCGCATTCAGGATCTACAATATTTTGGGGAATTTGGTGGAGTAAATCCCTCTATCTCTGATTCCTCGACCTATACTTTCCTTTCCGCAAAGACCATGTTCGATACATTTGAAGGAAATGCGGAAGGTTGTTATTTATATTCACGTCACTCCTCCCCTTCCAACTTATATCTGGGAGAAGCACTTGCAGCAATGGAAGGCACAGAAACAGCTAATGTGGCTGCTTCCGGAATGGGTGCGATCACTTCGGCACTGATGCAACTCTGCAATGCCGGAGATCATATTGTTTGCAGCAGAACTGTTTACGGAGGAACCTATGCCTTTCTAAAGAATTTTGCCCCAAAATTCGGGATCAAAACTACTTTTGTTGACATTACCAAAACCGAAGCTGTGGAAGCGGCCATTCAGAAGAATACCAAAGTGCTGTATTGCGAAAGTGTTAGCAATCCATTACTGGAGATCGCCAATCTGGAGATGCTTTCAAAAATATCAATAGCCCACAATCTCAAACTGGTTGTTGATAATACTTTTTCACCACTTTCGATAAGTCCGGCAAAACTGGGGGCTGATGTTGTGATCCATAGCCTCACAAAATTCATAAATGGCAGTAGTGATACCGTAGGCGGAGTGGTTTGCGGTACTAAAGATTTTATCAATGACCTAAGGAATGTGAATGATGGAGCAGCCATGTTGTTAGGACCTACGATGGATAGTTTTAGGGCTGCATCAATCCTGAAAAATCTCAGGACACTTCATATTCGCATGAAACAGCACAGCCATAATGCGATGTTCCTCGCAAAAAAATTCCAGGAAGACGGGTTCAAAACCGTTTATCCAGGGTTGCAATCCCATCCCGGCCATGGAGTTTTTAAGAAAATGATGAACGAAACTTATGGTTTTGGCGGCATGCTCACTATCGATGTAGGCTCTCTGGATAAAGCAAATGAACTTATGGAACTAATGCAGAAGCGCAACCTGGGATATCTTGCCGTAAGTCTTGGTTTCTATAAAACACTTTTCAGCGCACCGGGAACTTCCACCTCTTCTGAGATCCCTGACGAAGAGCAGAAAGAAATGGGATTAAGTGATGGACTCATACGTTTCTCGATAGGCTTGGATAATGATATTGAGAGAACCTACGAAATGATGAAGGGGTGTATGGCAGAAGTGGGTGTGTTAAACGCTGAAATGGTCTAAATTTTTGCAGGATTAAGCCGAAAGTCGTAAAATTACGCGACTAAATGGAAAACTCTTAATATAAAAATAAAAAGACCTCACAGGTTTCCGAACCTGTGAGGTCTCATTTTTTAAAATATCTGAATGGAAAACTCTACTTCTAAACCTGAAAATGAACCAATCATTGAAAACAGGGAACTGAATATCTGGGAAGCTGTTATTCCCGTAATTGCCCTGATAGGAATGCTTGCATTTAATGTGTTTGTGTACGGGGATGATGCCCTTAGTGGTTCAAACCAGTTCATTCTCCTTCTGGGTGGCGGAGTTGCAGCCATTGTTGGACTCTTCAATAAGGTTGATTTCGACTATATGATAGATGAGGTTGCTAAAAACATTCAAAGTACGGCAGGAGCCATTCTTATACTTTTAATGGTAGGCGCACTTGCAGGGACATGGATGATAAGCGGCATCATACCTACTATGATCTATTACGGACTTCAGATATTGAATCCTACTATTTTCCTCGCGGCATGTGTGATAATCTGCTCCGTGATCTCCCTGGCAACAGGAAGTAGCTGGACAACTTCTGCCACCGTGGGTATCGCGTTGATAGGGATCGCCGATGCACTTGATATTTCACTGGGAATGACCGCTGGCGCCATACTTTCAGGAGCCTATTTCGGGGATAAGATGTCTCCCCTAAGCGATACCACGAATCTTGCTCCGGCCATGGCAGGAACCGATCTTTTTACGCACATTAGATATATGGCCCTTACCACCGTACCTACTATCACAATAACGATCCTGGTTTTTGTAATAATTGGATTGAATTTGAATACTGACGGAGCCACAGATACTACCTCAATTTTAAATTCTATTGACGCTTCATTCAATATCAGCCCCTGGCTTTTCCTGGTTCCGGTTATCGTAATTTTCCTGATAGTAAAGAAAACATCCCCGTTAATCGCACTTTTAATAGGTACCTTACTAGGAGCTTTTGCAGCATTGATCGCGCAACCGGATATTGTAGTTGCCGTAAGCGGAATGGATAAGCTCAATTTTATAAGCGGCTACAAAGGAATTATGAATGCCATAACTGTAGATACTGCGGTCGAGACAGATTCTGAAGCACTGAATGATCTTTTCGCATCAAGCGGAATGGCGGGGATGCTGGGAACTATATGGCTCATCCTTTGCGCTATGGTTTTTGGAGGAATCATGGAAGCTATAGGTGCCCTTTCCAGAATTAGTAAAGCTCTGCTAAACCTTTTCCATACAACTTTTGGATTATTTGCCAGTACGGTATTCAGCTGTCTTGCACTTAATGTTACCGCATCAGATCAATACCTGGCAATTGTGGTACCGGGTAAAATGTTTTCGAAAGCCTTTAAAGACAAAGGCCTTGCTCCCGAGAATCTAAGTCGGAGCCTGGAGGATTCAGGAACCGTAACCTCTGTATTAGTTCCATGGAATACCTGCGGTGCATATCACAGTGGAGTGCTGGGTGTTCCGGTTCTGTCCTACGCGGGATACGCTTTCTTCAATTACCTGAGTCCGTTCATGACATTATTATTCGCAGCCTTCGGAATAAAAATTAAAAAACTTGCCGGTAAATAGTATTTCCAAAGCCTTAAACCTATAGTTAAAAATCTGATAATTTGACAATTATAGAAACCTCTTATTGAATATGATGTTTGCTATAACCAAATCCTATTGAGTGATAAAATTTTAGAATTTTCAGGTCTTTCATAACCGCTTTAAGTTTATAATTTTGTACTCGTAGAAAAAGAGAAAAGTTTAATTTAAAAACAATCTAACAATATGGCTTTAGTCGGAAAAAAATTTCCAAACCTTAGCGTAGACGCTATGAACGAAATGGGAGACACTTTCAAAATAAACGTTTTGGAAGAAGCTCAGAAGAACAATAAAAAAGTGTTGCTTTTCTGGTACCCAAAAGACTTCACCTTTGTTTGCCCTACTGAACTTCATGCCTTCCAAAAAGCTTTGGAAGAATTTGAAAAAAGAAATGTTATGGTGATCGGAGCGTCCTGCGATACCCCTGAGGTTCATTTTGCATGGTTAAATACACCAAAAGATAATGGTGGTATTGAAGGTGTTACTTATCCAATCCTTGCAGACTCTAACCGTAATCTAAGTTCAAGACTTGACATCCTTGATATCATGAACGAATCTTACGATGACGAAACAGGAGCACTTACAGTAGAGGGTGATAACGTAACCTACCGTGCCACTTACCTTGTAGATGAGGAAGGAACTATCTTCCACGAAAGCGTTAACCATATGCCACTTGGAAGAAACGTAAACGAATTCCTTAGACTTATCGATGCCTACACCCACGTACAGGAAAAAGGAGAAGTTTGTCCTGCAAACTGGGAAGAAGGTAAGGAAGCAATGAACGCAGACAGAGAGGGCGTTGCGAACTACCTGAGTTTAAACTAAAATAAAAAATTGCTATGATTAAGGAATTAGATCAGGATAACTTAAGCGAAGTGATAAGCAGTAACGATACTGTTGTGGTCCAGTATATGGCCGGATGGTGCGGTAACTGCCGACTTATGAAGCCAAAATTTAAAAAACTGGCTTTAGAAAATGAAAATGCGCAATTCGTGTTGGTAGATGCCGAAAAATTCCCGGAATCAAGAAAACTGGCCAGGGTAGACAACCTGCCTACCTTCGCAACTTTCAAAAATGGAAGTTTTAAGAATCAGGTTCAAACAAATAAGTTTGACCAGTTAAAAAGCTTAGTTGATGAAGTTACCAGTAATTAGACATCTACAGAAGAATAACGAGGTTGACAAACTTGAGCATACCATAGAGGTGCTCGAGAATTTCACTGAACACAGATCAGTTTCTGAAGAAGAAATGGATGTGATTGGTGAATTGCTTACCAATCTCTGCGGAGCTGTAGAAGTTCATAAAATGATACAGGATGGTGTTCCTGAAAGGGATGCTGCCAATAACTTTGTAAAGAAAGTACTTGGTTCTATAGATAAGTAGAATTCTTCGAAAATCATTTCAAAAGGGCTGTTTTCAGAAGGAAACAGCCCTTTTTAGTTTTTATGAAAATTTTAGTAATAAGCCATAAACAATCTTCTAAATTTATATTTCCCTTAAAATAATTGTTATGGCGAGAATAGAATTTGGAGATGAGAATGTAACTACCTATGGCAGCCTTCCTGCCCTGGAAGAAAAGGCACCACATTTTGAACTTCTGAAATCAGACCTTTCTATCGCAACCCTGGATGATTTTAAAGGCAGGCGCATTATCATGAATATCTTTCCAAGTATAGATACCGGCGTATGTGCTACTTCTGTTAGAAATTTCAGTAAAAAAGCCGGTGAACTCGATAATGTTACCGTTCTATGTATCTCCAGAGACCTGCCTTTCGCCCAGCAAAGATTTACTAATAATGAAAGTCTGGAAAATGTTGTTAATTTGTCTGACTTTAGAGAAAGAAACTTTGGTAAGGATTATGGAGTCGAGATGATCGATGGTCCATGGGAAGGCCTATTGTCCAGAGCAGTTATAGTACTTGACGAAAGCGGACATGTGATCCACTCCCAGCAGGTTCAAAATATAGATGATGAACCTGATTATCTTGCCGCATTGAAAACACTATTATAATGAAGGACAGTTTCCTCGGAAAAAGAATAAGAGGAGGAGGTTATGCAATAAAAGGTGCCTGGTTATTACTGAAGCATGAACCCAGCATTCAGGTGCAATTCGTAATTTCAATTCTGGTATGTATCGCGGGATGGTATTTTGAGATCACCAGAATAGAATGGATCCTTCAGTTCTTCGCGATTGGCCTGGTAATGGCAACCGAAGGACTCAATACAGCCATAGAAGCCATGGCTGACTTTGTACACCCAGATTTCCATAGTAAAATAGGGCATATAAAGGACGTTGCTGCCGGATCTGTGTTCATAGCGGCAATAATTTCGGTGATCATAGCCGGCTTTATTTATCTACCATATATTTTATCTTAAATCCCTTTGCAATAATTTATTTATTTTATGGTTTTCATTTAGCGCAGTAAGTCTAGAAATACTGCCTACTTTTAAAATTGAAGTTTTTTTTCCTTAATTTGGAAAAGGCTAATTTGTATTTTTGCCGAAATCCTTTAACCTGCATATGGCTAAAAAGAAAGCTAAGACCAAGAAAACCTCTAAATCACCCCGGAATTTCTCACTTAAACTGAACCGACAGCAAAAAGTGGTCTTAGGTAGTTTTCTGATGCTATTTGGTCTTGCGCTCATCGTGGCATTCGTCTCTTTTCTCTTTAACTGGCAGGCAGATCAGAGCATCCTTAATGAATTTGGAAACAGGCAGGCCGAAGCGAGAAACTGGCTTAGTAAATTTGGAGCCACAGTAAGTGACTTTTTTATCTATAAGGGTTTTGGAATTGCCTCATTCACAATAGCCTTTCTGATTTTCCTTAGCGGAATCCACCTTTTCTTCGGATTTAAGAGTTCAAAACTTAGAAAGTTCTGGTTTTGGGGAATATTGGTAATGATATGGCTTTCGATATTCTTCGGTTTTTTTGCCGAAAGCAATGCGCTGCTTGGAGGTAGGGTTGGTTTTGAAATGAACGATTTCCTTCAGGATTATCTAGGCTTCTTCGGAACTGTACTGCTTATGCTATTCCTTTTCATTACCTACCTGGCCATACGTTTGAAAGTGACTCCCGAAATGATAGGAGCATACTTCAAAAGTGGAAGAAATGAGATTAAGGACGCCTTTGATGAAAACCTGCCCAAGGTTTCTGAAACTGAAGAGGAATTAGACTGGAAAAAGGAAACGATTAAAAATCAAAACCCTGGGGACGAAAAACCTCAAAGTATAGATCTTTCTGAAGATAGACCAGAAGAGAAAAAAACAAAAGAACCTTCTCCCCAGATGGAAATAAAAACTGCTTCCGAAGATGATGTAGCTATGGAGATAGAAGCGGCTCCCGAAGAGGAAGAAGAGAATAATCTAAGTAAGAAACTGGTTAAGGATTTTGGTGAATTTGATCCCACCCTTGAACTAAAGAATTATAAATTTCCCACAATAGAACTGCTTAAAGATTACGGTGGATCCATTACCATAGATCAGGAAGAACTTGAAGAAAATAAAAATCGTATTGTAGATACCCTCAAGAATTACAAGATCGAAATTGCACAGATCAAAGCTACGGTTGGTCCTACGGTTACTTTATACGAGATAGTTCCCGAAGCAGGGATCAGAATCTCGAAGATCAAAAACCTTGAAGATGACATTGCGTTATCACTTTCAGCCCTTGGGATCAGGATCATTGCGCCAATCCCGGGACGAGGAACAATTGGTATCGAGGTGCCAAATAAGAATGCAAGCATAGTTTCTATGCGTTCGGTTATTTCTTCCGCCAAATTTCAGAATGCTGAAATGGAACTTCCCCTGGCTCTTGGTAAAACCATTTCTAACGAGACTTTTGTAGTGGATCTCGCGAGAATGCCTCACATGTTGATGGCCGGCGCTACTGGTCAGGGTAAATCTGTTGGATTAAACGCAATACTTACTTCCCTGCTCTACTGTAAACATCCGGCAGAAGTGAAATTCGTACTGGTAGATCCTAAAAAAGTGGAACTTACACTTTTTAATAAGATCGAGAGACATTACCTGGCTAAATTACCCGATACCGATGAGGCCATTATCACTGATAATACCAAGGTGATAAATACCCTTAATTCGCTATGTATCGAAATGGATAACCGCTACGAACTGCTTAAGGATGCAATGTGCCGGAATATTAAAGAATATAATACTAAATTCAAGGCAAGGAAGCTTAACCCGAATGACGGACATAAGTTCTTACCTTATATCGTGCTGGTAGTAGATGAATTTGCTGACCTGATCATGACCGCGGGAAAAGAAGTGGAAACGCCTATTGCCCGTCTGGCCCAGCTGGCACGTGCGATTGGAATCCACCTCATCATTGCCACACAAAGGCCTTCGGTTAATGTGATTACCGGTATCATTAAAGCAAACTTTCCTGCCCGTGTAGCATTCAGGGTTACCTCAAAAATTGACTCCAGGACCATTCTTGACAACCAGGGAGCCGATCAGCTTATTGGTCGAGGTGATATGTTATTCACACAGGGGAATGAGTTAAAAAGGCTGCAATGTGCCTTTGTGGACACCCCGGAGGTCGATAAGATCACCGAATTTATTGGCTCTCAAAAAGCCTATCCTGATGCGCACCAGTTACCTGAATATGAGAGCGAGGAAAGTGGCACAGGAGTTGATATAGATGTGAGCGAGAGGGACAAACTGTTCCGCGAAGCCGCAGAAGTGATCGTTACAGCCCAGCAGGGCTCGGCCTCATTGCTTCAAAGAAAACTGAAACTTGGGTATAACCGCGCAGGTAGAATAATAGACCAACTGGAAGCCGCAGGCATCGTTGGTCCTTTTGAAGGAAGCAAGGCAAGACAGGTTTTAGTCACAGATCTCGCGGCTTTAGATCAACTTTTAAATGAAGAACCAAACAATTAAAAAATCAAAATGAAAAATTTAGTATTCATCCTGGCCGCAATTCTGTCTTTTAATGTTCAGGCCCAAAGCTCCCAGAAAGCTGAAAAACTCCTTAATGAAGTATCTTCTAAAGTGAAGTCATACGACAATATGGTGATAGAATTCAAATATGCCTTGGAAAACAATGCAGAAAATGTGAGTCAGGAAGCGAGAGGAGATGTTAGTATCGATGGGGAAAAATATGTTTTAAACCTTATGGGTACCACCCAGATGTTCGACGGAAAGAAAATATATACCATCATCCCTGAAGATGAAGAGATCAATATCTCGAGTTATGTAGAAGAAGACAATAATAGTATTACTCCTTCAAAAATGTTCAGTTTTTATGAAGATGGTTATAACTATGAGATGGATATTACTCAAAATGTAAAAGGGCGTGAGATCCAGTATGTAAAACTAACACCTAAAGACAGTAATGCTGAGATCAAGAACATTCTGCTGGGAATAGATAAGCAAACAAAACATATCTATAATCTTATACAAACCCAGGATAACGGTACAAAGATTACTATTACCGTAAAAAGCTTCAAGACAGATCAGCCCCTGGCGAAAAATCTGTTTACCTTTGACGAAGATCGCTACAGCGATTATTACATCAACCGAATAGATTAAATTGAAAATACTTGACCGGTACATACTAACCAGTTTTCTAAAAACTTTTTTTTCGGTCTTTATCATTCTCATGTTCATCTTTGTGCTCCAGACGATCTGGTTGTACATTGGTGAACTTGCTGGTAAAGACCTTGATGTGGAGGTGATCATGAAGTTTCTGCTTTATTTCTCCCCTAAACTGGTACCTCTTGTATTACCGCTCACTATTCTGCTAACTTCTATTATGACCTTCGGTACCTTTGCCGAAAATTATGAGTTTGCAGCGATGAAATCTTCAGGGATCTCGTTACAAAGGGCAATGCGCAGTCTCACCTTTTTTATAGTACTTGTAAGCCTTGTCGCGTTCTTTTTTGCTAACAACGTGATTCCGGCCGCAGAATTTAAATCAATAAACCTTCGAAAAAATATCGCTCAGCTTAAACCGGCTATGGCGATCACTGAAGGTGTTTTTAATGACATTGGCACCTTCAACATAAAAGTTGAGGATAAAAGTGGCGAAAACGACCAGTATCTTACTGATGTTATAATTCACCAGAAGACCACGAATGGAGGGAATCATACGGTAATTAAAGCAAAGGAAGGTGAACTGGTTGGCAGCACAGATTCTGATGTACTGTCGCTCATACTCAAAGAAGGAAACTATTACGATGAGGTGCAGCCAAGCGATTATGAAAAGAGAAAAAGAAAGCCTTTCACAAAGAGTTATTTTGATGAATACGTAATTAATATAGATCTTTCAGACTTCAACAATGTAGACCTGGAAGAGGAAAGCACTACCTCATACCATGGCATGCTGAAAATATCGGAGCTGGATGAAAGTATAGATTCATTCTCTGTATCCTATAATACCCGGATGAATCAGTTTAGAAAAGATATGTACCGCCGATCTGGAGTATCAACCCTTAACCTGAATTTTAAACCTAATGATTCGGTCGTTGCTTTCGATGAAGGAATTCTTTCTCATTTCAATACATACGATGCTGCGCAAATAGCCAATCTGGCATTGGGATCCATTAACTCTGCAGTGGCACATCTCGCGATGAAAAAACAGGAATTCAAGGTGAATATCAAACAGATCAACAAGTTCGAGATCGCCTTACATGAAAAATATGTTCTGGCTGTAGCCTGTATAGTACTCTTCTTTGTTGGTGCACCGCTGGGTGCCATCATAAGAAAAGGTGGTATTGGTTTACCCATAGTAGTTGCCATACTTTTATTTCTAACCTATCACTTTATCGGGATCTTTGCTAAAAATTCAGCTGAAGACGGAAGTGTAAGCGCTTTTGTGGCTACATGGTTATCCACCTGGATAATGCTGCCTTTAGGAATTTATCTAACCTACAGGGCAACAACCGACCAGGGATTGTTCGTATTTGATAATTTCATCGAACCCTTCAAAAAACTCTTCAAAAAAGCCGGGCTTATCAAGGATAAAAGTAAAACAGAATAAATATCTTTGCAGCCACAAAATTGATCTTATGGCGCAGGTTGAAAATAATCAGTATTCGGTGAAACTGGACAGTATTCAGGAAGCCATTGATGATATCCGGGATGGAAAAATCATCATTGTGGTGGATGATATTGACCGTGAAAATGAAGGTGATTTCCTGGCGGCTGCCGAAAAAGTAACTCCTGAAATGATCAATTTCATGGCTACTCACGGCCGCGGACTTATTTGCGCTCCCATTACCGAACATCGCTGTAAAGAACTGAAGCTGGACATGATGGTTGGTAATAATACCGACCCAATGGAAACAGCCTTCACCATTTCGGTGGACCTTAGAGGGAAAGGAGTTACAACAGGAATTTCAGCTGCGGACAGGGCGAAGACCATTAAATCACTTATAGATCCAGAGATTAAACCTCACGATCTTAACAGGCCCGGGCATATTTTCCCACTTAAAGCCAAGGAGGGCGGCGTTTTAAGACGTACAGGACATACCGAAGCTGCGATCGATTTTGCAAGACTTGCTGGATTTGAACCGGCGGGTGTTATTGTAGAGATAATGAATGAGGATGGCACCATGGCACGCCTGCCTCAGCTATTGGAAGTAGCTAAGAAATTTGACCTAAAGATAGTCTCTATTGAAGATCTGGTTGCTTATAGAATGCAACACGACTCCCTCATTGAAAAGAAAGAGGATTTTGATCTGGAGACCAAATTTGGGAAATTCAGATTAAGGGCTTATAAACAAACTACCAATTCTCAGGTACATATTGCCCTGACCAAAGGTCATTGGAAGCCGAATGAAGAGATCATGGTTAGAGTAAACTCTACGCTGGTTAATAACGACATTCTGGGAACCTTAACAAATGATGCCGATAAGAAACTGGACAATATGTTCAAAGCTATAAATGATGAGGGCCGAGGCGCCATTGTCTTCATCAATCCGGCAACCCAAAGACTAAATCTATTAAGTCGTCTGGCCGAGCTAAAAGAAGGTCAGAAGCGTGGGGAAGTTAAGGCCCCTCCGGTAATAATGGACAACAAAGATTTTGGAATTGGCGCGCAGATATTACATGATCTTGAGATCCATAAAATAAGGCTGCTTTCAAATAGTCAGCAAACCAAGCGTGTAGGAATGATAGGTTATGGCCTGGAGATCACAGAATATGTGAATTATTGATCGATCTCTATGATCACTTCATCAAGGGGTCTCCTTACCTTTTTAAACTTAGAGAACATATCGTCCTTTGCCCTGTAACCAACGGGAAGCACCAGGACAGATTTCAGGTTCCTTTCATGCAGGTTAAGAGCTTCATCATATTTATCCGGCTCAAAGCCTTCCATAGGACATGCATCTATCTCTTCAGCAGCACATACGGTAAGTAAGGTCCCCAAAGCAAGATATGCCTGGTTCACAGCCCACGCCTCGACCTCTTCCTGTGCCTTCGTTTTAAAATCGTTAACCAGGGAATTTTGGAAAGGCTCAAGGATCTCATCAGGAGTCTCTCTAACATGTTTTACCCGCCTGAAGTAATCTGCGATGAACTTCTCGTCCACTTCATTTTCAATACATATGACCATTACATGGGAGGCTGTATCTACCTGTTGCTGATCCCAGGAATATTTTCTTAACTTCTTTTGAAGCTCCTTATTAGAAATAACGATCATTTTAAGAGGCTGGAGCCCGTATGAAGTTGCGGTAAGATTAAAGGCCTGTTTTAAGACATCGATCTTATCTTTAGTTAAAATACGGGAAGCATCGAATTTTTTGGTCGCGTAGCGCCAGTTTAAAGCTTTTATATTACTCATAGTATACTAGGATAATATTTTACAAATGTACACAATGTCTATACTTGTATAGGCGTTCGCGCATAAATTAATCTGATACATCCAATTATTATGGTTATCTTCGATTATATAATCATCAGTGTGTAATGAAGCGTTTAAAAAAAATAATTCTTGCTTCTGTCATCGGTTTGGTACTGATCATATTTGTTGTCTTAGGCCTGGAAGCGACCTTTCAAAGGCAAACAGCCGGGCTCATTTACAAAGACATCTCCAGACTCCCTCCCGCTGAAACAGTTATCATCCTTGGAGCCAGTGTCCATGCCGATGGAAAACTGTCACCCATCCTTCAGGACAGGATAGATACTGCAATTAAGTTATACGAAAATGGAAAAGTGAAGAACTTTCTCGTTACAGGTGATCATAGAAGTGATGATTATAATGAAGTGGCTGCCATGGTTAATTATCTGGAGGAAAAGGGAATTGAGAAAAGCCTTATTATATCAGATCATGCCGGGCTGGACACTTATGACAGTATGTACCGGGCAGGCAAATTATTCGATATTAAAAGTGCCACGGTAGTAACCCAGGCATTCCATCTACCACGAACTCTTTTCATCGCAAAGAATCTAGGATATGATTATCATGGATTCGTTGCAGATCAAAGGCATTATCAAACAGAGTACCGGTTAAAACAGAGAGAAAAACTGGCCAATTTCAAAGCTCTTTGGGAGGTTCTTCTTAAAAAGAAACCCCGAACCCTGGAAGCACGGTTAAAGTAACTTTCTAAAAAGCTTTTTTCCTATATTAGAGGCACTGCTAACCTCAAAACCATAAAATATGTTTCAATGGGTAATCCATTTATTGGTAGATCCTATCATTCTGCTTCTAGCAGCCAGATTGATGACCGGCATCGAAGTAGAAAGTTCAGGTACAGCCACGGTGGTTGCCTGTATTATAGGAATTTTCAGTTTTTTTCTTAGCTGGTCCCTTAATGCTATTCTGGTACTTGCTGATCTTGGGATCTTTTATTTTCTGAGTATTGGTTTTATTACACGCATTATAGCCTTTACAATTATAATTCAGGTGGCAAAAAAAATAAGTGATGATTTCAGGACGCAGGGATTCTGGATATCGGTATTACTTGCCCTTATTGTTGCTATAACCGCCGGAATAACAGATGCCATCCTTTTTTGACTTATTAACTTCTTAAATGTTTCATACGGTTCTTTCTTCCCCACCATACAAGAAAACCTGTTACAGGAAGCGAAGCTATGAACAGGCTCGCTATGAATGCCAGAATCTTGCCTGCTAATCCAAAATACTGACCTGTATGTAAACCATAACTCATTTCCTGAAGCTTCATTCCCGGACTTTTTTCTGAATAAAGGTGGGTTTGTAATAATTCAGCAGTCTGAGGATGAAAATAAAAGTTGCTTTGATGGTCAAAATCCAGTGATCCAGGATAAGCCCCTGTAGTTATTGGTGCTTTTTCTCCATTATCCCATACAAAATACATGTCCTGTCCCGGTAATAACTCTATACTTTCATAAAAGGCCAGATCAATTGGATTCCCCGAAACTTTCGTTTTGGGCAGAACCTTTGTTACTACTTTATCAGTCTTATAATCCTTCCCCAGGTTACCAAGTTCATACAATCCATCACTTACCCACTCATAGGAAA
>JAWWBH010000040.1:0-16243 GCA_033721075.1 Christiangramia sp.
AAGCAGGCAATTTTTTCAAAGGATAGCAGATATAAGATTCGATTAAAATTCAGTTCACCTAAAGGATATAACCGCCACATTCTGGTAACGGCAGACGCCAAGACGACAAATGAATTTGACCTTGGATATGATGCACCTCTAATTGATAATATCCCTGAAGACATGTACTGGATGATTGGACAATCAGAATTTGTAATTCAGGCCGTTCCGAATTTCAATTATAATCAGGTTTTACCATTAGGAATCAAAATAGCTCAGGAAGAAGAATTTACCATTGAAATAGAAAAACTGGAGAATTTCACAAAAGACGTGAATATCTATCTACATAATAAAGAGGACGACACTTATCATAATCTAAGTGTTAAAAGTTACAGGGCTACTGAAGCTCCAGGCTCTTATAATGACAAATACGAGATCGTCTTTACCAAACCGGAAACTGAAGGGGAAACCGGGAAAGATAAACCTGTAGTAACTGAAACTCCCCGTATAATAGTAGATTACTTAAGAGACACGAAAGAGATCGCTATTGCAAATCCTGATCTACTTCAAATTGAACATGTCCAGCTTTTCAGCATGAGTGGACAGGTTATAAAAAGTTTCGAGGATATCCAATCAGAAAAAAGCATTCGCCTAAAAGTTGAAAGACCTTTAAGCTCTGCGGTCTATATTGTAAAAGTATTTACCAGCGAGAACAAGTACTCAAGAAAGGTGATCATAAAAGAATAAAATTAAGGCTTATACTTTAGGGGAAGGTATACAACCTTTTTGGTCTCAAAAAAATCCTCCTCAAAATAATCGGCAAGTTCAAAGATCTCTGCAGTGCGGTAATCTTTGAGCTCATCGGTTAGGTCACCTCCCTTTAAATAAAGAATCCCGTTCTTTCGTTCATGTTTACTGGTCTTTTCGATTTTTCCTTTTACCCATCTAACAAAAGTGGGCATCACTGCAACAGCCCTACTAACGATAAAATCGTATTGTCCCTCCAGATCTTCCACTCTTTCATTAAATGACTTTACATTTTCCAGTTCAAGACCTTCGGAAACCTCATTCACCACTTTTATTTTCTTTCCAATGGAATCTACGAGGTGAAACTCACACTCCGGAAACATAATGGCTAGTGGAATCCCGGGAAACCCTCCTCCGGTACCTACATCCAGGATTTTAGACCCCGGTTTAAATTGCTGCACTTTAGCAATTCCAAGAGAGTGAAGTACATGTCGCAGGTATAGCTCATCTATATCCTTCCTTGATACTACATTGATCTTTAGATTCCAGTCCTTATATAATTCTTCCAGCTTTTTAAATTGGAAAAGCTGCTCTTCTGTTAATTCCGGAAAATATTTCTCGATTAATTCCAAATTGCTCAAAATTTTGGTTCAAAAGTAGGTATTTTTTATGGTTATTTTTTTTCAAAAAAGACTATTGAAATTTATAAAATTTTAACTTTGGAGCTGCTTTTCCTTATGGTAAAGCACGCGCAAAAAACAGTTGCATTAGCAATATTAAATAATTTAGAATCATGCAGGAACAATTATCGAATCGCATCAAATCAATGGCAACCTCGCAAACGCTGGCAATGGCAGCAAAGGCGCGCGAACTTAAAGAAGAAGGAAAAGATATAATCGGGCTTAGTCTGGGAGAACCAGATTTTAATACCCCAGATTTTATTAAAGAAGCCGCGATACAGGCCATCAATGATAATTACAATTCCTATACACCGGTAGATGGATATGTGGAATTAAAGGATGCGATCATCAATAAATTTAAAAGGGATAATAATCTTACCTATGACAGGTCTCAGGTTGTTGTATCTACAGGGGCCAAGCAATCACTGGCAAATGTAGCTATGGTAATTCTTAATCCCGGTGATGAGGTACTTCTCCCTTGTCCGTATTGGGTAAGCTATGCTGAAATTGTTAAGCTGGCTGAGGGCGTTCCTGTTGAGATACCAACTACTGTAGAGACCAATTTTAAAATAACTCCGGAACAATTAGAAGCAGCTATCACCCCAAAGACGAGAATGATCTGGTACAGCTCTCCATGCAATCCCAGCGGGATGGTTTACAGCAGGGAGGAATTAAGAGCTCTGGCGGATGTTCTTAAAAAATATCCGGATATAATCGTGGTTAGTGATGAAATATACGAGCATATTAATTTTGTTGGTGGCCATGCTTCCATGGCTGAGTTTGAAGATATGTATGACCGCACCGTTACCGTAAATGGAGTTTCAAAAGCATTTGCAATGACCGGATGGAGAATAGGATATATTGGCGCTCCTACCTATATAGCACGGGCATGTAATAAAATGCAGGGCCAGATAACCAGTGGTGCCAATTGTATTGCTCAACGTGCGGTGATCACAGCCCTTGAAGCTCCGGTAAGCAAGATCAGTCATATGATCGATACTTTTAAGAATCGAAGGAAACTCATCATTGACCTTTTGAATGAAATAGATGGCTTCGTTACCACTGAGCCTGAAGGTGCCTTCTATGTTTTCCCGAATATCTCTTCGTTCTTTGGAAAGACGATAAAAGGCCATCAAATTCTTAATGCAACCGACTTCAGTTTATTCCTTCTTGAAGAAGCAAATGTGGCCACTGTAACAGGAGATGCTTTTGGAAATCCGGAATGTATAAGGATTTCCTACGCCGCCAGTGAATCTCAGATAGAAGAGGCTCTGAAAAGAATTAAAGAAGCGGTTACTGAATAAAATTACTGGAAATTGAAGATTAAAAACCGGCTTAAGGCCGGTTTTTTTTATCTGTTCCTCCAGAAAAAAGGAGTAAGTATAATTAATACTGTAAAGAGTTCAAGCCTTCCAATTAACATAAGAAAAGTACACCACCATTTACCGAAGTCGGGCAGCATATCGAAATTATTTACAGGACTCAAAGCTCCAAAAGCAGGACCTATGTTCCCTAATGAAGAAGCTGCCCCTCCAATAGCCGTTTCAAAATCCAGCCCCAAAGCAGCGAGAACTACCGCTCCAATAATAAAAGCCAGCATGTAAAGGATAAAAAATCCCAGGATATTAAAAACGATTTCCTTACTAATAGATTTTCCATTGAAACGAACCGGAAGGATCGCATTTGGATGAAGCGTACGTTTAAATTCAATCAAACCATTCCTTATCATTATGAGATGACGCATCACCTTTACACCTCCTGCGGTGGAACCAGCAGAGCCTCCCAGGAAGAACAATCCGAAATAGAAAATAGTTAAAAAAGGCGTCCACATAGTAAAATCTGCCGAGACAAATCCTGTTGTAGTAATAACTGTTAACACCTGGAATAAAGAATGTCTGAAAGCACTTTCCCCCTGCCCCATGACCATCGGATGATCTATTGATGAAATACTAACATCAGCCTGAAAATAAACTATCAATGCTGAAATTAAAGTGAAGCCGCCAATAAAAAAGAAATACCATTTGAATTCATCATCATGGATCACTCTGCTAATTTTCCCTTTAAAAGCGAAATAACTCAACACAAAGTTACTTCCTGCCAGGAACATGAAAACGATTATTATATACTGAATTGCCGGATTATCGTTCCAGTAAGCAATACTCGCATTTTTAGTAGAAAACCCACCAGTGGAAAGGGTACTGAAAGCATGATTAATAGCGTCAAAGAATGTCATCCCAGCCACCCATAGCAAAATGGTTTCTGCAAGAGTATAGGAAACATAGATAAGCCATAATCTTTTCGCAGTATCTGTAATTCTAGGCTTTAATTTATCGGCACTGGGGCCGGGAGATTCAGCACTAAACAGCTGCATACCTCCTATTCCTAATAATGGGAGAATCGCTATTGCCAGAACAATTATTCCCATTCCACCTATCCAGTGAGTAAGGCTTCGCCAGAATAAAATACCTTTTGGAATAGCTTCAATATCATTTAAAATGGAAGCACCTGTAGTGGTATAACCAGACATGGTTTCAAAAAAGGCATTAGTGAATCTGGGAATAGATTCACTTATAACATATGGTAAAGCTCCGCTAAGAGCCATAAAAATCCAGCCAAATGTTACAATAATATACCCCTCCCTAATCTTAACCTCTTTACTGTGACCCCGTGTGCTAAACATTAAAAGAGTCCCAACAAATAAGGTGATCAAAGCAGCCGTAGAGATTTCAAGGGTCACCCCGTCCTGATAAAACCAGCTCACTAAAGTCGCCAGCAACATGAAGCCACCGTTACACAGCAGCAACAAGCCCATTACATGAAGAATTATTTGATAATTCAGTCTGGGCATTACAAGAAAAGTTTTTCTACTTTATTGATAGAACGAGGCAGGCAACATACAACTATCCTGTCACCCGGTTTAATTAGGAAATCCCCCAGAGCGATTATTCCTTTTCCATTTCTTATAATTCCTCCAATTATTGCCGATCTCGGAAAATCAAGATCTTTAATTCGTTTATCGCTTACCTGGGATTCCGGCTTCACTATAAATTCCAGAAGCTCTGCATTCATATTATTCAGTTTCGTCATGGCTACCACCTCTCCTTTTCTAACGAATCTGAAAATATTATTGGCGGCAAGAAGTTTTTTATTAATAAGAGTATCTATACCAATTGAATGACTTAGCTGAAAGTAATCCATATTCTCTACCAGGGAGATGGTCTTCTTAACACTTTTTGATTTAGCGACAAGACAGGACATGATATTGGTCTCAGAATTACCGGTAACCGCTATAAATGCATCCATATCATGGATATTCTCCTCTTCCAGTAATTCCACATTCCTACCATCTCCATTAATGATTAAGGTATCCGGGAGTTCATCGGCCAGCTCATAAGCCTTTTCCCGATCCTTCTCCACCAGCTTAACATTGAAATTATTCCTGCAAAGGTCCTGGGCTGTTTTTCTTCCAATCTTACTTCCGCCAAGAACCATGACGTTCTTTATATCCTGTTTTATCTTACCAGTAAGCTTATAAAGCTCCTCAACTCCATTCTTCAAGGTAATAAAATACACCTGGTCGCCATCCTTGAACTGAGTATCCCCTCTCGGTATTAAAGTATACTGGGTCCCAAATCTTTGAATAGCAATAGGAACAAAATTTAATTCAGGGAATATTTTGGCTGCCTCTTTAACAGTTTTACCTACAAAAGTGGCAGTTCTGGAAAGGCTCACCCCTATCATGGTTAGTGCGCCGTCTTCGAATTCATAACTATCATTAAAGGCTGACTGGTTCAACAGTAATTCGATCTCCCTTGATGCCAGAGCCTCCGGAGAAATGAGTTCATCTATTCCGAATCGCGTAAATCCAAGTTCACCCTGGTTTTCCAGAAATTCAGTATTTGAGATCCTGGCAATAGTTCTTTTAGCTCCAAGTTGCTTTGCAAGTACACATACCGTAATATTGGTAGCCTCACTGGAAGTGACGCTTATTACCATATCGGTATACTTTACCTGGGCTTCCTTCAGAATTTTAATTGAACTTGCATCACCCTTAACCGTTTTGATATCCAAATGAGTATCAGCATAAATCAGATTATCCCGATTTGGATCAATTAGAGTGATATCCTGTGATTCAAAGGAAAGTAATTTAGCTAAATGAAATCCTACTTCACCTGCACCGGCGATAATTATTTTCATATAACAGCTTCAAATTGAAAGAGCAAAGTTAAGCTATTTTCAAGAAATGAAAAATTAGCATTTTACGATAAAAAATTAATGATCAGCAATGAAATTTAAGCATATAAGTTATCTTTGGCCCAAAGTTTTTGTATGAGCAAAAAGGTTACTCCTTATAAGGACTCCAAACTTTCCAAAAAGAAGCAGGTTGAGCAGATGTTCGATAATATTTCGGATAATTACGATGGCCTGAACCGTGTGATTTCTCTTGGAACCGATATAAAGTGGAGAAAAAAGGTTGTTGCTGCTGTTTCTGCGACCAATCCGCAAAGTATACTGGATATTGCTACCGGGACAGGGGACCTGGCCATACAAATGGCACAAACCAATGCGATCCGGATAGTTGGTCTTGACCTTTCGGATGGCATGTTAAAAGTTGGGCGAAGAAAGATATCCGAAAAACAACTGGATTCCAGAATCGAAATGATCCAGGGAGACTCTGAAAACCTGCCTTTCGAGGCTAATTCCTTTGATGCTATCACCGTTGCCTTTGGAGTTAGAAATTTCGAAAATCTTGAAAAAGGGCTTGAAGAAATATTCAGAGTTTTGAAACCCGGAGGTATTTTCGTAGTATTGGAAACCTCGGTGCCCACCCAATTTCCCTACAAACAGGGTTACCGTTTTTATTCAAAGTTTATATTGCCCGTAATTGGCAAGGTATTTTCGAAAGATAAGAATGCATATTCTTATCTGAGCGAAAGCGCTGCAAATTTTCCCTACGGTACCGCTTTCAACAATATTTTGGAAAAAATCGGGTTTATAGATGTACAGGATTTGCCTCAGACATTTGGCGTTTCAACCATTTATATTGCTTCAAAGTAATACCATGAAAAAAATATTGACGATTGCGCTTCTGGCTTTAAGCTTTAATGCTACCCATGCCCAGATTTTTTCAGGAGAAAGCGTACTGAATCAACAAAATTTTGATCAGCAACGTTGGTCCTGGGGATATTTCCTTGGATTCAATAGTTATGATTTCAATTTTGACTATATAAATTATGATCCCAGCCCGGTCACAGGCCAGGATTTTCGAGTTGAAACAAGAGTGGGCTTCAATGTTGGTCTGCTTGGAAATTTAAAATTAAGCCACAATCTTGATCTGCGTCTTGAACCCGGAGTGAATTTTAATACTAGGGGATTTCAGGCCCTTAAGGCAGATGCCGGCACCTACAGGGAAATTAGTTCCACCTATGTACACATCCCTTTGCTTCTAAAATTTAGTGCTAACCGATTGAACAATTTTAAACCCTTTGTTATAGGAGGGCTTTCAACTTCGCTAAACCTTAGTAGTAATGAAAATAACCCTGATGACAATAGCGCTGGCCAGTTTAGAATGACCACCAACTCCTATTATTACGAAGTTGGATTTGGCATAGACCTTTATCTTTATTACTTTAAATTAACTCCTACCATAAGAGGTGTATTTGCCATTAACGATGAATTGATACGGGACGCCGACCCTAATAGTATTTATACAGGAAATGTAGATAAGATGTCTTCCCGAGCCATTTTTATAAATTTCACTTTCCAGTAGACTTCCCTCTCTTAAATTCACTAAGTATTATTGCTGTCGCGGTAGCAACATTCAGGCTCTCGGTATTCTGATCTTCACCAAATTGAGGGATATTTATTCTGTGGGAAAGAAGTTTCTCAACCTCTTCAGAAATACCATTGGCTTCATTCCCCATTATAATAAATGCTGAATGCGGAAGGTCGCTTGAATAAATATTTTCACCATCCAACATTGCACCATACACAGGTACATTTTTATTGCGCAATAAAAATTCAGGTAAATTAGTATAAGTCACGTCTACCCTCGTTAAAGAACCCATAGTCGCCTGAACAACCTTAGGATTGTAGCAATCTACAGTATCTTCAGAGCACATAAGACTGCGAATTCCAAACCAGTCACAAAGCCTTATTATAGTCCCCAAATTACCAGGATCCCTAACTCCATCAAGAATCAATACAATACCATTTTTAACCAATTCATTCTGTTCCGGAATACTGAAAACAGCTAATGCCTGTTGCGGAGTTTTGAGAAAACTTATCTTTTTCAGATCTTTTTCATCCACAAGATTCCACAAATGGTCGGGCACGTCAAAATTGGGCCCGATCGTATATAATGAATCAAGAGTGTAGGGAGAGTTCAAAAATTCTCTGATTCCTTTTACACCTTCCACTACAAAAAGTTCATGCCTATTTCTGAACTTTTTTTGAGAAAGACTTTTTATTAACTTAATCTGGCTTTTGCTAACCATCCAAAAAATGTATTTTTGAGCCACTAATCGTTACTATTTGAAACGGCCTTTCGCAAAAATATTATTATTTTTTTTAACCCTCGTTTTAATATTAAGCTGCAACGCCGTAAAAAGACTGGAGCCGAATGAAAATCTTCTGGAAAAAAACGAGATATTCTCCAATGGTCAGGAGGTAAAGGATTCGAAGATCTATAGCCAGCTATACCAGGAACCTAATACGAGCTTCCTGGGAATTCCGTTGAGACTACATTTTTATAATCTTGCAAGACCTCATATTGATAGTATCCTTACAGTGAAATATCTCGATAATGAAAAAAGAAAAGAACGATTAATAAATTTACTTTCTAAAAAGCAATTTGAACGTTTTCTGCATTCCCGAAAAGAATTCAATGAATGGATAAAACGAACAGGGGAAGCTCCGGTTATTGTCGATGAAGAGGAGACCAAAAAATCGGAAAACCGACTAAAATCATGGTACTGGAATAATGGATGGTTCAATGTTGAGACCGATTATAAGATTATTCCTTTGGAAGAAAAGGAAAAAAGAGCAAGGGTAGAATATTATGTAACCCCACATACACCATATATTTTAGATTCAATTACAACATCCATCTCCTCGCAACCTTTAGATTCTCTATATGAGTTACATAAAAATGACAGTGAGATAAAACCTGGCGAACAGTATAATACCATTGATTTTAATGAAGAAAGAGACAGGCTCTCTCAGCTATTCAGAAATAATGGCGTATATAATTTTGATCAGGAATATATAAGTTTTGATGCTGATACGGTGAACACCAACCACAAAGTCAACACTACGCTTTTAATTAAAAATCGAAGGAATAATATTGGTGACAGCATATCAAGGGTTCCGTTCAAAATTCATAAGATTAGTAAGGTTAATATATTCACAGATTATACTTATTCCAACAGGAACCGCCCTTTAACCGATAGTGCCCGATATGAAGGATATACCATGTACGGATTCGATAAAATGCGTTATCGGCCAGAGGCAATAAGTGATGTGATCTTTATTAAACCTGGAGAAATCTATAGTGATATCAATAGAACCAGGACATACAACAGGCTTAATTCCCTTAGAATTTTTAAATATCCGAACATCCAGTTCGTTCCAGATCCTGAAGACAGCACTTCAACAGACCTGGTTACGAACATATTCCTAACTCCCCTTCCTAAATATTCACTGGGCTTCGATTTTGATATCTCGCAGAGCAATATTCAGGAGTTCGGGATTGCTTTTGGAGGTTCTCTTCTAATAAGGAATATTTTCAGAGGAGCAGAGAATTTTGAAATTTCGGGGCGAGGTAGTATTGGTTCTTCAACTGATGCTGCAGGTAACAGTGACGATAACCGGTTCTTTGACATTTCAGAGATTGGAGCCGATATGAAATTAAGCTTTCCGCGAATCTTCCTACCATTCAATACAGAAAAGTTCATTCCTAAATATACTTCTCCGTTTACAACCCTCAGCCTGGGAGTAAGCACACAAAATAATATAGGACTGGACAAACAGAATTTTTCCGGTATTATAAATTACCGCTGGACCCCGTCTAAGCAACTCTCCAACCGCCTGGACCTTTTGAATATTCAGTATGTAAGGAATTTGAATGTCGCCAATTATTTCAATGTTTACCGCAATTCTTACGAAGAGCTCAATGACATAGTCAATGCAGGGAATGTAAATACACAACCGGAATTTTTGAACACAGATGGCGAACTTATTATTCCTGAAGGTGCTGACAATTTTATTGACGGAGTGAACAACAGTGATGGCACAACCACGGGACTTAATGAAGACCAGAGACAGAATATCATTAACATAAGAGAAAGGAAAAACAGGCTAACAGAGAACAACCTTATTTTCGCCAGCAATTACACATATCTCTGGAACACAAAACAGAACCTGTATGACCAGGAATTTTCCAGATTTCGATTCAAGATAGAAACGGCAGGGAATTTTTTATCGGCTATTGCAGGTGTAGCAGGGTTTAACCGGAATGAAAATGGTAATTATGAAGTTCTTGGAGTGGCTTTCTCCCAGTACGCCAAAACCGAAATAGATCTCATCAAGCACTGGGATCTAGGAAGTGATAATATTTTAGCAGCCAGAGCTTTTGGAGGTATTGCAATACCATACGGAAATGCTAACAGCATTCCTTTTGCGAGAAGTTTCTTCGCAGGGGGGCCTAATGATAATCGTGCGTGGCAGGCCTACGATCTTGGTCCTGGTAGTAGCGGGGGACGAAATGAATTTAATGAGGCAAATATGAAACTTGCTTTTAACCTGGAATACAGGTATAATCTTGTTGGAGCCCTGAACAGTGCTTTTTTTATCGATGTGGGCAACATCTGGAATGTGGCCGATATTGTTGAAGATGACGCTTCCACTTTTGAATCATTAGCAGACCTTAAGAACATTGCTGCAGGCTCAGGATTTGGCCTCAGATATGACTTTAACTTTTTCGTGCTCAGGTTTGATATTGGATTTAAAACTTATGACCCAGCCAAACCTGTAGGCAATCGATGGTTTAAGGACTACAACTTTAACCATGCAGTTTACAATGTAGGTATCAATTATCCTTTCTAAGCCAGTTTATTTTATTATTTTTGTAAGCCTAACTAAAAAAATTATGAGTCATAACATCAAACCAGGCGTTGCCACAGGAAAAGAAGTACAGGAAATATTCAATTATGCCAAACAGAAGGGTTTCGCCCTTCCGGCAGTTAATGTAATTGGTTCGAGTAGCATCAATGCAGTACTGGAAACTGCTGCTGAGCTGAATGCGCCTGTTATCATTCAATTTTCTAACGGAGGAGCCCAGTTTAATGCTGGGAAAGGACTTTCAAATGATGGAGAGCGGGCTGCAATCGCAGGTGGTGTTGCCGGAGCTAAACATGTACACGAATTGGCAAAAGCTTACGGCGTTCCCGTAATTATGCATACTGACCATTGTGCGAAGAAACTACTTCCATGGATTGATGGACTTCTCGATGCCAGTGAAAAACACTTCGAGCAACATGGAAAACCACTCTATAGCTCACACATGATCGATCTTTCTGAAGAGTCTATCGAAGAGAACATGGAAATCTGTAAGAAATATCTTCAGAGAATGTCAAAAATGGGAATGACCCTCGAAATCGAATTAGGTATTACCGGTGGTGAAGAAGATGGTGTAGATAATACTGATGTGGACTCTTCTAAATTATACACTCAACCAGAAGAAGTGGCATATGCTTATGAGGAACTTAGCAAAGTTAGCGATCAGTTTACTATTGCCGCAGCTTTTGGTAATGTTCATGGTGTTTACAAGCCTGGAAATGTAAAATTAACTCCTACCATCCTTAGGGATTCTCAGGAATTCATTACTAAGAAATACAACGTCGAAAAAAATCATATCGATTTTGTTTTCCACGGGGGAAGTGGATCTACTGTTGAAGAAATTCGTGAAGCCATAGGTTACGGAGTTATTAAAATGAATATTGACACCGATCTTCAATATGCATACCTCGAAGGTATTCGTGACTATATGGCTAGTAAAAAAGATTACCTGGCTGCTCAAATTGGCAACCCTGAGGGCGATGATGTTCCAAACAAAAAATATTATGACCCTCGTAAATGGGTTCGTGAAGGAGAATTAACTTTAAAAGCCCGAATAAAAAAGGCTTTCGAAGATTTAAATAATGTAAATACGCTTTAATAATGAAAAACAGTCTTTCCCCTAATGAAAGACTGTTTTTTTATTTGACCTCCGGGAGATAAAAATTGAAAGCAAATGGCTTGGTTTAAAAGAACGCAAAAAGGAATTCAAACTCCTACCGAACAGAAAAAAGATGTTCCAAAGGGCTTATGGTACAAATCCCCCACAGGTAAAATTGTGGATGCAGAACAGCTAGAAAGCAATTTCTATGTGAGCCCGGAAGATGGTTACCATGTTAGAATTGGTAGCAACGAATATTTCAAGATCCTGTTTGACGACAATAAATACAAGGAACTTGATAAAGGAATGACAGCAAAAGATCCTTTGGATTTTGAAGACACTAAAAAATACACAGATCGCCTTAAGGCTGCACAGGAAAAGACAGGTTTAAAGGATGCCGTAAGGACTGCTGTTGGAAAATCAAAAGGAAAAGAACTGGTTATCGCCTGTATGGATTTTAAATTCGTGGGCGGCAGTATGGGTTCAGTTGTGGGAGAAAAAATAGCGCGGGCTGCAGATTATGCGTTGAAAAACAACCTTCCATTCATGATCATTTCAAAATCTGGAGGTGCAAGAATGCAGGAAGCAGCATTATCGCTTATGCAGCTGGCTAAAACTTCAGTAAAACTGGCCCAACTTGCTAATGCAAAGATACCTTACATTTCTCTTTGTACCGATCCTACCACCGGAGGTACCACAGCATCTTTTGCCATGCTGGGAGACATTAATATCTCTGAACCAGGAGCTTTAATTGGTTTTGCAGGACCCCGGGTTGTTAAGGACACTACCGGAAAGGACCTTCCAAAAGATTTTCAGACTGCTGAATTCTTAAAGGAAAAAGGCTTTCTTGACTTTATTGTAAAACGATCTGAATTGAAGGACAAAGTAAACCTCTATCTGGATCTTATTCAAAATCAGCCGGTAAGAAAATAATGCTTATAAAATAAATTTTCTACTGGAGTAGGTATTATCCAAATTAGTAGTATCTTTGCCGCCTGACAGAAAAACTGTCTATACATAAAAATCATTTAAATAATATTGGAATGTATTTAACAAAAGAAAAGAAGGAAGAGATCTTCGAAAAACACGGTAAAGCTAAGAATGATACCGGTTCTGCCGAAGGACAGATAGCTCTGTTCACACACAGAATCGCTCATTTATCTGAGCACCTTAAGAAAAACCGCAAGGATTATAATTCTGAGCGTTCACTTGTTAGACTGGTAGGAAAAAGAAGAAGCCTTCTAGACTATCTGATGAAGAAAGATATCATGAGGTATCGTGCCATCGTTAAAGAACTTGGATTAAGAAAATAATTTTCAGGGGGCTATATGCCCCCTTTTTTTATATATTTATTTCGCCTGTTTCAGGCATATTATCAAAACTTTCTGCCTGGCAGAATAAAATTGTCATCCGTTAAAGCGGATAGTTTTTCATTGGTCCTACGAACAACTACACACAACACACAACCCGGCCGTCCGGATGGCGGAGACCTTTGTTTAACTAAATAAGATCTGGTTGAAGTTATTCAGATCTAGAATTCAAAATTATTATGATTCCAAAAACATTTAAAGAGGTTATCGATCTTGGTGATGGCAGAACCATCTCCCTCGAAACCGGAAAATTAGCAAAACAGGCTCATGGGTCGGTTGTTGTACAAATGGGTAATGCAATGTTACTTTGTACGGTAGTGTCTTCTTACACTCCTACGACCATGGATTTCTTTCCATTAACACTGGATTACCGTGAAAAATTTGCCGCTGCAGGGCTATTCCCTGGAGGCTACTTCAAGAGAGAAGCACGACCTAGCAGTGAAGAGATACTTGTAATGCGTTTAGTAGACCGCGTTTTACGTCCACTATTCCCAAAGGATTATAAATTCGAAACTCAGGTAATGATCCAGTTAATGTCTCATGACGATCAAGTTATGCCAGACGCATTAGCAGGATTAGCCGCTTCTGCAGCTATTCAATTATCTGACATCCCTTTTGAAACTCCAATTTCTGAAGCTCGCGTAGCCAGAATCAATGGAGAGTTCGTTCTTAACCCAAGCAGAGAGGAACTAGCTGAGGCTGACATGGATATCATGGTAGGCGCATCTGCAGATTCTGTTATGATGGTTGAAGGACAAATGGACGAATGTTCAGAAGAAGAAATGGCTGAAGCTATCAAATTCGCACATGAAGCCATTAAGGTGCAGTGTGAAGCGCAGGTAAGACTGGCTGAAGCTTTTGGTAAAAAAGAAACCCGTGAATATGAGGTAGCCGAAACTGATGAGCAAATTGAAAAGAAAATTCTTGATGCTACCTATCAGAAAGCCTTCGATATAGCTAAAAGCGGAACCAGTAAAAAGGAACGAACCGAGGCTTTCTCTCAATTGAAGGAAGAGGTAATGGCAATGTTTTCTGAAGAAGAGCTGGAAGAAAAAGGCAAAATGATCTCCGGATATTTCGCTGATGCTCAGAAGAAAGCAGTTCGTGATCTAACCCTTCAGGAGGGCATTAGACTTGACGGCAGGAAAACCGATGAAATAAGACCTATCTGGTGTGAAGTAGATTACCTGCCATCAACACATGGTTCAGCGATCTTCACACGTGGAGAAACCCAGGCTCTTGCTACCGTTACATTAGGTACCTCTAGAGAGGCAAACCAGGTAGATCTTCCAACTCAACAAGGTGAAGAAACATTCTACCTGCATTATAACTTCCCTCCTTTCTCAACTGGTGAAGCTTACCCTATAAGAGGTACTTCAAGACGTGAGATAGGACACGGAAACCTTGCACAGCGTGCCTTAAAAGGTATGATCCCTTCAGATTGTCCTTATACTGTACGTGTAGTTTCAGAAGTCCTTGAATCTAACGGTTCATCATCCATGGCTACCGTATGCGCAGGAACAATGGCATTAATGGATGCCGGTGTTCAGCTTAAAAAACCGGTTTCCGGAATCGCAATGGGACTGATCTCTGACGGAAATAATTTCGCTGTACTTTCTGATATTCTTGGTGATGAAGATCATCTTGGAGACATGGACTTTAAAGTAACAGGTACAGAAGACGGTATCACTGCCTGCCAGATGGATATAAAAATCAAAGGCCTTTCTTATGAGATCCTTGTAAAAGCTTTAAAACAAGCTCGTGAAGGAAGACTGCACATTCTTAACAAGCTTACAGAGACCATATCAACTCCAGCTCAAACTGTTAAGACCCATGCTCCAAAGATCATTACCAAAAGAATTCCTGGAGAGTATATTGGAGCACTGATAGGACCAGGTGGAAAAGTGATCCAGGAACTTCAGAAAGAGACAAAAACTGAGATCGTGATCAATGAAGATCCGGTAACAGAAGAAGGAATCGTTGAAATTCTTGGTACAGATCCTGAAGGTATCGAAAAAGTACTTGCCAAGATCGATTCAATTACCTTTAAGCCAGAAAAAGGCAGCATTTATGAAGTAAAAGTCATCAAAATCCTTGATTTTGGGGCTGTTGTAGAATATTTAGATGCTCCTGGAAATGAGGTTCTGCTTCATATCTCTGAACTGGCGTGGGAACGTACCAATAATGTGACCGATGTTGTTAATCTTGGAGATGTAATTGATGTCAAGTATTTTGGTGTTGATCCTAAAACCCGAAAAGAGAAGGTTTCCCGAAAAGCTTTGTTAACAAGGCCGGAAAGAACTGAGAGTCGCGATCGCGATAATCGAAATTCTGACAGGAACAAAGATAATCGAAACCGTGATAACAGAAATCGTGAGGATAAACATAGAAACTAAATTCAATTTCTATAAGATAAAAAAAGGGTCGCAGCTGTGCGACCCTTTTTTTATATAATTTAATGATTCTTACTGTATGGAATTGAATTTGATTCGACTAACAAGTCCTAAAAGCTAAATTACTGTACGGAAAATACAGGTATTTTGAGAAAGTAGATAAAAAAACGCTTCTTTTTGTAACATTTTTATCACTTCTTACGTATAAACAAATACAAGGAGCTATGCACCATTAAAATCCAAGTAGAAGATAGATGAGACAACTGAAAATTACGAAGCAGGTTACCAATCGTGAAACCGCTTCGTTAGACAAGTATTTACAAGAAATTGGAAAAGTAGACCTGATCACCGCTGATGAAGAGGTAGAACTGGCGCAGAGGATCAAAGCCGGTGATAACCGTGCATTAGAGAAACTAACTAAAGCGAATCTACGTTTTGTTGTTTCCGTAGCTAAACAGTATCAGAATCAGGGTTTAACCCTTCCTGACCTAATTAATGAAGGGAATTTAGGTTTGATCAAAGCAGCAAAACGATTTGATGAAACACGAGGTTTTAAATTTATATCATATGCCGTATGGTGGATCCGTCAGTCCATTTTACAGGCATTGGCAGAACAATCTAGGATTGTTCGTTTACCATTGAACAAAATTGGTTCAATAAATAAGATCAATAAGACTTTCGCTTTTTTAGAACAGTCACATGAGCGTCCGCCCAGTGCTGAGGAAATCGCGAAAGAACTTGACATGACTATCAATGACGTTAAGGAATCCATGAAGAATTCAGGACGTCATGTATCTATGGATGCTCCACTTGTGGAAGGAGAAGATTCTAACCTATATGACGTTTTACGTTCAGGTG
>JAWWBH010000041.1:0-16035 GCA_033721075.1 Christiangramia sp.
CTCACTTCCCACTTCTACTATAAGACGGTCTTCAAGAAAGGCCTTTTGGGCGCTTATATCAAGCTGTGTCCTGTCTTGAGGACTTTCTCCCTGATAATCTGTAAAACTATCTACCTGAAAGTTCAGCTGAAGTCCGCTTTCGCCAAGAATTCTACTGGACAGCATGTTAAGCTGGTCAGACAAAGCATCATTCAGGTTATCTCTTGCTACGGCCAAGGTACCCCCGGTACTTCCGTCACTTCCCGAACCAGGGAAGAAACGATTAAGCACTAAAAGGGAAAACACCTGTTTGTTTAGTTCCTGTTCCTGATTATTCAGTTGTTGAACCATTCCATAGACCTGTCCGCCAACAGCGCCCTGTTCATTTTCAGGCATATCCAGACTGAAAGTTATCTTTGGTTCCATTAACTCCCCGTCTATATTCAGGTATACATAGAATGGCAGTTCCTGGCGGTATCTTTGAGTGGTAGCAGGATCTGTAGCTGATAACTGAGAAGCCATCAAAGAGGAAGCCGAGGTCTCCACCTCATAAACAGCCCGTACATCCAGTTGGGCTTCAAATGGATCACCTGCCCAGGAAACCCTGCTTCCATCAGTGATATCAAATCTTCTTTTTACAAGGTTATAAAGGCTCATTTCATAAAAGCCGTCATTTATCTCATAAATTCCGGTGAGCGCAAGCCTTCCATTGGGATACATGTTGAAAAGAAGGTCTCCTTCTCCCTTTACCTGGAATTTATCTCCCGTATCCTGGTTGATAATAACATTAAAGGTCGCTCCCTCCTCTACCCTTATCCTCGTAAAAATATCATAACCAGAAACTACATAGGATTCTTCCTCGGTCTGGGTAAGAATATCATCAGGATTTTCTTTGTTTACAAATATCACAATGCCATCCCGTTCTTTCATTTGTAACTCGGTCTCGGGCACCACATAAGTGAAATTGGTACTTTCCTTCACGTCAAGATCCATATTCACCACCGGTAAATTGAGATCACCGGTTACCTGGGCATCTACATCTACCACAGCCTCTCCATAGAATAAGGAATTATCTTCTTCGGTAGAGTTAAGAAGCCTGAAATCCTTTGCCTGAAAATCAAGATCAAAAACAGGATTTAAAAAGTTCTCTGTGGTTATTTTTCCATTGACAACAAAGGAATTTTTGTTATTATCATTAATGTTGAAATCATTAAAGTAAACACCCTGGTTATCGAGGCTAAGTTCTTCATTAGGCAAAACGAATGGAGCGTTGAGAAATGCAATATTGAAGCCGGCATTATTAAATTTCAGGCTTCCGGTATATTGGGGTTCAGCTACTGTGCCATTAAGACTGAAATTGCCAGAGAAACTTCCGCTTCCATTTTTAATCTCACCTAAAGAAAAACCTTCAAGAGCAGTCATCTTAACTTCATTCAGATCCAGGTTCATATCAATATTAGCCGATTTTTCATCGGCTACATATGACCCGGTAAGATCGAGGTCCACTTCTCCCCCTTTCATTGCCATCTCAAAATCATAACTACTGAATCCTTTGGAATTTCCTTTTAGACTTAGGGTATTAAGATCAACATCCATAATTTGAAACTGGTTGATCTGCATGTCGGCCAGGAGACCGGTTTTACCAAAAGGATCTTCATAGGTAAGATTTCCGTTAAGCTGACCTTTGGCAAGCTCATTTTCCGGGTTCAGATAATTAAGAAAGGTGGCCAGATTAAAATTCCTGAAATCAAGCCTAAGGTATTCCTTTGGGACACCCGGTGAGTTATTGCTTAATTGCATCTCCTGGTTATTCCTGGATAACCTGAAATCCTGAAAGGCCAGATATTCCTTTGCATAGCTTATTTGATTGGATGCTGAAACCTGCCAGGGATTTCTATTTAGAATAAGGTCCTGAGGATTAATATGGAATTTGAGAGTATCTCCCTGGAAATTTAGTTCAGAATTCACATGCACCAGGCTATCCTGCTCAAAAAGTGAGGTGAAATCGAGATTCAGTTTTCGATCTACAACATTTCCGTTTAAGACAGTCTTTTTAATTGCCAGTGGACCCGCATTAAGTTCATTAAAAGCAAATTCAAATTTCAGATTCCCGGGATCTGAACGCATTTCCAGTTTTAAGCTATCTATTTCACTGCTGTAATAATTAATGAATGGTATAGATACGGAAGCATCAAGTTCCCGGTCCTGCTCCCGGAAGTCAACATTTATATCCACACTGTCAAGCTCTTCCAGGTTTACTAAAAACACCTCATTAAGGATTGGGGCCTGGTTTATCTTTGCATTCAGTTTTAGGTTTACTGGTTTTGTGATGGAATCTTCCTTGTAATTCTCAGTGATATATCTTTTAAAATGACGATCGATCGCAGCGGTGAAAGCTATGGGATCTGCATTGGACTGCAGATCAAGGTCTATAAGCCTGTTATCTACCTGGACCGAAGTAGAATCTGGCCTTACATAGGCTGATGCATTAAAACTCCCTAACAGGTAGGTCTTGTTATTATATACCGCCACACCATCAATTATTTCCGCCTCAGCCTGGTACTTATTAGCATCACCCTCAAACCAGCCTTCAAGCACAAAACCGGTCTTGATGCTTTTTTGTGTGATTCCCAGTTCTCCCAGGTCGGCCCCATCAAGATAAACAGTAAAGTCTATTCTTGGTGATAAAGAATCTAATGTAACCTGGGTTTGAGCTTCCATATCCAGATTGGGATCTCGATATAGAAGATTCACCGGGCCCCGGCCGTTTTCCAACTCTCCGGCAATATCAATATCCCGGAATTCATAATCCTTAAAGGTAAAGGAAGTTATAGTAGATTCTAAAGTAGCATTCAGATCTTCAACCGAACTTCCGCTACCTGAAGTTTTTAACTGTAAATGAATAGCGCCAAGGCTTTCATTCTGAAGCAATTTTCCAAGAGCTATACTATCCCCTTTAACCTCTGCGTCAAAAACGATTTGCTCACCAATTTCAAAATCACCTTTTATATCAAGGCTTCCATCTGAAGTCTTCAAAATTGATTCAGTGTGAATACTTGTGGTACTGCCAGCAATGCTCCCATTCCAGCTTATCTTATCTGGCAGGCTTATCCCAAGATCATCTTCATTTACAAAATTGATTAGGTCAGATCTTTGTGAAATAATACTCGCTTCGGGCAGGTTGAATAACAAATTATCTGGGTCCTGCATATTTTCAAGTCTTCCGCTGCCTGTGGCCCTGGTGTTTTTCCATCTTAAGTTGAAGTGCTTAAGGTTCAAATTATCGAGTTTACCTGTTGCATTCATATTTCCTATTACCGGTGCCGCGGCAAGGGAACGCATATATTCATTCTTTCTAAGGGAAGGCTGAAATCGGAAAATGTCGTTAATATTCAGAGAGATATTATTCAAATCAGCCTGTAAACTCACATTTCCAGGATTTTCAATGAATTCATTAAGATCTGAATATTCCATGATCAACAGGCCAGATACCGTATTATAATTAGCCGCAATGTCGAGATCCCTGAATTCCATCCTGTCATTGGTCACCAATGCATTAAGATTGAATTTATTTACATTTATACCAGAGCCTTCTTTGAATTGTAATTTCTGAATGCTGACCGTGGCTTTTTTCTGTTCATATTTAAGGTCATCAGCCAGCAGATAAAGGCTGTCCAGTTTAACGACATTAGGATCAAAAACTCCTTCCCTGACCCTGGAATTATTTACCGAATAGAAAAGATCATTGTCCTGCAGGTCGATACTGGCAATATTAATCTTCCATTCCGGCCAATCAAAACCCTGAGAATCGTCTTCTTTGGGAGCAGACGTGGTTTGTTGCTGCATTTTTAAAATAACCTCAGAATTAGCAAGCTTAACCGAATTGCCTGAAATCTTCAGCTCTTTTAGATCTATCACTGCTTCATTTAGCTGAAGTTCATCAATATTTACATCTGTAAAAAGGGAATCAGGTACGCTATTATAAACAAGCTTTACATTGTTTAAATTAAGATCTTCCATCCAGAATAAAGGATCTGCAACCGGTTCATCCTCACTTTCGGGAAATGCCTTGGTCTGGGAATAATATATATCAGCATTGGCCAGATTCACTTCTCCTGCCTTATAGACCATATTTTGAATATCGGTCTCATTCAGATTTAGTTGAAGGTTCTGGAAATTGAACCTTGAATCTATTCCTGAAACATCATCCTTATAAAGGATGTCGAAATCCTGGAGATCAAGGTCTCCAATATGTATCTGCATGGGATTTGAAGTGCTGTCTGCCGGAGTTGTCTGGGGATTACCGGATGTAAATGCTTTCTCCAGGATCTCATAATTGAATCCCTGAATAGAATCTTTTCGAATGATATTAGCCTTTAGATTTTTCGCATCCAGATCATATAGGGCAAAAGAATTGCCTTTAATTAATTCCCATAGACCAATATTAGCCGAGAGGCTTTCGGAAAATACTATGGTATCACCTTCAGGATCTTCTATATAAAGATTATCCATCTGGATGTCTCCGTTAAATTCAATGAAGATTTTCTCCAGTTCTATGCTGGCACCAGATTCCTTCTCAATTGAACTTATCAATTTATCCTTTATGATGTCCTGTCCCCAGGGACTTCTTACAAACAGGATTATAATTAGCAGAAATACTATTAAGCCGAGCAAGATTTTTCCCAGTAACTTTAAGATCTTCAATACCTGTTTCCTCGAGTTTGCCAACCAGCATAATTTAGTGAATTTCAAAGTTATCGTTTAAGGTAGTTAAAGTGAAAAGATGAAAACTTAATTTCTTGTAAACTTGTGTTAAAATCCTTAGAAAATACAATCAATACTTAGCATTCAGCACTAACCAGGCAATTAGAGTTGTGGCGAAATTTTACACATTTTATGAAGATTTCCACAGTTTTAATTGCTTTAGTATAGAACCCGGATCATCATAAAGAAACAGTTTTTATAAAGAAAAGTAAGATCGCAAAAACAGCTTCAAAATGTTAAATGTCAAGGCTTAACAGCTTTTCAAGCATCCATAAATCACGACCTTATAAGTATTCCCTATCCCCCATTTTCTGGTACATGGCATCATTGTAGCACTTCTATACGAGATTTGAAAACTAAATAATTAATCAATTCAACATTAAAAATTCCATTTATGAAAAGAGTAATAACTGTAACAGTATTGGCTGCGACCATGTTAACTTCTTGTGTATCCAAGAAGAAATATGTCGCACTTGAAAGTGAACTGAACGATACTAAAAGTACTTTGCAAAAAACCCGCGTTGAGAAAGAAGAAATTGAAGAAAAGTATGCCCGTATCGAAGAAAGGGTGGCTGAATATAACGCGAAGATCAATTCTCTAAAAACCGAGAATGAAGGTATGATGGAGATGAACGATCTAACGGTAATGTCTAAGAAGACCAAAGACAGAATGAGGAATACCATCGCTAAAATGGATCCTGAAGAAGTACAGGAAGCGAAAACTCTTGAAGATTCCATCAATCTTGCAGTTTCCTACAACCTTAAACAGAATATTACGGAAGGTGCCGATGAAGATGATATCGACATTAGCGTTGATGAAACAGTAGTGATGATCAATGTTTCAGATAAACTTCTTTTTGGAAGTGGTAGCTATAGAGTGACCAACAAGGCACAACCGCTTCTTAAGAAACTTGCTGAAGTGATCAATAGTGAGCCAGCAATGGAAGTAATGATCGAAGGTCATACTGATGACCGTACTATTGTAAAAGATTCTTATCTTAAGGATAACTGGGATCTTAGTGTAAGAAGAGCTACCTCTATTGTTAGACTTCTACAGGATAAATATGACGTAGATCCTTCAAAACTTATCGCTGCAGGTAGAAGTAGTTACCAACCACTTGTAGATAATAGTAATAAAGAAAACATGGCTAAAAACCGTAGAACAAGAATAGTGATAATTCCTAATCTTGATAAATTCTTCGCGATGCTTGAGTCTGATACTCAGGTAGCCGAAACCGAACAAATAGACTAAATTATCATTAACGGTCTAAAAGGGAAGCAAAAGCTTCCCTTTTTTTTTGCCTCTTTAACTCGAATTTAACCTCAATAAAAGCTGAAAATGGAGTCGATTGGTTAACTTATTAAAAATGATAAAACCAGAGTTATGAAGAAAGAAGTCAATAGACCAGAAGAAAAAAATAAAAAGGGAAAACCGGAAGATCTTCCATATAACCCGGAAGTCACCCAGGAGGATAAACAGGCTTTAAATGAAAAAGGCAGGAGTATGAATAAAGGACAGGATAAAGCACTTGATCGCAAACAACCTGTAGATTTCACTGCAGAAGAGATGGATGTACCTGGGAGCAATACTGAAGGTTCTGCCAGGGATGGAAATATTCCCGATGAACAAAACTGGCAATATAACAAAAAGGGATCCCGGCCAGGCAGGCAAAAGTCAAAGGATCACCCTAATTCTGATAAAAAGATTTGAAATCAAAATTACTGTATAAGCCCATCACCTTTGATGGGTTCATCATTTAAATTATATACCAGAGCAAAAGGCTAACTAAAAGGCCAACCAGTGCGATCAAACAGGTCATTAGGGTCCAGGACGCGAATGTTTGTTTTTCTGTTAGTCCCAGATACTGACCAACCAGCCAGAATCCACTATCATTCACATGTGAAAAGCTTGAAGCCCCAGCTGCTATAGCAATAACGATAAGAGCTATATGGGGCATGGAATAATCTGTTCCCTCGATCACGGGCGCTGTAATTCCTGCAGCTGTTATCATCGCTACAGTAGCAGAACCCTGTAAAACTCTTATTAAAAGGGCTACAAAGAACCCGAATAGCAATGGGTTAAACAGGCTGTTATTCAAACCACCCGCGATCATTTCCCCGGCTCCCGTAGCGATAAGGATCTGCTTGAAAGCTCCCCCTGCTCCGGTTAAAAGAATAATGATCCCGGCCGCCTGAAATGAAGAGGTAGCTACTTTTGCAAGAAACTCTTTTCCCATCCCTCTTCTAATTCCTATAAAATACCAGGCAAGTAAATTGGCAATGATCAGCGCCGTAAAGGGATGGCCCACTAAATTAACCGTATCAACCAATTCGCTGGGTATATTGCTTTGGGCTAAAAAAGGGCTGTTAATCAATGTACTTATTACTATAAGCAATATTGGAACAAAAATAATTGAGATAATCAATCCGGCTGATGGAGGATTATCTATAATCTCTTCCTCAACATCGGTAAAATGTCCCGGTTCCACATATATCCTTTTGGATATATATTTCGCAAAGAGAGGTCCCCCTATGATTGCTGCAGGCAGGCCTGCGACAAATCCAAACAAAATCACCCAGCCCAGATCGGCGCCAAGAATATCTGCAACGGCTATGGGACCCGGTGTTGGCGGAATAAAAGCATGCGTGATAGCCAGACCAGCCAGTAATGGCAGAGCATATAAGAGCAAGGATTTCCCGGTTTTCTTGCTTAAAGCATAAGTTACCGGTACCAGGATAATAAAGGCTACATCAAAGAATACCGGGATGGCTATTGCAAATCCGGTAAGCATCATAGCCCAGGGTGCTCTTTTCTCACCTGTTTTGGCAAGAATGCTGCTGGCAAGTTTCCTAGCACCTCCAGATTGTTCCAGGATTCCTCCAAAAAGGGCTCCCAGTCCCACAACCGTTGCCACAAAACCAAGGGTGCTTCCCATACCTTCCTTCATGGTATCCATAATCTCCGAAGCAGGAAGGCCCGCCAGCAATCCTACCACTATACATACTATAAGCAGTGCCAGAAATGCCTGGATCCTGAGCTTAAGAATAAGAAAAAGCAGTAATGCAATACCTGTAACAACAGCCAGTAATAAGGGGATTTCCATCAATCAGTATTTTTCCATTGAGTATGATAAAATTTACCGCGCTCACCGTCTGTACGCTCATACTTATGAGCCCCAAAATAATCCCTTTGAGCCTGGATCATATTAGCTGAAGACTGGGCAGAAGTAAAATTATTGAAGTAATTAATGGCAGCCGAACTCACCGGCATTGGACAATCCAGTTTGATCGCTTCAGCAACAACTTCAGAAAGCGATTCTTTATATGATTTGATTTCAGTAATTATTTGAGGATTCATTAAAATATGACTGGAAGGATTATCTTTTAATATTTCCACAAGGCTTTCCATAAAGCCTGACCGGATTATACAGCCATTGGTCCAGATCCTTGCTATTTCTGAAAGATTCATATTCCAGTGATATTCCGTTGAAGCCTGGTATAAAAGATCAAAACCTGTAACATGATTTATGATCTGTACGGCCTTGAATGCATCAAAAAGCTGTTGTTTTATAGAAACTTCAGCCTTATCTCCTACCTCAGAATTATATACTTTTCCCGCAATTGCCCTTCTCTCTTTATTGGCTGAAATATTTCTAGCCATAACCGCAGCGGTGATCGTATCTAATGGAATTCCCAGGTCAAGGGCTGCCTGGGTAGACCAGCCTCCGGTCCCTTTCTGTCCTGCCACATCCAGAATTTTGTCAAGAATAAGACTGCCTTTTTCAGATTTCTGTAAAATCCCGGCAGATATTTCAAGAAGATAACTATTAAGGGTGGTATTCCATTTATTGAAAATTGAAGAAATTTCAGTCGGCTTAAGGTTTAAATAATACCTCATAAAATGGTAGAATTCTGCAATTAACTGCATCTCACCATATTCGATACCGTTATGAAGCATTTTCACAAAATGCCCTGATCCTCCCGGTCCTATGTAACTGCAACAAGGCTTTCCATTTTTATCCCTTGCCGCTATAAGGTTTAAATTGATCTCTATTCTTTGGAAAGCTTCTTTTGAACCACCCGGCATAATAGATGGTCCTTTCCTGGCACCTTCCTCTCCTCCAGATATACCGGTGCCAAGGAAAAGTATTTTCCTGTCCTGTAAATTCTTCAGTCTTCTTTCGGTGTCCTTATAATGGGAGTTGCCGGCATCTATTAAAAGATCGCCTTCATCCAGCAATGGAACCAATTCACTGATGACTGAATCCACTGGTTTCCCCGCTTTGACCATAAGAAGAATATTTCTTGGTTTTGGCAGATGATCAACAAAGGCTTTCAGGTCATTAAACCAGGGGAAATGATAAAAGGACTTATGCTCCTCATGAAAATTCCTTGCTATCCCTTCTTCCTCTCCGGAAACTTCACGGTTATACACCGCGACGCGAATTCCATTTTCAGCCATATTCAGGGCCAGACTTCTACCCATTACCCCTAAACCAATAATTCCCATTTCGGGTTTATCTATTTTCCTCATCAAATTCTTAAGTGTTACCTGGGGTGACTCACTTACTTTTATATGTATCCCACCACGAGGGGGTTCCAGGATATCAAACTGGGATCTGAGCATTTCTGGTTTAAAAAAATGAGATTTCCTGGTCCTCATTCTTTCCTGAATAACTTCAAAGCTTTCATAAAGATAGATCCACTCAATACTGGCCCGGGAGTGACCTGTGATAAAACTTCGGTATTTTTCCTTTAAAGCCGAACAGGAGAAAACCCCGCCATTTTCCTTTGAACATTTCCTGACTTTTTCAGCTATATTTTTGAGCCATTCCTCACGATCATCATCGTTAAGCGGTATACCGCTCTTCATTTTAAGAATATTTTGGCGGGTATGGTAATCATCACCTTCAAAATAGGCTAATCTTAGCTCTGAGGCCAGCAACCTGCCCAGAGTGGTCTTTCCTACCCCCGATACCCCCATTAAAATATAGACCTGTCTCAATATTTAATTCCCTTTACTTAGCATAAAGTCAAGAGAATATTTTCCAGAGCCCGAAAACAACAGAAGAATAAAACCAAACATATACAAAAGAGGTAATTCCTGTTTCCCGAATCCGTCAGGCATATGAACGACCAGGGCGGCTACCCCCATGGTCAAAATCAAAGGGATGGCGGCAATTCTGGTAAGAAAACCAAACATAATAAGTAATGAACAGAAAAACTCAGCGAAGACCGCAAAAGTAAAGGTAAAGGTGGGCCCCAAACCTAATGGGTCTCCAAAAATTAACTCTTCAGAGCCAAAGAATTTCAAAAGCTTAGGATATCCATGGCTAAGCATCAATCCCGCTATCCCGATCCTGAATATCATTAACCCAAAATCCAGACCCTGGAGATCGAGATTGGTAGTATAAGTGTTTTTCATATTAGAAATATTTTAAGAATAAAAAGATAAAAAGATTTTCTGATTCCTGTTCATTTTTATGTGGATATGTATCTATGGGCCTCTTTTCCTACTTGTTTGTACTAAAACTTAAACTTCATTGCAACCTTAATAAATTTAATTATAGTGTGTTTTATCGAATTTATGTGCTTTTCGTCTATTTTTATTATATATTTAGTTTTTGTAAATTTAAGTATGTTTCATTCTCCAAGGTTTTTAATTCCAGCCTTCTTCTTATTTCTTCTATTATCATATTCCGGTTATAGTCAAAGAAGTGCTACCGCGACATTTACCGCAAGTGTCACGGTAATTGAACCCATAGAGATTCATACGACTTCTGAAATGAATTTCGCCAGCATTGATGCCCGCAATGGAGGAACGGTTATATTGAAGCCTGACAACACCCGTACCGGGATTGGAGATGTCTTCTTAGGTGATGCCTCAGGAGTTTCGGCGGCCGCTTTCGAAATAAATGGTCAAAGTGGATATTCCTTTAATTTAAGTCTGCCAGAAGGTGCTTTTATCCTGGTTAATGATAAAGAAAATATAATTATTAAAGATTTTACTTCTGATCTAAAGACCCGAAACCTGGTTGCCGGTACACAGATCGTAAGATTAGGTGCAACCCTGGAAATTAGTTCTAACCAGGGACCAGGTGTATATTCTTCACCTACTCCAATAGAAATTACGGTGAACTATAATTAATTTCCTACAAATAGAAATTTTTACTGCCTTAAAACCCTTACAAGGGTTTTTAAGTATGGTATATGCTTCCTAATAAAATACTAATTATTGTATTTCAACGATTATATAAAGTGCTTATCGAGTTTTTTTGAATAGATCGCTAGTTCAACTCATCTTTACTTCGCTAAATCGATCTATTAAAACCTACTCAACTATGAAAAAATTTACTTTATTACTATTAGTTTTTCTTTCTGTTAATTGCTTTGCACAAAGTTCAGCTACTGGTACTGCCACGGTTAATGCGGAAATTGTAAGTCCCATTAGTATCACCTCCTCAGGAAGCCTTAATTTTGGAAAAATCGCTCAGGATGCAACTGCAGGCGATGTAATTATCGATGCCACCGGAACCAATAGAACTTTTGATAATTCCAATATGGAAATTAGTGCCAGTACTTTTGACGTACCTACATTTACGGTTACCAGAGCAACAGGAATGAAATATGGTGTAATCACCTCAGGTGATGTACTTCAAACCGCTGGAGGGGATACAATGACACTTACCAATATTACTACCAGTCTATCAACTACTTCAGGACTTGCCGACTCGAGTTTTACCGTTGGAGGAACCCTGCAAGTTGGAGCAAACCAGGCCCCGGGTGCCTATACTGGTGATGTAACCGTGACGGTTACTTACGAATAAGCGAACTATAGCCTTTATTTTTTGAACGCCGTCCAGATAACGGCGGCGTTATTTATAATGTTGTAGCTAATCTTTCACCAGTAAATTATGAAGAGAACCCTTCTAATTTTGTGCTTATGCTTCTGTTCAGAGATCTACGCTCAATCGTCTTCCACAACTGCTGTTAACAGTACAGCAGTGATCGTGGAACCTATAGAGATCGTTAAAAATGTAGATCTACACTTTGGTAACGTGATTAGCGGTTATAATCCGGGAAGCCTGATATTGTCGCCCCAAGGAAGCAGAACGGCTTTTGGGGTACAGCTTTCACCGGCCAATCCTGGAGAAGTAAGTCCGGCAGAGGCTGTTGTTAAACATGGCAATTATAATTATTCCATCACCCTGCCTGAAAATTTCACTTTATACAATGAAGCCAATCCAAACCAGTTCCTGATTATAGACCAATTTACGGTTGAACCGGAGATCACGGCCAATGGAACTGATATATTGAAGATTGGAGCTACCTTGAACCTTGCAGCAAACCAGCCACCTGGTTTCTATACCAACTCTTCAGGCTTTAATGTGACAGTAACCTATAATTGATTTTTTCAAATTTTTATTGAATTGACTTAAGCTACCCCAATGAATAAAATTCCTTTTAATCTCTTTGCAATTGTTTTTTTAGTAACCTTCCAGTCAGTTTTCGCCCAGGGAGATCTCATGATAATGCCTAAACGTTTGGTATTTGATGGTGCTGAAAGATCTCAGGAAATTAGCCTGGCAAATACCGGAAATGATTCAGCCACTTACGCTATTTCCTTCATACAGTATAAAATGAATGAAGATGGTAGTTTTCAACAAATCTCAGCACCTGAAGAAGGACAACGCTTTGCCGATAATTTCCTGAGATACTACCCGCGAAGGGTAAGCCTTGCTCCAAATGAGGCACAGACTGTAAGACTACAGCTCACCAGAACCGGAGAAATGAATGAAGGAGAGTATAGATCTCACCTTTATTTCAGGGCTGTGGAAAAGCAAACGGCTTTAGGAAGTGAAGAAGCACGGGAAAATGAAGAAAATATTTCCATTAACATCAAAACAGTATTCGGGATTAGTATTCCGGTTATTATTAGAAAGGGTGCAAGTACAACCGAAGTTGAATTAAATAATATTGCGTTTGACCTTTCCACTGGGATACTTTCCATGGACATAGAAAGAGAGGGAAACATGTCAGTATATGGAAATTTGGAGGTTGAATACACTGCGGGAAATTCTACATCTACTGAAATAGGAATCGTGAAAGGTATAGCTGTATATACTCCAAATACAAAAAGGCATTTTGCTTTTAAACTTCAGAACCCTGAGAATATCGATCTCGAAAAAGGAAAGCTTAGCATCATTTATAAAACCGAAGAAGGAAAAGTTTTTGCAAAAACCGATTACGAACTGGAATAGAAAATGGCCCTACCCCAACCAAAAAAGTCATTCTTTCTCTTTTTCTGCCTTCTGAATATATTGCAGAGCTGGGCACAGGTCGCTGACGGTACAATTTCTGGTAGCTACACTATTCCTGCCGGAACAACCGAGGAATATAATAATCTCTATTTAGACAATAATAATAGTAATCTGCTTGTAAATGGAACGCTTATAGTTTATGGAGACCTGATCATGAGCGGGAATAAAGCTCAGTTCTCAATGGGTGATTCGGCTTTTGTTCTTGTTTATGGGAATTTTGAAGCTTCTAACCTCGTGAATATTTCGGTTTCAAGTTATCTTATCATTGAGGGAAACTTTATAAGAAACTCCGGATCCAGTCAGGGAACCCTGGATATTACCGATGCCAACATTTACATTTTTGGAGATGTAGATGGATGGCCGGCAGATTTCACCACCTGTCCCGATTATAGCGGAAGTACAGACACCAGTACTACCAATATGTGTGACTTTGGCACTGAGGACGACCTTGCGAATAACATAGAAAGCTTTCCTCCCGAATACACAGAAAAACTTAATTGCTACAATGTAGAAGACCCTGCAGATAAGACTTCCTGTATTGGTGATTCTGTCACCTTTTTGGTAAATGATATTGCGGGGGTGGATTACCAGTGGCAGGTTAGATCACCGTCTGACACAGATTATACCAGTATTGGGACTAATTCTTCTAATCTCACACTTCCAGATGTCACCATAAGTATGTCTGGAAACCAATACAGAGTGGTGGTGAGAAACCAGGATACCACGGCAGCTGGCTGCAAGATTACCATCTCCAATCCGGCAACACTTACGGTGCAGTCGGCCAATGAATGGACCGGGGCTATAAACTCTGACTGGAATACCTCAGGAAACTGGCTTTGCAACTATATTCCTGATCTAACTACGGATATTATCATTCCGGAGGGGCTGACAAATTATCCCATTCTAAATACGGGTACCTCAGGAAGGCTTAAGGATCTTATTATTGAAACCGGCGGCAGTATCACAATTATCAATAACTCACTTGAAATAGCAGGAAACATAACAAGTTCTGGTCAAATTGATACTTCCTCAGGCAAAATAATAATGAGCGGAACCACTGCCCAAAGTATACCTTCTAACCTCCTACTTAATAATAGAATTGAAGACCTGGAGATCAACAATCCTAATGGTGTTACTTCCAATGCAAGTATTGAACTTACAGGCTCTTTGAAAGTTACTACAGGTAATTTTTATACAAATAATAACTTCACTCTGATTTCTGATAATATACAAACTGGGCTTATCGATGGATCAGGGAATGGAGAAGTGATTGGAGAAGTGAGCATACAGAGATATATAAATCCGGCCTTAGGTTATAAGTACATTAGTTCTCCTTTCAGCAATTCCACTGTGGGAGATCTTTCAGCCTATTTAGACTTAAATGCAAGTTTTCCTCTTTTTTACCGCTATGATGAAAACCGAAAGGATTCCGGCAACAGGGATGCTTCTGGATGGGAAGCTTATACGAATATTGCATCTGCCCTCAATATTATGGAAGGTTATGCGGTTAATTTGGGCAGCGTCTCTGCTCCAATTACCATAGAACTAAGTGGAATGGTGAATAATGGCGATTATCAGAAGAATTTGATAAATCACAATGGACAGTATACTAAAGGATTCCATCTTGTTGGAAATCCATACCCCTCTCCTATCGACTGGAATTCAGGTTTAGGCTGGACTAAAAACAATATAGACGATGCTATTTATTTCTTTATGGCCGATGCCAGTGACCAGTATACCGGCATCTACTCTTCATATGTAAACGGGGTTTCCAGCAGTGATGCCAGGAGTTCCAGTATTATCCCCTCCATGCAGGGCTTTTTTGTACATGTGAGTGATCCCTCAAGCGGAATATATCCTTCCAGTGGAACATTAGGACTTACCAATGAAGTAAGGATCAACGATTTTAACCAGCAGTTCATTAAGGCTTCCAGTATCCCTAAAGAGCTGATCCGTATTTCGGCTAAATTTGATGAAAACAAAATCGGAGATGAACTGGTGATCTATTTTGAAAATTCGGCGTCTCTTAATTTTGAAAAGGAACTGGATGCTTTGAAGCTTCTTAATACGAACAGTAAGGTGCCCAATCTATATACCATCACGCCTGATGCTAAGAAACTATCCATCAATGCCATCGCAGGTTTAAACACCAGGACTTCAGAAATGATCCCTCTGGGTTTGATCGTAAAAAAAGAAGGGATAATGACTTTGAGTCTTCAGGATATTGAAAATCTGCCTGAAAGCCTTGATATCTATCTTATCGATGAAGAAAAAGAAACCTACGTAAATCTTCGGGAACAGGATTATAAATTCAGTACTGGAAAAGCTGAATATAACTCCCGTTTTTACCTTGCCTTTAATCCGGAGGGACTACCCAAAACTCAAGATTTTCTGGAAGAGCCTTTCAGTGCGATTAACACCAGGCAGGAATTAGCCGTTAAAATGAACCTTGACCAGGAAGACAGCGGATTTCTACGAATAAGCAGTATTAACGGACAATTGGTAGATCTTGTTAAAGTAAAAGGAAAGGAAAATATACATATCAAAGGGATAAAAAGTAATGGAGTCTATGTGGTGACCTATATTTCCGGGAAGAGACAATTCTCCAAAAAAGTTCTGATAACAAATTGATACGACAGATGAAGAGTTTTCGAAATTTCAGCCTGATCCTAAGCCTGCTCCTTATGGGGAATTTTAGAGTAACGGCTCAGGAAAATCCTCCGATCCCGGTAGAGGTTGAAGTGAACACGGCACAATTTCTCAATTTTGGAGCTTTTACCGTTGGCGATGCAGGCGGAACTGTAAGTGTTGATCATAATGGAACCAGGACATGGACAGGTGACATAACTTTACTTAACAATGGCACCGTCTCCCCGGCTCTGTATGATGTGTATGCTAATCCCGGTACTATTATAACTGTTACACATCCACCCTCATTTGAACTCACTGGTACTAGCGGCCAGAAGATCAC
>JAWWBH010000042.1:0-15915 GCA_033721075.1 Christiangramia sp.
CTGCCCGGAGGCTTTGGAACCTTTGAAGAGCTGTTTGAAATAGTGACCTGGGCCCAGTTAGGTTTACACAGAAAACCAATCGGCTTATTGAATATTGGAGGGTTTTATAATGATCTTATCAATATGCTTCAAAAGATGACTACTAAAGGTTTGCTGAAACAGGATAATCTGGATATTCTTCTGGTTTCTGAGAATTTTGAACAGCTTCTGGAAGAGATGAGGAGATTTGAGCCGAAGCCGGTGCCTAAGTGGATGAATAAAAACCAGACCTGAGCATGAAATTTAAAAAACTTACCGTCTATAGCGACAATATAAAGGAGCAGCTTAAGTTCTATCGGGATGAGCTGGATTTTGAGGTAAGGAATTATTCTGAAAATAGTTTTGAACTTGTATTGGGCTATTCTATTCTAAGGTTTGAGTTTAAAGAAAATGCGAATCCATATCATATAGCTCTTCATATTCCCGACAGGCAGGAGGAAGAAGCCCTGGCCTGGGTGGAGAGTAAAATGGCCGCGCTTGAGTATAATAAAGAGAAGATCATAGACTTTAGTAACTGGCAGGCCATGTCAGTCTATTTTTATGATAAGGATAAGAATATCATGGAGTTCATTTCCCGAAGGGAATTCAGTAAACCGGAATCAGCGATCTTTAACCCTTCCCACATTGTGGGGATCGCGGAAATAGGCCTGGTTACAGATAATGTAAAGAGGAAGTTTGAGCAGCTGTACCTTGAATGCGATCTGCATAAATTTGACGGGGATTACGAAAGATTTTGTGCGATAGGAGAACCCTCGGGCCTTCTTATCACTATCAACAATCAATTAAAGGACTGGTTCCCTACCAACGACAAGGCTTATATGTCACCTTTTAAATTGGAGTTCGAACATAAGAAACAAAAATACAATCTGTCCTTTAGTGATAACCAGTTAGAAATTTCAAAAATTTAATACCACCCAATTTTACATGGACGTCGAAAAGAAAATTCAGAGTCTTAGAGAAGAACTGCAACAGCATAATTACAATTATTATGTACTGGATAAACCTCAGATAAGCGATTATGAATTTGATATGAAGCTTAAGGAGCTTCAGGAACTGGAGGAGAAACATCCGGAATTCTTTGATGAAAACTCTCCCACTCAGAGAGTTGGGGGGGCTATAACCAAGAATTTTGAGACCGTAGTCCATGAACAAAGAATGTATTCACTTAGTAATTCCTATTCCAAGGAAGAGCTGGAAGACTGGGAAAAGCGGATCAGGAAGATCGTGGAGGCTAAGGTGCAGTATGTATGTGAACTAAAATATGACGGGGCCTCCATAAATCTTACATATGAGGACGGACGACTAAAAAGGGCTGTGACCCGCGGAGATGGTTTCCAGGGTGATGATGTTACCAATAACGTAAGGACTATCCGCTCGGTGCCATTAAAATTGAAAGGCGATTATCCTGAAAAATTCGACATAAGAGGAGAGATCATCCTACCATATGAAGGATTTGCCAAAATGAATGCTGAACGAGTGGATATTGGTGAGGAACCATTTGCAAATCCGCGGAATACAGCATCGGGAAGTCTAAAACTTCAGGACAGTGCTGAGGTTTCAAAAAGACCTCTTGAATGTCTTCTTTATAGTATAGTAGGGGATAACACCGGGATAAAAACACAGTTCGAAGTGCTTGAAAAGGCAAGGGAATGGGGTTTCAAGGTTCCGGAAGAATCGGAACTGAAAGATTCGATAGAGGAGGTGCTTCAATATATCAATTATTGGGATGAGCATCGCCATGACCTGCCTTACGAGACTGATGGAGTGGTGGTCAAGGTAAATGACATCCATCAGCAGGAAGAGCTGGGGCATACGGCCAAATCACCAAGGTGGGCAATGGCCTATAAGTTCAAGGCTGAACAGGAAAGCACAAAACTAAAGAAGATCACTTATCAGGTAGGTCGTACCGGGGCAATCACACCCGTAGCGAACCTTGAACCCGTGCAACTGGCTGGTACGGTGGTAAAGCGGGCTTCATTGCATAATGCAGATCAGATAGAAAAGCTGGATGTAAGGGAAGGGGATACTGTATTTGTGGAAAAAGGAGGGGAGATCATCCCAAAGATCGTGGGTGTCGATTTCACTAAACGCGATCCGGATTCTGAACCTACTCAGTATGCGACCCATTGCCCCGAATGTAATACCGAACTGGTGCGTAATGAAGGGGAGGCCCAGCATTACTGCCCCAACACCAATGGTTGTCCACCGCAAATCACCGGTCGTATCCAGCATTATATCTCGAGAAAGGCGATGGATATTGAAGGTCTTGGAGGGGAAACCGTGGCTTTACTTGTGAATGCTGATCTAATTGGTAATTATGCTGATCTGTATACATTGAAAAAAGAAGATGTACTGCCACTTGAAAGAATGGCAGATAAATCTGCTGAGAATCTGATTAACGGAATTGAAAAGTCTAAAGAAGTTCCTTTTGAAAGGGTCTTGTTCGCTCTCGGGATAAGGTATGTTGGCGAAACCGTAGCGAAAAAACTGGCAAAACATTTTAAGAATATAGATGCTCTTATGGCTGCTTCAGAAGAAGAGCTGATCAATCTAGATGAAATTGGTGAGCGTATCGCCTGGAGTGTTGTCGATTTCTTCAGTAATGAAAAAAACAGGGAAAATGTTGAAAGGCTCAGGGAATATGGTGTTCAGCTGGAGATCTCGGCAGAAAAGCTTGCGAACCAGACCGACAAGCTTGAAGGAAATACTTTCGTTATTTCGGGCGTATTTGAAAAGGTATCCAGGAATGAGCTAAAAAAGCTTATTGAAGATAATGGAGGTAAAGTTTCAAGTTCAATTTCTTCAAAAACCAATTACCTGGTAGCCGGGGATAATATGGGCCCCAGTAAGCTGGCAAAGGCCGAGAAGCTTGGAACCAATATTATAAGCGAGGATGATTTCCTTAATATGCTTAACTGAACCTTAAAGCAAGAGCTTTGAATTTTAAACTGATTTTCCTCTATTTAATTGTTTCATTTGAATGTTTTTCACAGGCAGATAGCCTGCCAGAGGGTTTTGTTTATATAGATGCTGAGATCCCCGGCGTGGTCTATGAGATCCGTTATGCCGGTTCCAATAATTTTATGGGAAGACCTGTAAAGGGCTATGAGCGTGAGCAGGCAATTTTAAGCAAACCTGCGGCAAAGGCACTGGCAAAAGTGCAGGAAGCGCTGATAAAGAAAGATTTTATGCTCAAGATCTTTGATGCTTACCGGCCACAGCGTGCTGTAAATTATTTTGTTGAATGGGCCCGGGACCCCGGCGACACTCTTACAAAGCAACAATTCTATCCCGATGTTTCAAAAAGCAACCTTTTTGAACTTGGGTATATAGCTTCAAGATCGGGACATTCCCGGGGGAGTACAATAGACCTCACCATTATCCATGCTGAAACTTGTGAGGAGGTTGATATGGGAAGTACCTATGATTTCTTCGGAGAGATATCTCATCATAATACCAGTGAGATTACAGAAGATCAAAAAAGGAACCGGGAATTGCTAAAAAATATAATGAGTAAATATGGCTTCAGGGCCTATCCCGAAGAATGGTGGCATTATACTTATAGAATGGAGCCTTATCCTGATACTTATTTCGACTTTCCGGTAGAGTAAATTTTAAAGTGATAAGTCTTTCTTTTTTAAGGAAACCTCAGTATTTCGGTGTGTTTGATGATTTTATTAATGAATAAGCGGTATTTGTTTGATTATTTGCTAATATATCATGATCTTGCGCTCCCAAACAGCGTACTTTAACATCTATGAAATATAGCAGGATCTTTATACTGGTCTGCATGCCCATTTTGGCAGTGAATCTGTTTGCTGTGGCCTATGATATTGAATGGATGGTGAACACCGCCAAATTCCTGGTATACTTTCCGCTGTTCGCTGGTTTCTACAGGCGACTGGATTTTTCCAATATTAATATAATCGCCTTTTTAGGTCTAAGTCTGGTAGCAGGCTTCATCAATTTTTTTCACGAAGAAAGAGCTGCCTATTTTACAGCCATGTTCTTTAGTATGACTTCCTATTTTTTCCTTATAAGGGAAGCGCTTAAGTATACGCAAAGGGAAGCCGCAAATAAGTACATGCTCTTTTTCTTTTTTATTCTGGTAGCTGTAAATATCTACTTCCTTTTTCAACATTTGCAACAAATGGAGATCCATTTAACTGGAATAATTGAGGTGGGCTTTTATTCGGCATACTATATTAACCTGCTGGTTCTTGCCATTGTAGCCCTTATTTATTATCTGAATTCCTATTCAAGGAAGTCGGTATTTTTTATCAGCCTGGTAATGGCCGTTGTGATTTCGGATGTTCTCAGGGATATGGAAGCCTTTTATCTACGCGACACCAGTGTGCTTTTTATAGAGAGTATAATTAGGTTTACCGGGGTAATCCTGGCTTTTCAGTTCTATGCTACCGGAGAAAAGAAACTCCGGTTGATAAATCTGGTGTGATACCGGCATTTCACAAAAATAACAAAGCTGTTAAATTCCAATGGTATGCTGATTTCGCAGCCTGTTATCCACTTTTTTGTTGTTATAAATTATTTACATTTGCGCCACTAAAATCAATTGATGATCTCCGGTAAGCTAAAAAGTTATTTCTATACTAAAAAGATTCGCGGTGCTACAGCTGCAAATAGAATAGCTTTTGATGAATATTCAGGAAAGGCCGGTGTGATAATTGATGCTGAAAATTTTGATGAAAAATGGAAGCTATCAGAGTTTTACAAACTGATTCAGTTAAAAAAGGAGGATTTCAGGATAGTTGTTTGTGGTTCCAGAGATAGTTTGCCTGAAGATTTGGATGCTGATGTTTTGGATCCCAGGGAGATTGGCCTGATGGGAGAGTTCAAATGCGAAGCGATCAAAGGTTTTTCTGAAGAAGGATTCGATTTTCTTATTTGTCACTTTTCTGGTAACTCCATTGCTGCTGTTTTGCTTTCAGCTGTAACGGGTGCCGGGGTGAAAATTGGGAACAGGCCCGATGAATATGGCATATATGATGTGGAAATTGATTCGGGAGAAATTGAAGTTTTTCAGCAGGAAGTATTGAAATATTTAAAAATCTTAAAAAAGAATAATTGATGGAAGCCTTTATAGGAACTGGAGTGGCTCTTATCACTCCATTTAAAGAGGATTTAAGTGTTGATACTGAAGCTTTAGCCGGCCTGGTGAGGGATCAGATCGAAAATGGTATCGACTATCTTGTGGTATTGGGGACTACTGCCGAAAGTGCAACCCTTACACCACAAGAGAAGCAGCTTGTGAAATCTGAAGTAAAAAAGGCTAATGCAGGTAAATTACCTATGGTTCTTGGTATTGGAGGCAATAATACAGCTGCCGTGGTAGAAGAACTAAAGTCGGCAGATCTTGATGGTTTTGATGCTATACTTTCGGTTTCTCCATATTATAACAAACCAACGCAGGAGGGGATATTTCGTCATTTTAAAGCAGTTTCAGAAGCATCGCCTTTACCAGTAATAGTTTATAATGTTCCCGGAAGAACCTCCTCTAATGTTTTACCCGAAACCTTGAATCGTATGGCGAGGGAACTGGATAATATTATTGGCGTTAAGGAAGCCGCGGGAGATATAGTTCAGGCAATGAAACTAATAAGCCTGGTGCCCGAAGATTTTAAAGTGATCTCCGGGGATGATATGATCACGCTTCCCATGACCCTGGCCGGCGGAAAAGGGGTGATATCTGTGATTGGGCAGGGACTTCCAAGAGAATTTTCAGATATGGTAAGAGCGGGACTGGATGGCAAAGTAAAGGAAGCCTATGAATTGCATTACAGGATAGCTCCTTCCATAGAACTTATTTTTGCTGAAGGAAATCCTGCCGGGATCAAAGCTTTACTGGCTAAAAAGGGAATGATAAAGAACGTTTTGAGACTTCCCCTGGTTGAAGCCACTGATGCTTTACAATCCAGGATAAATGCATTTGTAGACAAATTCTGATCTATCGGTTATCGGGAATATTTCAGAAAAGCACACCTGTACTACAATAAACCCTTAAAAACAGGGTTATTTGCCTAGTTCAGGAAAGTTTTTTTTATAGTCACAAAAAATGTATTTTTGCCAGATGTTTTTACGTATCATGAAAAAAGGAATTCTCGTTTTAGGTATGCTTTTGTTAACACTGTCCTGCAGTGAATATCAGAAGTTGCTTAAGAGTGATGAGACTGCTGCGAAATACAGTACGGCAGAGCAATTATATAACGAAGGCAAGGCAGAAGACAGTAATAAGAAACTGAGAAAATCTTTAAGATTACTGGAGCAGATTGAACCTCAGTTCCGCGGAAAACCTCAGGGCCAGAGAGTTGTTTTCCTTCTTGCAGATACGTATTACCAACTTGGGGATTACTATCTGTCTCCTTTTCAGTTCGAAAGATTCCTTCAGTTATATCCTGATAGTGAAAAGGCAGAAGAGGCATCCTATAAACGGGCAGCCAGTTTTTACTACCGTTCTCCCAGATATAATCTTGACCAGACAGATACCCATAAAGCTATCGAGGAATTACAGGTCTACATGAATACATATCCGGATGGGCAGTTCGTTGAGTCTGCCAATGAGATGGCAACGGAACTCAGGATCAAGCTCGAGAAAAAAGCTTATGAGATCGCCAAGCAATATCACCATACCGAATATTATAAGGCAGCGATCGCATCCTTCAATAATTTCATTGCCGATTATCCGGGTTCACCATTCAGAGAGGCAGCATATTATTACAGGTTTGATTCGGCATATAAACTGGCGATCAACAGTTTTCAGGTGTTGATGGAAGAAAGGCTAAAAGAAGCAAAAGAATTTAGCAAAGCATATAAAAAATATTATCCTGAAGGGGAATATATTCCGCAAATGGAACAATCCTTATCAGAAATTGACAAAAGGTTACAGAATTTTTAATTTTAGGAATGATGGATTTTAAGAAAATTGACGCACCGGTAAACACAACTACTATCGATAGAAATAAAGTAGATGAGCCAACCGGCAATATTTATGAAGCGATCTCGATAGTATCGAAAAGAGCTACCCAGATCAACGGGGAGATCAAGAAGGAATTATTGGAAAAACTTGACGAGTTTGCTACCTATAATGATTCTTTGGACGAGATCTTTGAGAATAAGGAGCAAATTGAAGTTTCCAAATTCTACGAAAGACTTCCAAAGCCACAGGCTCTTGCGATCCAGGAATGGCTTGAAGACAAGATCTACTGGCGTAATACTAAAGATACCGAAGAATAGAATCGGGCTCGAACATGTCTGTACTTAAGGGCAAAAAAGTTTTGTTAGGCATTACCGGAGGTATTGCCGCATATAAGACCGCAGCCCTGGTACGTTTGTTTATAAAATCAGGGGCTGAGGTCAAAGTAGTAATGACCCCGGCCGCTAAAGAATTTATCACTCCGCTTACCCTTTCTACACTCTCTAAAAATGAGGTCTTTTCTTCATTTACCGATGAGGAAGATGAAAATGCGAAATGGAATAATCATGTTGAACTCGGCCTCTGGGCCGATTTCATGCTTATAGCCCCTGCTACAGCGAATACCCTTTCCAAAATGGCAACGGGCAATAGCGATAATTTTTTGCTCGCAACCTATCTTTCAGCAAAATGTCCTGTTTTCTTTGCTCCGGCGATGGACCTGGACATGTATAAACACCCATCTACGAAAAACAGTTTTAGAACCCTTGAGGATTATGGGAATATCATGATCCCGGCAGGCGAGGGCGAGCTGGCCAGCGGTCTTCATGGGGAAGGCAGAATGGCGGAGCCTGAAGATATCCTGAAATTCATGGAAGATCATTATTCTCAAAACCTTCCTCTGAAAGGTAAAAAGATCCTTATTACCGCCGGCCCCACATACGAAGCCATTGATCCCGTACGTTTTATAGGAAATCATTCCACCGGGAAGATGGGGTATGAGATCGCTGAGGAGGCGATGAAAATGGGGGCTGAGGTCACACTGGTTTCCGGTCCTACTCACCTTGGAATTGATGAAGAAAAGATCAATCTGATAAGGGTGACAAGTACCCGGGAAATGTATGAGGCCGTTAATTCAGAATTCGGTGGCACAGATGTATTTATAGCATCGGCTGCAGTTGCCGATTACAAGCCGAAAACAGTAGCCAGTGAAAAAATAAAAAAAGCCGATGACTCATTGAGCCTTGAATTAACCAGGACTGAAGATATACTGGCCTCCATGGGCATGAAGAAAGAGCATCAAAAGCTTATAGGCTTTGCGCTTGAGACCAATAATGAGGTTGAAAATGCAAGAAATAAGCTAAAAAGGAAGAATCTTGATTTTATTGTTTTAAATTCACTCAATGATGAAGGTGCGGGGTTTAAGACAGATACCAATAAGGTGAGTATCATTTATCCAGACCGTAAAATGGATTTTGATTTGAAATCCAAGAAAGAAGTGGCCTGGGATATTTTAAATGAGATCATAGAATTGCTGAATGAGTAAGATTTTTAGTTTCATATTTGTTTTAGTAGGATTGCAGATTTGTACTGCACAGCAGCTTAATTGTGAGATTATAATTAATGCTGAACAAACCGGGCAAACAAATCTTTCAGTATTCAAGACCCTTGAAAGGGCTTTGAATGAGTTCGTGAATCAAACCACCTGGACAGAACGGGATTTTCAGAATCATGAGCGTATCAACTGCAGTATGTTCATCACGATCACAAGTTTTGAGGGAGAGAGTTTCAATGGAAGCATCCAGGTGCAATCTTCCAGACCGGTTTACGGAACCTCAATGATCACTCCTGTTTTTAACTTTAATGATGAGCAGTTAAGCTTTAATTACAGGGAATACCAGCCGCTCAACTACAGTCAGAATGCATATACTTCAAATCTTGTTTCGGTAATTTCATTTTATGTTTATACCATCATGGGGCTGGATGCCGATACTTTTGCGCCTGAAGGAGGAACTCCATACTTTGAAGAGGCAAACAGGATTGTAACCACTGCCCAGCAGGGTAATTCTCAGGGCTGGCGCGGAGCTGATGGGCAAAGGTCCAGGTACCGGCTCAACGCAGATCTGCTTGCCAATACCTATGCAGAATACCGTGATGCACTATACGAATATCACAGGTTAGGTCTCGATGTAATGCATGAAGATGTGCTCGCAGGAAAACAGGCTATTGCCGGGGCATTAAAAAAGCTGGAGGTTATGAACCGCAGGAGGAACAATTCCTTATTGCTCCGAACATTTTTCGATGCCAAGGCCGATGAGATCTCTCAGGTTTATTCTGGCGGACCTGCCATAAACAGCAATGACCTGGTGCAAACCCTTAATAATATTGCTCCCAGGTACGCCAAGAACTGGAGAAATATTCAGTAGCCTTTTTGGTTGATTTCAATTTTTTTCTCACGTATATTTAGCACAAATTTTAACCGATTTGCTTACATCCCTTTCTATAAAGAACTACGCCTTAATTGAAGATATCAATATTGAACTTCAGCCGGGTTTCACCATTATTACCGGGGAAACCGGGGCGGGAAAATCTATCATGCTTGGAGCTCTGGGCCTTTTGCTTGGAGACCGTGCCGATTTCGGTTCTATCAGGAATTCTGAGAAGAAATGTGTGATAGAAGGGAGTTTTGGTATCTACAATTATAAGCTGGAAAATTTCTTCAAAAAGGAAGACCTGGATTATGAGCCCAACAGTATAATAAGGAGGGAGATTTTACCTTCCGGAAAGTCCCGTGCCTTTATAAATGATACTCCGGTTAAGATAACTGCGCTTCAAAAACTGGGAAATTATCTTATAGATATACACAGTCAGCATGAAACCCTGAGTCTGGGGAATGCTGATTATCAGTTCGAGGTGATAGATACCATTGCCAAAAGTGAATCGCTTATCATCCAGTATAAAAAGGAGCTGAAGGAATATAAACAGCTTCTTAATCGGTTTGAAGAACTTAAAGAGGAACAGTCACAGGCGGCAAAGGAATATGATTATAATCTGTTCCTGCTCAATGAACTTGAGGAGGCTAATCTGAAACCGGGGATGCAGGAGGAGCTCGAGCAGCGCTACGAAGAACTTAATAATGTTGAGGAGCTTACAGAGAACCTTAGTTCAGCCATTAATTATCTGCAACAGGAAGAGATCGGTAGTTTGGAGAGCATGAAGGCAGTAAGAGCAAATCTTTCAAAGATCGCTCAGTTCTCTTCGAATTATGAATCCTTCTATGAGCGTATTCAAAGCGTGATCATAGAACTGGACGATCTGGAAGCTGAAATGACCAGCGCGCTGGATAGGATAGAGGCCAGCCCAGAGGAGCTTGAGATAGTGAATCAAAAACTTCAGCTTATCTATAACCTTCAGAAGAAGCATAATGCGGAAGATGTGGAAGAGCTTCTCAATATAATGAATGAACTTAGGGAAAAAGTTTCAGTTACCGAAAATGCCGAAACAGCTCTTAACGAGATTGAAATCGCGATAAAAGAACAAAAAAATAAGCTTTCCACGACGGCAGCCGACCTGCATGACAGAAGGAAAGAAATAATTCCCGCTTTTACTGAACAGGCGGAACAGATCCTGAAGGATCTTGGGATGCCGAATGCCAGGCTGAATATCGAGCTGGAGATGGGAGAGGAGTTTCTCTCAAACGGTAGGGACAGGCTGGAGTGGTACCTGGCTGCCAATAAGGGTGGTAGTTTTAAGGAAATGAAGAAGGCAGCCTCGGGAGGAGAGCTTTCAAGGATCATGCTTGCCGTGAAAAGCATCCTTGCCGCTCAAAGCAATCTACCAACCATTATTTTTGATGAGATAGACACAGGAGTTTCCGGTGAGATCGCCCAGAAGATGGGAGAGATCCTTCAAAGAATGGGCAATAACATGCAGGTGATCGCTATTACTCACTTGCCTCAGATCGCGGGCAAAGGAGCCACTCATTTCAAGATATTCAAGGAAGATAATGAGGAAGCCACTCAAACCAAGATCATAAGACTTGAAGAGAAGGAAAGAATAGAAGAGCTTGCCCTTATGCTTGGCGGAAATACCAAAAGCGATTCTGCAATGGCTCATGCTAAGGAATTACTGAATTAGATTCAAAGTTCCATACCGGTTTTGACTTGATTTTTAAATACTCCTAACTCAGAACCTCAAACGCTGAACTGAATTCAAACAACTTTGCTATCTTTACAGGCTAACAACCACAAAATATAAATCACATGTCATATAACCTGCTTAAAGGTAAACGAGGAATCATTTTTGGCGCACTGGACGAAAATTCCATCGCCTGGAAAACTGCCGAAAAAGTACATGAAGAAGGCGGTACCTTCGTTCTAACCAACGCACCTATCGCCATGAGGATGGGTAGCATCAACCAACTTGCTGAAAAGACGGGGTCTGAGATCATACCTGCAGATGCTACTAAAGTTGAAGACCTGGAAAACCTTGTAGATAAGGCAGTGGAGATCCTTGGCGGGAAGATAGATTTTGTTCTTCACTCCATAGGAATGTCTGTAAACGTTAGAAAAGGAAATCATTATACCAATATGAATTATGATTTCACCACCAAAGGATGGGATGTTTCTGCCGTTTCTTTCCATAAGACCATGCAGGTGCTTTATAAGAAAGATGCCATGAACGAATGGGGAAGCATCGTAGCCCTGAGTTATATGGCTGCCCAGAGAGTTTTCCCTGATTATAATGACATGGCAGATAATAAGGCATACCTGGAATCTATAGCCCGTAGCTTTGGATACTTCTTCGGAAAGGATAAAAAAGTAAGGGTAAATACCATTTCCCAGTCACCAACTCCAACTACTGCCGGACAGGGAGTAAAAGGATTTGATGGTTTTATAACTTTTGCAGAAAAGATGTCTCCTTTAGGCAACGCGACCGCACAGGAATGTGCTGAATATACCATTACCTTATTTTCTGACCTTACCAGAAAGGTAACACTTCAAAATCTTTATCACGATGGAGGTTTCTCCAATACCGGTGTAAGCCAGGAAGTGATGGAGGCTTTTACAAAAGACGAAGAATAAACGTTTTAGAACCAGCTGTGAATATTTGGTGTCACTTCGAGCAAAGTCGAGAAGTATGGACAGGATAATTCTACAGCTGGTTTTTTCTTAAATCAGTTTGCATGCAGCCTGAATACTCTTTCATAGTTCCGGTCTACAATCGTCCCGATGAGATAAGGGAATTGCTGGAAAGCATGCAGAAACTTAATTCTCCTGTCGCTTTTGAGGTGGTGATCGTGGAAGACGGCTCCAGTCTCAGTTCAGAAGAGGTGGTGAATGAATTTTCAGAACAACTCAATTTAGCTTATTATTACAAGCCTAATTCCGGTCCCGGTGATTCCCGTAACTATGGGATGAAAAAGGCAAAAGCAGACTATTTCCTTATTCTTGATTCTGACGTAATCCTTCCCGAAGATTATCTTCAGAAGGTCCATGAGTTTTTAGCTAAAAATGCTTGTGAGTGTTTTGGAGGACCCGATGCGGCTCATTCTTCCTTCAGCAATGTTCAGAAGGCCATAGATTATAGTATGACCTCTTTCTTTACCACTGGTGGTATAAGAGGAGGCAGGAGTGCTGTGAAGGGTTTTCAACCCCGTAGTTTCAATATGGGTATAAGCCGTAAGGCTTTTGAAAGCAGCGGAGGTTTTGGACAGATACACCCGGGGGAAGATCCCGACCTTAGCCTGAGGCTGAAAAAAGAGGGATTCAGCATTTGTCTTATACCAGAGGCAAAGGTTTTTCATAAGCGAAGAATAGACTGGCAAAAATTCTATATTCAGGTAAAGAAATTCGGACTTGTACGCCCTATTTTGAACAAATGGCATCCAGGTTCGGCAAAGATCACCTACTGGTTCCCGAGCCTGTTCTTACTTGGATTGTTCTTTGCTGTGGCTATGGCAGCAGTGGGAGAGGTTTTTTATATTGGTGTTTATCTTATTTATTTTTTAATAATTGGCATAGATGCTGCGTTAAAGTATAAAAGTATTTATATTGGGATGCTTGCTATAAAGGCTGTGATCGTTCAGTTTTCAGGATATGGGTTTGGTTTTTTGAACTCAACATTAAAGACTGGGATCATGAAAAAGCAGCCACAAGACGAGTTTCCTCAATTATTTTTTAAAAAGAATACCGGTGCTTAAAAGAAGAACTTTTAAAAGATCAAGCCTGAAGACCTTCAGTTTTTTTCTGGTGTTTGCAGCTGTTGTTTGGGTTCTTGTTCAATTCTCAAAGACCTATACCCAACTTATAGAGGTGCCTATACATTATATAAATGTACCGCTGGACAAAAGTATTTCTGATGAAAAGCCAGACCATGTGGATCTTCAATTGCAGGATAACGGCTTTAATATCTATTATTATAAGATTTTTAATCCAGGGTTAACGGTAGATCTTTCCAGGGCCAGGGAAACCGAGAAGAACCTGGTTTACCTGCTTGAGAACCATCTTACCGAAATAGAGGAACAATTAAAGATAGATTTCGAAAAGTCCCGTATCATTCAGGAAGAGATCGTGATCCCTTTTCAGTTTAAAAAGGAGAAAATGGTAAAAGTACTGCCTAATATTGAGGTAAGCTATGCGGTTGGCTATTCAGCAGATGAGCCTGTTAGGCTTAAGCCTGATTCTATAAAGGTAAGCGGACCCGAAAAGATCATAGACAGTATTATTACTGTTCCTACAAAATCCATAAAACTCTCCAAGGTGAACCAGGACCTGAAGGGTTCAGTTGAGATTGACACTTCGAACCTCGGGATGCTGAGCTTTTATGAAAATAGTATAAAGTATTACCAGAAGGTAAGCAAGTTTACTGAAGGCAGTGCCGAGATCCCTGTAGATGTGGTAAATATTCCTGAGGGTTTGAATCTGGCCTATTTCCCAAAGACCGTGATCGTCTATTACCAGGTTAACCTTAAAGATTTCGAGAAGATCAGTTCTTCAGATTTCAGAGTGGTATGTGATTATAAGAGCATTTCCAAAGGTGATGATTATATGGTAGCCCAGATTGTGGAAAAGCCTGATTTTGTGAATAATCTACGACTTAACGAAAGGCAGATTCAATTCGTGATCAAAAGATGAAAATAGTAGGTCTTACCGGTGGGATTGGAAGTGGGAAAACCACGGTGGCGGGTTTTTTCAGGGATCTTGATGTTCAGATTTACATTGCCGATGAGGCCGGAAAAAGACTGCTTAATACCTCATCCCAAATCCGCGAAAGCGTCATCGCCCTTTTAGGGGAGGAATCCTATGAAGAAAATAGCCCTAACCGTAAATTCATAGCTTCCAGGGTTTTCAACAACAAGGATCTTTTAGAAAAGCTCAATAAGATCATACATCCCGCCGTAGAGCAAGATTTTAAAAACTGGCTCCTGGACCAGTCGGCAGATTATGTGATCTACGAGGCTGCAATTTTATTTGAAACAGGTAGTTATAAGAAATGCGATCTCAATATCCTGGTTACCGCTCCACAAAAGTTAAGAATTGCCCGATTACAAAAGAGAGATAATAGCTCAGAGGAAGAAATTCAGCAAAGAATGGACAACCAGTGGAGCGATGAAAAAAAGAGCGAACTAGCCGATTTCACAATAAAAAACGAGGAATTACAGCAGACGCGTCTTCAGGTTGAACATATTCATGAAGAAATCTTAAAAGCAGGCAAAAATTGCCAGAAGTTCTGTTAACATTTGGTTAAACACTTTAAGCTCTAAATGTTAAAATATTACTTTTGACCGCATGAATAAGAAGCTTTTTGTCCTTCTCGTTGCCTTGATGAGTTTGTCCCTAATCGGTATTATTTTCGTTCAGGGATATTGGATTAAAAGCACGATAGATGACCGGGAGCAGCAGTTCTCTTATGATGCCAAACAGGTTTTATTAAATGTTTCAGAGGAGATCCAGAACAGGGAGTTTGAGAAATATTATTTTCAGTTCAAGAATCCAGACAGTACTAACAGTAAACTTAGTAACAGAACCTTAACCGAATATTTTTATTCCCGACGGGATGAAAATAGAAATGAAACTTTTTTCAATACGGAGAGTATACTGGAGGAAGATTATAAGGTAACTTCAGGATTTTTACAGTTTGCTCAGGACAGTATCCAGTTCACGAAAATGATAAACAAAAGGGTGACCGATATTGTGAACAATAATAATCTGGATAAGGAAAATTTAAGTGCGAGACAACGAATTGAGCATATAGAACGTATTTCCAGGATGGAAGAGGTGGAAAAGGATATCCTGCGTTCTGCTATTTCTGAACTCGTGACAAGATTACCCGTACACAAGAGGGTATCTGAAGAGACCATAGAAGAATTACTGGAAGAGGAACTGGAAGAGCGTGATCTGAAAACCGATTTTGAATATGGAGTTTACAATAATTCCATAGCGACCAATCTGCATTCAGATAATTTCAGCCTCAACCACCCTGCAACTTATGCTGTACCCTTGTTTATGGATAGTGTGGGCAGCAGTGGTTACCAATTATTGGTTAACTTTACTAATAAGAAAGAAGCGGTATTGTCTTCAGTGATACTGATGGCCTGCCTCTCGATCATATTTACTTTGATCATCGTGATCGCGTACTCCAGTGCACTTTCTCAATTGATCAAGCAAAGACAGATATCACAGATTAAGACCGACTTTATTAATAATATGACCCACGAGTTCAAGACTCCTATTGCAACCATCAATCTTGCTTTAGACGCAATCAAGAATCCAAAGATCATGGACGATCAGTCTAAAGTATCAAGGTACCTGCAAATGATCAAGGATGAGAACAGGAGAATGCATGCTCAGGTAGAGAATGTGTTGCGTATCTCCAAACTGGAAAAGAACGAACTTGACCTTAAAAAGGAAAGACATCAGTTACACGATATAATCCTTGACGCTGTA
>JAWWBH010000043.1:0-15897 GCA_033721075.1 Christiangramia sp.
AGGATGAGATTGGTAGGATTGTTAAGCGTATTTGTTTTAATTGCATAACCTAAAATGGCACCAAGTAATAGACTGCCAATAATATTTACTATAAAGGTACCATAGGGAAGTAAACTGGATGCATTTAAATATTTACTGATAATATATCTAAGGCTGCTGCCCAGTCCTCCTCCTATAAATACAAGTAGTAGGTTTTTAATCATTAAGCCTGGAATTTTCCTGAGTAATAGGAATATATATTTGAGTGATCCATTCGGCCGGATTGGGATTATCTTCCTGGTCATTTACATAGACCTCAAATGGTTGTGAATTTTCATCTTCCCTGAGACCGTTCTTTTGAAGGTAAGCGTAGGCTGAATCCCAGGCTTCCTTTAGATTCTTGTAATCACCTTTCAGGGTGGTCTTCAAGGTTCTTTGGTTAGGCATATATCCATTTAAAATACTACTTTCAGCAGGGGTTACTACCTCGCTTGGGGTGAAGTAGGCTGCCGAGTAGATAGCAGTTCCCTGATCTTCGTTCCACAGGTTATAAAGAACAAATGGATTACCTACTTTTTCAATATTATTGTTATTCATATAAGAATCTACTTCACTTATCATATTGGCCATCCTTTCAGAAACCTGACTTATTTTACTCGCTGTTGTCATGTACATGTAATAGCCGCCTCCATGCTGGGTAATACCGTCTATGTTTATTGAATAGGCTCCCATTTCTTCGGTGATCTTCGCCTGTAGATTTTCAAGACCTTGCTTGAACATAGGCAACATCATTTCACTTAGGCTCTCATCCTGAAAAGTAAAAGCAGCTTTTTCCATAAAGCTTTGTTCTCCTTTCATTCCCCAGGTTACAAGTGTACTATCACCCTTTTTTTCAAATTCCCAGTATATATCGCTGGTTGAATCCCCAAAAGGGGTTGCAAAGGTTATTTTCTGATCTATGCTTGTATATGGATTGGCTTTTATAGTGGTGATTTCTCCCTCACCCATATTTTCACTTTTCCAGGAATATGAAGCCCCTTCCCCCTTGGTTTTATCGCCATAATTAATGATCATATCATCGGTTTCCCGGGACCATGGTTCCCAGTCATTCCAGGTTGTATAATCGTTCACCTGGTTAAAAACTACCTCCTGGGGTGCGGCTAGCACTTGTTGTTGTTCTACCTGGAACTCTCCATCTTTAGTTGCGATGTAGATTGAAGCGCCAATGATAAAAATGAGTAATAGGAAGAAAAGGTATTTAAGGATCTTCATGGTTGGTTGTGATTAGTTTAGGCTAATATAAATAATTTACAAGACCAATTGTAGGCCAATTCCTATGAAACTAATGATTAAGCTGGCTTTTGATCAAAAAAAGCAGCAGGATAAAAATGATGAAGCCAATTAATACATAGATACTTCCTTTGTAATATTTCTTATGCAGCCTGGTATCTTTTCTATAGCTGAATATCATTACTATTATAAAGGCGATAAGAAAAAGCCCGGCAAAGATCAATTGTCCTGTAGAAAACATTTTGGTTATTTTTACGCAAAGTTAACTTTTTAAAGCTTGAAATAATATGAAGAATAAGATTGCAGCTGTGAAAGAATTTCATTCGGCCTTTGGACTCGGCATAAAAGAAAAGCCGGTTGCCGATCTTGGAAAGGCAAAGAACATGCTTCGCTTTAACCTTATGAAGGAGGAGAATGAAGAGTACCTTGAAGCAGCTAACAATAATGATCTTGCCGAGGTAGCCGATGCCCTTGGCGATATGTTGTATATTCTTTGCGGAACTATCATTGAACATGGTATGCAGCACAAGATCGAAGAAGTTTTTGATGAAATACAGTCAAGCAATATGAGTAAACTTGGAGCCGATGGAAAACCTATCTATCGTGAAGATGGTAAGGTCCTTAAAGGCCCCAATTATTTCAAGCCAGATATTCCCCGTATTCTTGAGGAATAGAATTCTATGATTTTTAGAGAATTTTAAAATAATCTCATTTTCTAATTTTTATCTTGAAAATAAAAAATGAGATCGATCATTCTTTTACTGGCTTTATGCATGGTTGTTTCCTGTAAAAATGATTCCCAGACCAAAGATCAGAAAACAGAACAGGAGGAGTCGCCGGTAGTTAAAAAGAAATTATCCAATACCACATATACTGATGACAAATGGGGCTTTTCGCTGGAACATCTGGATAACTGGCAGATATTTAAGTCTCAACTTGCCGGGGATGTACCTGTCATAAATCTATATTCTGAAAAGGCCGGTTTCAATCCGCCTTTTGCTATTCACGAAGAGCCTGAAAATGCTTTTCTAGCCATTCTTCCCAAAGGCTTTGGGGTAGATGCTCCTTCCGGAAAAAGAAAATCACTTGCTTACTGGAACGGAAACCTTTCCATGGACCCCGAGCTTAATAGTGAAGAAAGTAAGGTTTATCTGCTGGAATCGGGAGAGCCCTGGGCATTCTATTTAAGATTTACCAATCCTCCGGCTAACTGGGGAGAATATGGAAGTGTCTTTGTTCATTTTAAAGTGAATGATTTTAAAGCCGAATGTTTTTCAGACGCAGGAGAAAAAAAGGAAATGAAGAACTGTGATCCGATGGGTCCCGATGAGGTGCGATATTATGGAAATGTGGAGGTTTCCAGCAAGGAAGTTCTAATGGAAGCAATTCATTCCTTTAAATTTAATTCTAAAGTAGATTCGCCTATTTCAGAACTTATCCAGGTTGAAAATCCCCTGTCTAACGAAAAAGTGACTTCTCCCATAAAGATAAACGGAAAGGCCAGGGGTTACTGGTTCTTTGAGGCAAACGCTCCTATTGTCCTGCTGGATGGAAATAATAATCAACTTGCGGAAAGTTATATTAAAGCCGAAGGTGAATGGATGACCGAAGATTTCGTGAAATTTAACGGCAGCATTGAATTTGATGCCCCTGATGATGAAAGAGGTTACCTCGTCTTTAAAAGGGCAAATCCTTCAGATAAAAAGGAAAATGATCGGGAATTCCGCCTACCCGTTATCTTTTCTCACAAGTAAAAAGAACATCGGAATTAGTTCAGAATCTAAGAGGTTGATTCTAAGTTTAAGTCCCTGAAACCAGTTCAGGGTGACGAAAATTAAAAGTTTTTGATTGCAGCAATAACAGGATCCCTAAACTGTTTTACTTTACCTCGTATCTCCAGCCAAATTTATCTTCAGCCTCATTATACTGGATCTTCATCAGTTTATCTTTAAAGAATTTAGCATAAGAATCTTCCAGTTTAGGTAGTTCGAACTTTTTATCCTTATGTCCAAAGCCTACTATAGGATTGATGACCGTAGCCGTTCCTGATCCGAACATTTCCTTAAGTTCTCCTTTTTCTGCGGCCTCTACGATCTCCTTAACGCTAACCCTTCTAACTTCAATGTCGATATTATATTCTTCAGCAAGCGTGATAACACTTTTGCGTGTCACCCCGTCCAGGATCCTGTCGCTGGTAGGAGCTGTGATAAGTTTGTCACCAACCCGGAAAAATATATTCATGGTTCCGGCCTCCTCAAGATATTCATGAGTATTGGCATCGGTCCATATAATTTGCTGAAAACCTTCTTCATTTGCAAGGTTGGTAGGATAGAATTGTGCGCCATAGTTACCTGCAGCTTTGGCATAACCAACTCCACCATCTGCAGCACGGCTGAATTCCTCCGAAAACTTCACTCTTACTTCACCACTGTAGTATGCCTGTGCGGGAGAGCAGATGATCATGAATTTATATTCCTTCGATGCTGATGCCGATACGCCGGCTTCAGTGGCTATAACGAATGGTCTTATATAAAGGCTGTTTCCAAAACCTTTTTTGATCCAGTCTTTATCCAGTTTTAAAAGTTCCTCAAGGCTGTTGAAGAAATATTCCTTTGGAAATTCGGGAATCGCCAATCGTTTACCTGACCTGTTGATTCGTTTAAAATTCTCATCTGGTCTAAAAAGCCAGATCCTGTCATCCTTATCCTTGTAGGCCTTCATTCCCTCAAATACCGCCTGGCCGTAATGGAATACCCTCGCCGAAGGATCAAGAGTAAGGGGTCCGTAAGGTTTGATAACGGGTTTTTTCCATTCTCCATCAATATAATCGCACTCCATCATATGATCTGTGAAAACTTTCCCGAAAACAAGGTTGTCAAAATTGGTATTTTCTATTTTAGACTTGGGAGATTTTTGTATTTCTATCATCGAAGTGTGATTTAAATTAAATGCTATAAGCGAACAAATTTACCTAATTAAAAGAAGAATCAAAATCTAAAGTTTTGGTAAATTTGAAGCTTTTCCACCATTTATATTATTTGTTATGAGAATAACTATTTTGATAGTGGCCCTATTTATGGTATTTCCTTCCTGTAAGGAAAGAGGATCTGATAATGTTTCAGACCTTGCCCGGCTTGAGTTAAATCAGCAGGAATATGAAAGTTTTGGTGAAATGATATCTGCAGATAATAGTCTTTCTGCCAAAGAGATGAAACAGCAATACGAGGACTTGAAACCTGGGGATACTATTCGGGCAAAATTTTCTAGCAGGGTGAACAGCGTATGTAAGATGAAAGGTTGCTGGATGGTACTGGAATTGCCGGGAATCGATGAGGACCCCATGATTAAATTCAAGGATTATGGATTCTTTGTTCCGAAGGATATTGAGGGCAGGGAAGTGATTGTTGAAGGACTCGCCTTTATAGAGGAAATATCGATAGAAGATCAACAGCATTTTGCCAAAGATGCGAGGAAAAGTACTAAAGAGTTAGAAGCAATAGATAAACCAAAAAAGTCCCTGGGATTTCTTGCTCATGGGGTTCTGCTAAAAAAATAGTTTGGAGAGAAAGATCATACAGACTGCCGATGGTTCTGTAACCATACACCTGCCGGAATGGAATGAACAATACCATTCCAAACACGGTGCGGTACAGGAAGCAAGACACGTTTTTTTGAAAATGGGCTTATTTGACCTGCTTGAAAAAAAGAGTCTCCCGCAAATTTCTATTCTTGAAATAGGCTTTGGTACAGGTCTTAACGCCTTTCTTACTTTTCTGGAAGCAGAAAGATTTCAATTGAAGGTGAATTATACGGGGGTTGAAGCCTATCCTGTAGCTTCAGACGAAGTGAAACTTCTCAATTATCCTGAAGCTTCTCAGGCCGGGGATAAGGCAGAATATTTTCAAAAACTGCATACGGCTGAATGGGAAAAAACGGAGCAGATCTCTGAATTCTTTCATTTGAAAAAACAACAAAAGAAATTCAGTGAGATCAGGGACAGGGAGAGCTTCGATCTGATCTATTTTGACGCTTTTGGGGCAAGGGTACAACCTGAACTCTGGACCAGGAAGATCTTCGATCTAATGTTTACGGCTCTTAAGTCTGGGGGAGAATTAGTCACCTATGCGGCCAAAGGAAGCGTAAGAAGAGCGATGTTGGCCTCTGGGTTTCAGGTAGAAAAGCTGCCCGGACCTCCTGGAAAACGAGAAATGTTAAGGGCTGTTAAATTATAAGCTCATTGTCGTTAAACCTCTTTTAAAATGAGTAGTGGGCATATAGTCTTATGTATCTTACTAACAAAAATATATGCGCGTATTAATTACCGGTGCAACAGGATTAATTGGCTCACGGCTCAGCAGGTTATGCAGGGAAAAGGGAATAAAGGTGAACTACCTTACCACCGATAAAGCTAAAATAGAGAAGCAGGAAGATTATAAGGGTTTTTACTGGGATCCAAAAAACCAGGAAATAGAGAAGGGGTGTATTGATGGCGTAACGACCATTGTACATCTCGCAGGAGCCAGTATTGCAGAGCCGTGGTCTTCTTCCTATAAAAAGAAAATCATTAAAAGCCGAACAGATACTGCTGCCCTTCTTTTCAAAACCTTAAAAGAAAATAATCACAATGTAGGCTTCTTCATTTCTGCAAGTGGAATTAATGTTTATCCCAGCTCACTCGAAAAGTTATATTTTGAAGATGAAAGTAACATTGCCGATGATTTCCTTGGAGAGGTTGTTCGTAAATGGGAGGCTGCAGCCGACGGATTCGAAAAACTAGGGCTTGATGTGGCTAAGATCAGAACAGGACCCGTACTGGCTGAGGATGGAGGAATGCTTGAAAAAATCAGAAAGCCAATTTCCCTGAATATGGGGGCAGCGCTGGGAAGTGGAAAGCAATGGCAGTCCTGGATACATATTGATGATGTGGCCGGTATTTTTCTTTTTGCAATAGAGAACGAACTTACGGGGATATATAATGCTGTAGCACCAAATCCTGTTACAAACAAGGAATTTACCAGGGAACTTGCAAAACAAATGGGGAAACCTATATGGCTGCCAAACGTTCCTAAATTTGCATTGAAGACCTTACTGGGAGAGATGTCTCAGATCGTGCTTTCCAGTCAGCTGGTAAGCAGTAAGAAAATTGAAGAACAGGGTTATAATTTCAAATACAATAATCTGTCAAGGGCTCTGGCAGACCTTCTCTAAAATAAAAATCCCCGCTTCAAGCGGGGATTTTAAAATAAATTCAAAAAATAACTAAGCTTTTTTAGCTTTCAGATTTATTTTCAATTCAATCTCATCATTGATGAATTTATCACCAAGTCCGTCAAATACAGATTTTGAACCATAATTTACGTTCCACTTGGTTCTGTCTATCGTGAATTCTTCACTGGTGATCTGGATGTTCTCTCCATCTTTTGTGATGTTTACCGGAAAAGCGATGTTCTTGGTCTCCTCTTTTATGGTAAGGTTACCCTGTAACATTTGCTGACCTTCCTCCTCGGTAATTCCGGTCACTTCAAAAGTGGCTTCGGGATATTTTGTAACATTAAAAAAGTCACCTTCTTTTCCTTCTACAGTTCCCTTTAAGTGAGCCTCAAGATCTGCCTTCTTATCACCTTCAAGATCTGTCACTACAATGGAGTTCATATCTATTACAAAAGTACCGCTTTCGATCAGGCTGTCATTTGCCTTAAATGAACCTTCAGCAACTTTTATAGTTCCTGTATGAGTTCCTGTAGGTTTTTCTCCCTGCCATTCGATTACAGATACGGCAGTATCCACCATGAATTCAGCGGCTTCACTCTGGGCTGTGGCTGTTTCTTTAGCTTCGGCCATTTCAGCTTCATTATTATTGTTTTTGCAGGAAGTAAAAGCAAGTCCCAGCCCTGCAATAATCATTGTATTAAGGATTAATCTTTTCATTGAGTTTAATTTTTAAAGTTTGGGGCAAAAGTAATAGGAATATCACTCTTCGGCTCCTAAAGTTTTACTAAAAAAATCTTGTGACATTTTGACATTTTAACGGGATTGGCAATGAATTTGACCAGAAGTGCCTGAAAGTAAATTTTAAGTAATGAGCGATAAAAAGGATAAAGCCAAAAAAAAGGATAAAGAACTAAAAGATCAGGTAGAAGAAGTACTGGACAATGCCATTGATGAAGTTGACGGAAATGGCGAAAATAAAGAAGAACAGCCTGAAACCAAAGAAAACGAGCTTACCGAAGAAGAGCGCTTAAAGCAAGACCTTCAAAAGGAAAAGGATAAATTTTTAAGGCTCTTTGCAGAGTTTGAGAACTATAAAAGGCGTACCTCAAAGGAGAGACTGGAGTTATTTAAAACTGCCAATCAGGAAGTAATGACAGCTATGCTGCCTATTCTGGACGATTTTGACAGAGCCTTGAATGAATTAAAGAAATCTGGCGACGAAAGTCTTTTGAAAGGCATTGAGCTTATTCACAATAAACTTAAGGAAACCCTTAAAGCTAAAGGGCTGGAAAGGATGAAGGTAGAGCAGGGAGAGGATTTCGATTCAGAGGTACATGAAGCTATTACACAGGTGCCAGCCCCTTCTAATGATCTTAAAGGCAAGATTGTTGATGTAGTAGAGCCTGGATACAAGCTGGGAGAGAGGATCATAAGATATCCTAAAGTAGTTACCGGCCAGTAAACCGCTTTTGCAAAATTTGTAAAAACCCGACATGAAAGAAGATTATTACGAAATATTAGGCGTAAGTAAAGACGCTTCAGCAGCAGATATAAAAAGAGCATACCGTAAGATGGCTTTGAAATATCATCCGGATAAGAACCCAGGTGATACTAAAGCTGAGGATATGTTCAAGAAATCTGCTGAAGCTTATGAGGTATTAGGAAATCAGGAAAAAAGAGCCAAATATGATCGTTTTGGTCACCAGGCATTCGAAGGAGGTGGCTTTGGCGGTGGTGGTATGAACATGGACGACATCTTCAGCCAGTTCGGTGATATCTTTGGTGGCGGATTTGGTGGCGGATTCTCCGGTTTTGGAGGATTCGGCGGAGGCCAGCGTCGTGCCAAAGGAAGCAACCTCAGGATCAGGGTTAGTTTGAACCTGGAAGAAATAGCCAATGGTTGTGAGAAGAAGATCAAGGTAAAACGAAAGGTACAGGCTTCAGGTACTACCTATAAGACCTGTTCAACCTGTCATGGATCAGGTCAGGTTACCCGTGTAACCAATACCATTTTGGGTAGAATGCAAACCGCCTCTCCCTGTGGAACCTGTAGCGGAACCGGACAGATACTGGATCATAAACCGGAAGGAGCCGATGCGCAAGGCCTCATAATGAAAGAGGAGACCGTTTCTATTAAAATACCTGCGGGTGTTGAAGATGGAATGCAGCTGAAAGTTGCAGGAAAAGGTAATGAAGCCCCTGGAAATGGAATTCCAGGAGACCTGCTGGTAGCCATTGAAGAAAAAGAACATCCAAGCCTTCAGAGAGAAGGTGATAACCTCCATTATGATCTATACATAAGTTTTTCTGAAGCTGCACTTGGAACTTCCAAGGAAATAGATACCGTGACAGGAAAAGTTCGCATCAAGATAGAAGAGGGAGTGCAATCTGGTAAGATACTAAGATTGCGGGGGAAAGGAATTTCAAGTATCAATGGATACGGAAAAGGAGATCTTCTTGTTCATGTAAATGTATGGACTCCTAAAATCCTTTCCAGAGAACAAAAAGAATTTTTTGAAAGGATGGCCGATGATGAGAATTTCAGGCCAAACCCTGAAAAAAGTGATAAATCATTCTTTGAAAAAGTTAAAGATATGTTTTCTTAAAAGCCGATTTTAAGAAAAAATTTATATATTTGATTATCACTAAGTCTTTTAGTGATAATTTTTCTTTTTCATAGCAATTTTTTTCCCATCCTTAATCCTTTTAAGGGTGGGTTTTGTTTTTTACAGGTTTCTGGAAATTATAAAATCTTCTTAATCGACTTACACTCTCTATCTAATTCTATATCTTTAACATTGCTATAAAAGACTGTATGGAAAATCTTTTGGTTGCAGAGAATATCTATAAGAGATTTGGAAATTTTACTGCACTCAACAATGTTTCAATAAATATCCCAAGGCAAAGCATTTTTGGTCTCCTAGGACCAAACGGAGCAGGGAAAACCACACTTCTAAGAATAATCAATCAAATTACAATGCCCGATGAAGGCAGGGTATATCTTGAAGGGAAACCTTTACATCCAGACGATATAGCACATATTGGCTATCTCCCGGAAGAAAGAGGACTATATAAATCCATGAAAGTGGGGGAGCAGGCATTATACCTGGCCAGGCTTAAAGGCCTTAGCAAGAGTGAAGCAAAGGAAAGACTGAAATACTGGTTTGAAAGGCTTGAGATTGAAGGCTGGTGGGATAAGAAGATACAGGAGCTCTCAAAAGGAATGGCTCAAAAAGTCCAATTCGTGATCACGGTTCTGCATCGCCCTAAATTGCTGATATTTGATGAGCCCTTTAGTGGATTTGATCCTGTAAATGCTAATCTTATAAAAGACGAGATACTTCAGTTAAAGGATGAAGGAGCAACCATCCTCTTTTCCACTCACCGTATGGAGAGCGTGGAAGAACTTTGTGATTATATTGCCCTGATCCATAAGTCGAATAAACTGCTGGATGGAAAAGTTTCAGAGATCAAAAAGGAATATAAATCCAATACCTTTGAAGTGGGGCTGTACGCGACAGATGAAGCGACCTTAAGACAGGAGCTGGAATCACGCTTCCAAATTGGGCCTGCAAGGTTCAAAAGTATACAGGATGATCTAAAGCTAACTATCAAATTGGAAGAGCATGAAACTTCGAACGACCTTATCCCGTTTTTACTTAGCAGGGCCAGAATAAATCATTTTGTTGAAGTGATTCCATCGGTAAATGATATTTTTATAAAAACGGTAACTCAAAATGCGTAACCTCAGGCTTATCATAAACAGGGAATACCTGGCAAGGGTAAGGAATAAGACCTTTATAGTAATGACGTTTATGAGTCCGCTTATTTTCGTGGGGATGATTTTACTCATTGCCTACCTGAGCATGCTTAACAGTACCGAACAAAAGATCATTGGGATTCACGATGAAAGCGGAATGTTTGCTTCAGAGTTCAAAGATGGGGAGCAGGTTCAGTATCTGGATTATTCAGGTAGATCTTTGGATGAGGCCAGAGAGGAAGTGCTGGAAAATGAGTATTTCGGTTTGATACATATCTCTGATGTGGCCCCGGGAGAAAATGCAAAAATTGAATTTTTCGGGAACGATACTCCTGGTTTTGGAACCATTGAGAATATTGAAAAGACAATATCAGACAAACTTACCAGGGAACAACTTATAGCAAAGGGAATAGATGTTTCCGAAATAGATAAGGCGCGTTCAGATGTAAGTGTGGAAATTCAGAATTTCGCAGGTGAAAGAAGTTCTAAAATGTCAAATTACATAAAGATGTTCTTTGGTGGGGCTGCCGGCTATCTTTTAATGATGTTCATCATTATTTACGGTAATATGGTGATGCGTAGTGTGATCGAGGAAAAGACCAATCGTATAATCGAGATCATTGTCTCTTCGGTTAAACCTTTTCAGCTATTACTGGGGAAAGTGCTTGGTACCTCCCTGGCGGGGATCACCCAGTTTACTGTCTGGGTAATCCTGGGCACGGTACTTTTATTCAGTATTTCTTCCTTTTTAGGAATAGATCCCATGGCTGCTCAAATGCCGGCCTCCAATGTTGTGAACGAAGTTGCCATGCCTGAGCTGAATCAGCTGGTGGTCGATATTTTGAATTTACCTTATGCCAGTCTTCTTAGCTTTTTTGTGATCTATTTTATTGGAGGCTATTTCTTATATAGTGCAATATATGCTGCTATTGGCGCAGCTGTAGATAGTGAGACCGATACCCAGCAATTCATGTTCCCTATTATTCTGCCACTAATCCTGGGAATATATGTTGGATTCTTTTCGGTAGTGGAAAATCCACATGGTACTGTTTCAACTATATTTTCGATAATTCCCCTAACCTCACCCATCGTTATGCTGATGAGGATCCCTTTTGGAGTTCCATGGTGGGAGATCGCAGCTTCAATAATCGTGCTTATCGCAACAAATTTTGGAGTACTCTGGTTATCAGCGAAGATCTACAGGGTGGGAATATTGATGTATGGTAAAAAACCTACTTATAAAGAACTGTATAAATGGCTTAAATATTAAGTATGCAGGATCAAACGGCTAAAGAAAAGGTAACCGAAGTAATAGAACAGGATATCTGGGGAATGCTCCAGGAATTCTGGAACTTTACACTGTTTAGTTATAATATAAGTGGAGAAAAAATTAGTATTACCATAGGACTCATAATACTGGTAGTTCTTGCTTTTCTTCTTACCAGTGTAGTACTGCGCATTATCAGGTCTTTTATTACTTCCAAACTTATGGAAGAAGATAAGATGAAGTTCATTAGTGTTTTTAAATTCATTAAGTACTTTGTTTACCTGGCGGTAATATTGATTACGCTTAGTTCGGCCGGAGTTGATGTCACTATTTTACTCACGGCTTCAGCAGCTCTTTTTGTAGGTATTGGTCTTGCCTTGCAGGAACTTTTCCAGGATGTGATTGGCGGGGTTTTTATAATTCTTGATAAATCACTTCTGGTGGGAGATGTTATTGAAATGGAGGGCCGCGTTGCGAGGGTATTCGAAATTAAACTTAGAACCACCCGTGCCCTTACCCGGGATGATAAGGTGATGATCATCCCCAACCATAAATTTATTAGTGATACCGTTTATAATTATACACAAAATCATAAGACCACCAGGGAGGCCGTTAAGGTAGGGGTTGCATACGGCAGCGATGTGGAAAAAGTGAGGGAGGTTTTGCTTGAATGTGCACGTGAACAGAAAGGCATACTTAAAAAACCGGAACCATTCACCTTGTTTGAGGATTTCGGGGATTCAGCGCTTCTTTTCGGACTTCATTTCTATGTTTCAGACAGTTTTGTAGATCCCAAAGTGAAGAGTGAATTAAGGTTTAAGATCAATAATAAGTTCAGGTTGAACAATATTACCATTCCTTTCCCACAAAGGGATGTGCATATGTTCTATCCGGTAAATAATTCCAATTCTAAAGAATTAACCGATGATCAGGAAACATAGATTGATAGTAACCGGGTTGGTCTTTTTTATAGGTTTTCTGGTTTCTGCTCAGAATACCGATCTGGCCAGAGTGGAATATACCTATTTTCCTCAGAAGAATTCTGATAATTCCTTCCGAAGGTTCAGAACGTCGCTGGCATTTCCTATTAGGCTGAAAGCAGAAGGTTCGTACCTCGTGCCAGGGCTGGAGTACAGGAATGTACATTTTAAATATAATGATCCTGAGAATTTTAATACAGATTTACTGGACAGATTCCAGTCTTTTACCGCCACCCTGGGATATACCTTTAAAATTGATGAAGAATGGCGTTTTGGTTCCCAGGGCGGACTCAAGATCGCTTCTAATTTTTCCAGAAAGAAAATTCTGAGTGATGACCTCATTTATACCGGTTCTTTATTCTTTATAAAGATCAGGGAAGCCGAAAATTATGATGAGTGGCGGCTGATCCTGGGTTTACAATATTCAACCACCACAGGATTCCCATTCCCTTTACCTATTGTAAATTATTATAAACGCTGGGATGAGAACTGGTCTTATATGGTAGGTACCCCAAAATCCAATATAAAGTATTATTTTAACGATAAACATAGTCTTGAAGCATTTGCCACCCTGGATGGTTTCTTTGCGAATATTCAGAAGAATTTTGATGCTACCCCATCAGGATCAGTAGCAGACGAAATGGCTGAAAGTATTTCGATGACAGTTTTACTCAGTGGTTTTGAATACCAGTATAAGATTACAGAGCACCTGAAGTTTTATGTATATACTGGACATACTTTATTAAATGATATCAGGCTGCGTGACGCTGATAAAAATGATGTTTATACTATAAATGAAACCAACACATTTTATGCACGTAGCGGATTAAAATTTTCAATATTCTAATGGCAAAAATATTATTAATAGAAGACGAAGCATCCATTCGAAGAGTTCTTAACAAGATCCTTAGTGAAGAAAATAAGGATTATGAAGTTACAGAAGCCGAAGATGGACTGGAAGGAATGGAACTGGTAAAGAACGAGGATTTTGACCTGATTCTCTGCGATATAAAAATGCCGAAAATGGATGGGGTTGAGGTTCTGGAAGCCGTAAAAAAGATAAAACCTGAGGTTCCTGTAGTGATGATTTCAGGACATGGTGATCTGGACACCGCGGTGAACACTATGAAAATAGGTGCATTCGACTATATCTCAAAACCGCCAGACCTTAACAGATTACTTAATACGGTTCGCAACGCACTGGACAGAAAGGAACTGGTAGTAGAGAATACCAGGCTTAAAAAGAAGGTGAGCAAGAACTACCAGATGATAGGGGAGTCTGAGGCGATAAAACGCATAAAGGAAATGATAGAAAAGGTGGCTCATACCGATGCCCGTGTCCTTATTACCGGGCCCAATGGTACGGGTAAGGAATTGGTTGCTCACTGGCTTCACCAAAAAAGTGATCGCTCAAAAGGGCCCATGGTAGAGGTCAATTGTGCCGCGATCCCTTCAGAACTTATAGAAAGCGAGTTGTTTGGTCATGTAAAAGGAGCATTCACCTCTGCCAATAAAGACAGGGCAGGTAAATTTGAAGCTGCCAACAAAGGAACCATTTTCCTTGATGAGATTGGGGACATGAGCCTTTCGGCACAGGCCAAGGTTTTGCGTGCCCTTCAGGAAAACAAGATCTCCAGGGTAGGGAGTGATAAGGACATTAAGATAGACGTTCGAGTTATTGCGGCTACCAATAAGGATCTGAAAAAGGAGATAGAGGAAAATAATTTCCGTGAGGACCTTTATCACCGGCTTGCCGTTATCTTGATAGAAGTGCCTCCATTAAAAGAAAGAAAAGAGGATATTCCCCTGCTTGTTGATTATTTCAGCGAGAAGATCGCCGATGAACAGGGCACTAATAAAAAGGAGTTTACCAGGGAAGCCATTGAAGTCCTTAAAGAAAATGAATGGAGAGGAAATATACGGGAACTACGCAATGTGGTGGAACGCCTTATTATCCTGGGAGGTAAAGAAATTACCGACGAAGACGTTAAATTATTTGGTAGTCGTTTCTAACTGATTATTGTATTCCCTAATTAACATCGGCAGGCCGTTTATTCTTTTTAGGGTCATATTTCAGGAAATACATCTTATCTCCACTGGGATGGTCCCATTCATGAAATAATTCGAACCCAACCCTTTGGTATACAATAGCATTGGTCCTGCCTCGTGTTTCAGCATACAAAGGAAGGCTAGTATCATGCGCAATTCTGAAAAATTCATCTTTCATTTCCTTCCCAACCTGGGTTTCTGCTCCACGCGATTCTTTTAAAATACCCCAGAACCAGCAGTATAAATATTCTCCCTCCTGTGGTCTTTGGTTTTTGATATAATTCTGGGTTTTAAGGATATTCAGGGCATTTCTAAGACCGGTAACATTGATCACTAACCCAATTTGCTGCCAGAGATCTTTCCAGATATTATTGTCTTTCTTGCTGGTTTTGAAAAGTATGGCAATGCCTTTTCCATTTTCTGAAACAATTAAGGCGTCTTTTTCGATCGCTTTTTCGACCATGTGGGTTGCCAGATATTTAAACCTTCGGTCACGGTTTCCTCCTTTTCTTACCACATCCCTTGAGGTAGGGATCTCCTTTAACAAGGTGGTAACTTTATCTATGATATCGTTTTTCTCTGCCTGGTTCAAGATGAAATTCTTTAAATGCGAAGATAGAAAATTTAAATATGATAAGATCGTATCTTTAATATCAAAACCCTTAGATATGCGAAAAGTAAAACCCTCCGAATTTTTAGTGGACAAGGATTTAATCCTTTCTGAAAAAGATACGCTTCTGGACCTTAAAGCATCAGATGATAAAATTGAGGAGGAAATGGCAGAGTTCCGGAAAGAGCTTGGTGAATGGCAGGACAAGCTTTACGCTCATGGCAAATATTCCGTTTTGATTTGTATCCAGGGAATGGATACCGCCGGAAAGGATAGCCTTATAAGGGAGGTTTTCAAAGATTTCAATAGCAGGGGCGTGGTGGTTCACAGTTTCAAAACACCTTCTTCCAGGGAACTGCGTCATGATTATCTCTGGCGGCATTATGTCGCATTGCCGGAACGTGGAAAATTCGGGGTTTTTAACAGGACACATTATGAAAATGTACTTGTGACCCGGGTGCATCCCGAATATATTTTATATGAAAATTTGCCGCATGTGAAAGCTGTACAGGATATTGATGACGAGTTTTGGAAAACCAGGTTTCGGGAAATCAGGGCCTTTGAAAGGCATATTGCTGAAAATGGAACCATTATTTTTAAATTCTTTTTGCATCTTTCAAAAGATGAACAGAAAAATCGCCTGCTAAGGAGACTGGATAAACCCAATAAAATATGGAAATTTTCCCCAGGTGATCTGGAAGAACGTAAAATATGGAGCCAGTATCAATTCTGTTATCAGGAGGCCATTAAT
>JAWWBH010000044.1:0-15299 GCA_033721075.1 Christiangramia sp.
ACCGAAGTTTCCTATTACTATGCCGATGTGCTCTCTGGACTGGAGCGAGAGAATACAACTGCTTTTGTTCAGGAGGTATTGAGCGGCATGAACAAACATTATTATGGGATAGAAGTTGGTGCTGAATCCCAACTTACTTCCACTATCAAAGTAAAATCTGCTCTGGCTTTGGGCGAATATATTTATGCTAATAACCCAAATCTGTCCTTAAGTTCAGCAAGTTTCGATGCTACACTTGATTATGGTAAAGCATATTTGAGAAATTATCACTTGCCAGGCGGACCACAGACCGCAGCACAATTAGGCTTTGAGTATCGCGATCCTGATTTCTGGTGGTTCGGGACCACCCTCAATTATTTTTCGAATGCATTTATCGATATAAATCCGTTAACCCGAACTACTAATTTTCAAAAGGATTATGATGGTTTGCCTTTGATTGAATATGATGAGGGAACCGCTTCCAAACTCCTCAAACAGCAAAAATTTAACGATTACTTTCTCGTGAATGCGGTAGGAGGAAAGTCCTGGCGCCTGAAGGATAAGTATCTCGGCACTTTTATAAGTCTTAATAATATTTTCAACGTGCTATATAAAAGCGGGGGCTACGAACAGGGGAGAAATGCAAATTACCGGAGTTTAAAAGAAGATATGTATAGAGAAAAGCCGCTTTTTGCCCCAAAATACTGGTATGGGCAGGGGACTACCTTTTTCGCGAATATTTATTTAAGGTTTTAAACAGTATGAATATGAAGATTTTTAAAACAGGAATCCTATTGATTTTATTAACGGGCAATAGCTGTGTAAAGACCGATGATTTTGAACTCCCTCCGATGGATGCTACTGAAGTGGAAATTGAAGGGAACCTCACCAGTATAGACGCTGTAAAGGGTAATTATAACTTCAGCACGGGACAGATATATACTTTTCAGGAAACGAATACGTGGTTTATTGGCTATGTGATCTCTGATGATGCTGGTGGGAATTTTTATAAAGAATTGATCATTCAGGACAAACCTTCGAATCCTACTTCCGGAATTCATCTTCTGCTTGATCATAATTCACTCTTTGAAACCTTCAATTTTGGGAGAAAGATCTATGTAAAACTAGACGGCCTCAGTCTGTGGTATAACAACGGGGTTTTACAATTAGGAATTCGGAACAGGGGAGATGTGGTCCCAATTCCGAATTCCATGATCGATGACCATGTGATAAGAACGGGGCAAACAGCAGAAGTTATTCCTATGAGTATTAGAATTTCTGATTTTTCTGCTGAAATGAAGAACCTCTATATAAGGTTTGAAAATGTTCAGTTTGACAGGAATCTGGTAAAGGAAGACCATATTTATTCATTTGCATCAAACCCGGCCGATCAATATGATGGGGAACGTCAGTTGGAAAGTTGCGAGACTGGCGAAACTGTTCTGCTTAGCACCAGTACTTTTTCAAATTTTAAATCGCTTTTGATTCCGGAAGGATCCGGTAGTGTGGAAGGAATTTTAACCAGGGATTTTTATGATGAGCATTATGTAATCGTGGTCAATTCTCCAGATAAATTGAATATGAACGATTCCCGATGTGATTCAGCCTATCTGGAGTGTGGAGAAAATTTAAATGAAGGTTCAAAGATATTATTTGAAGAGAATTTTGAAGGAGTGACTTCCAATACAATACTTACTTCCAGGCGCTGGACCAATTTAAATGTAAGTGGAGGAGAAGTGAAATTCAAACCAACGCTTTCAAGTGGCAACAGGCTATTGAGAATATCAGCCTACAATACCTTAGAAAGTCCGCTGGAAGCCTGGCTGGTGACCCCAGTGATAAACCTGGATAATTCCGTTAATGAAGTCCTGAGCTTTGATATTCTATCCTCTTTTGATAAAGGTCTTATCATGGAGGTTTTCATAAGCGATGATTTCACCGGAGATCCGCGAACAACTGAATGGACATTGTTAGATGCCCATATACCTCTTGGACCTTCCGGCAGTAATTCCAGGATTTTCACAAAATCTAAAATCGATATTTCCTGTCTCGATGGGAAAGTCTGGGTTGGGTTCAGATATCTGGGATCGGCACCAGATAAAACCACGACTTACGATCTGGATAATGTTAGGGTAATTGGAGATTAATTTAATCAAAAAGTTCCTTCCCTAAATTTTAGGGGGGTGTCACGCATTAGGCGTGCCGGAAGGGTCAAATCTAAGATTACCATGAGAAGAATTCACAACAAAAAGTACCTCGAACCATATCGCAAGAAGCTAAGAAAATCCCTTACCCCTGCCGAAGCTTTTCTATGGAAATGCTTGCAGAATAGAAGGCTGGGAGGTAGAAAATTTAGAAGACAGCATAGTATTGAAAATTATATTGTGGATTTCTACTGTCCTGAAGAAAGGCTGGTTGTGGAACTTGACGGACAAGTACATTACAATGCATGGCTCAGGAATATGACTCAAAAAGAACAGAAGACTTAAATAAACTTGGAATTAGAGTGGTAAGGTTTGAGAATAAGATGGTTTTTGAAAATCTTGAACAGGTCCTGCAGGAGATAAAGGATAATTTTATAAAATAAACGGACCACCCCGTTAGCCTGTAGCTGACACCCCTCCTAATAAATCAGGAGGGGAGCCGAATTTTTTTTTAAAACTCAAACCTAAATTACTATTACAAAAAGCTCCTTCCCTAAATTTTAGGGAAGGTATCACGCATTAGGCGTGACGGCAGGGTCCGGGAATTAAATTTGAATATAGAAGTTTGCTTTTAACCAACAGCTTCTTCCTTCCTCTCCCTGAAATCCAGCGGTTTCAATACTTTTAGCGCTTTTTCTACAGAATTGATCTTTTCAAAAGTGAGTAATAGACGCAGACCATTCCTGGTTTGTTTTTCCTTCATCTGGCAGGTTTGGGAATGCGTTTGAACATACTGAAGGATCTTTGTGAAGTTCTGAGTCTGGTAGAATCTGGATTTCTGATCGGAAATGAAATAGCCTACCAGTTTTCCTTTTTTCATCACGATCTTTTCAAGACCCATATGTGAAGCGATCCACTTTAATCTTACCGAATTGAGAAGGTCTACTGCCTGTACCGGTAAATCTCCAAACCTGTCTACAAGTTCTTCCTCGAATTTCTCAAGTTCTTTTTCGTTCTTAAGTTCGTTCAGCTTGGTGTAAAGATTGAGTCTTTCAGTTATATTATTAATATAATCATCTGGGAACAGCAACTCAAAATCAGTGTCGATCTGCGTGTCCTTTACAAAATCCTTATGTTCTATATCTTCAGTTTCGGCATACAGATCTCTGAATTCGTTCTCCTTTAATTCCTCGATTGCCTCATTCAGGATCTTTTGGTAGGTGTCGAAGCCTATTTCGTTAATGAATCCGCTCTGTTCGCCGCCTAAAAGATCTCCTGCACCACGAATCTCCAGATCTTTCATCGCAATATTGAATCCGCTACCCAATTCTGAAAATTGTTCGAGTGCGGTGATACGCTTTCTGGCATCTTCAGTCATTGCAGAAAAAGGCGGAGTGATAAAGTAACAGAATGCTTTCTTGTTACTCCGGCCTACCCGGCCACGCATCTGGTGAAGGTCAGAAAGACCGAAATTGTTGGCATTATTGATAAAAATAGTATTCGCTTCTGAAACATCTAGTCCGCTTTCCACGATCGTTGTAGAAACCAGCACGTCAAACTCACCATTGATAAAACTAAGCATCAATCTTTCCAGTTTCTTACCTTCCATTTGCCCATGGCCTATACCTATCTTGGCATCGGGCACCAGTCGCTGTATCATCCCGGCGACCTCTTTGATGTTCTCAACCCTGTTATGGATAAAGAAAACCTGTCCGCCACGTTGAATTTCGTAAGAAATGGCATCTCTTATGATCTCTTCAGAAAATCTGATCACATGGGTTTCTATGGGATATCTGTTAGGCGGAGGTGTAGTAATTGTGGAAAGGTCGCGTGCCGCCATTAAACTGAACTGCAAGGTTCTTGGGATCGGTGTTGCCGTCAGGGTTAAGGTATCAACATTTTCCCTGATCGTTTTCAGTTTATCTTTTACGGCAACCCCAAATTTCTGTTCCTCATCTACGATCAGTAGGCCGAGATCTTTAAATTTCACCGATTTGTTAACCAGCTGATGGGTGCCAATGATAATGTCTACTTTTCCATTTTCCAGATCCTGAAGGGTCTCCCTGCGTTCTTTGGCCGTTCTGAATCTATTAAGATAATCTATGCGAACAGGGAAATCTTTGAGCCTTTCTGTAAAGGTTTGGTGATGCTGAAATGCCAGGATGGTAGTTGGAACCAGGACTGCAACCTGTTTGTTATTGTCCACTGCTTTGAAGGCCGCACGAATGGCAACTTCGGTCTTTCCGAAACCAACGTCACCACAGACCAGCCGGTCCATTGGACGTTCATTTTCCATATCCTTTTTAACCGCTTCTGTGGCAGAACTTTGATCCGGGGTATCTTCATACATAAAAGAAGCTTCCAGTTCATGCTGTAAATAGGAATCAGGGTCATATTTGAAACCTTTTTCGAGTCGGCGTTTGGCGTAAAGTTTTATAAGGTCGTAAGCGATATGCTTGACCCGTGCCTTGGTCTTCTTTTTAAGATTTTTCCAGGCGTTGCTACCAAGTTTATATATTTTCGGTGGCTTGCCGTCCTTCCCGTTGAATTTGGAGATCTTATGCAGGGAGTGAATACTTAAATAAAGTATGTCGCGCTCTCCATAGATAAGCTTGATGGCTTCCTGTTTCTTGCCCTCAACATCAATTTTCTGAAGTCCTCCAAACTTTCCTATCCCGTGGTCAATATGAGTCACATAATCGCCGACTTCAAGATTGGTAAGTTCTTTTAAAGTGATCGCCTGTTTTTTAGCGTAGCCATTCTTCAGATGGAATTTGTGGTAACGCTCAAAGATCTGATGATCGGTATAGCATACGGTTTTGGAGTCTTCATCTATAAAACCCTGGTACATTGAATATACCGGGGTCTGATATTTTACTTCCTGCTCCTGGTCGTCAAAAATATCGTGGAATCTTTTCGCCTGCTGTTCGCTCACACAACAGATAAAATTAGAATAACCAGCCTTCTGGTTTTCTATAAGGTTATCGATTAGCAAGTCAAATTGCTTGTTAAAGGATGGCTGAGGTTTAGTATTGAATTCGATCTGTTTCTTAGGATTCAGGTAAGCCTGCGTACTAAGCTCTACGATACTGTATTCCAGGAACTGTTTTTTCAGCAATTGCGCATTACAGAAGAGTTCTTTGGGCTCACTGTGTTTTACCTCTTCTGAAAGTTCTTTGAAGGCTTCTTCAGCTTTTTTAAATAGTTTGTCTGTCTGTGCGGCAAGGAGGTCAAGATTTTTTATGAAAATGACCGTTTTTGCTGAAATATATTTAAGAAAACTCTCCCTGATTTCATCCAGATGTTTGTTTTCAACATTCGGCATCACAGAGATCTTCTTCTTTCTTTCGGTAGAGAGCTGAGTTTCCACATCAAAGGTTCTGATACTATCTACTTCATCACCAAAGAATTCTATTCGGTAAGGCTCGTCATGGCTAAAAGAGAATACATCAATGATCCCACCCCTAACTGAAAACTCACCCGGCTCTGTTACAAAATCTACTCTTTTGAACTGATATTCAAAAAGGACCTCGTTCACAAAATCGATCGACAATTCGTCGTCAACCGAGATCTTTAAAGTGCTTCTGTCCAGTTCCTTTCGCGTAACCACCTTTTCAAAGAGCGCATCCGGATAGGTTACAATGATGGCCGGTTTTTTCCTGGAATTGATGCGGTTTAGCACCTCAGCCCTTAAAAGAACATTCGCATTATCAGTTTCCTCTATTTGGTATGGGCGACGGTAGCTGCCCGGATAAAAAAGTACGTTCTTTTCGCCAACAAGCTGTTCCAGGTCATTCAGGTAATAGGCTGCCTCTTCCTTATCATTAAAAATTAGTAGAAAAGGGCGATCAGACTCCTTAAAAGCATTAGATACTACAAAGGATAAGGCCGATCCCACCAGACCTTTAAGGTGTAGTTTTTCAGTATTGTTTTCAGGATGGGAAATGGAGTTCTGCAATTCCTGCTGTAGCGGGGATTGTGCAAAACTTTTGGCGATAAGATTTTTACTCATTGCCGCAAAGATAATTTCATACTCAAAGCCTTACAACCAAAATTTTCATTTTTAACGATTATATAGCATTTGGGAATTTTACCATTTCTCTAACGCAGAATGTATTGCAGTATAATTACATTCATTAAAAACACCACAAAATGGGGATTGAAGAGTTTGATGTCTTTGTAATAGGTACTGGTACCGCCGGAAAAAGTGTCGCCAAAGAATGTGCAAAAGAAGGACTTCGCGTGGCTATTGCTGACAACAGGGAGTTTGGCGGTACTTGTGCAAATAGAGGCTGTGATCCAAAAAAGGTTCTGCTTGGGCTTACAGAGATCATTGACAGGGCCGGGAAAATGAAAGGCAAGGGTATTACCAGTATGCCTGAAATAAGCTGGAAGGATCTTATGAATTTCAAAAAGACCTTTACCGAAGCGGTTCCGGCTGCCACCGAAAATTATCTTGAAGAATTAGGAATCAAAATGTATCATCAGTCTCCAAAATTCCTTGATGAGAATACCCTTTCTGTAGAAGGTAAAACGGTTAAGGCGAAAAAGATCGTTATTGCCACTGGGAATAAACCACTGGAATTGCCAATTCCGGGGCGAGAACTGCCTATTGTAAGTGACGATTTTCTTGAACTGGAAGAATTGCCTGAAAGTATGATTTTTATTGGTGCCGGATATATTGGGATGGAATTCGCTCATATGGCCGCTAGGTGTGGGGTTGAAGTTACCGTAATAGATGCCGAAGCCAGACCACTAAATAATTTTGATGAGGATATGGTGAATTATCTTCAGCAGGCATCAGAAGGTATAGGTATAAAATTCATCTTTAATGCCCAGGTAAAGGAAATTGAAAAACTGCAGACGAATTATCGGGTAAATGCGTACCAAAATGGGAAGGAGATTTCTGTTAAGGCCAAACTGGTTGTAAATGCTGCGGGTAGGGTTCCGTCAATCGATGAACTTGACCTGGAAAAAGGGAATGTTGAATTTTCAAAAAAAGGGATAATTGTAAATGAACACCTTCAGAATCCCGGGAACAAAAACGTCTATGCATGCGGTGATGTTTCGGCGAGTGAAGGGCTGCCTTTAACTCCATTGTCCTCCCAGGAGGCGCGAATTGTAGCTGCCAATATTCTGAATAAGAACAGGGCTACAAGCCTTGATTTTCCTCCACAACCTTCGGTGGTATTTACCATTCCTAACCTGGCTTCAGTAGGATTGAATGAAAAACAGGCCAGAGAAAAAGGATATGATTTTCATGTGGAGCATAAAAATGTTCCTCAATGGTTCAATTCTAAACGGATCAATGATGATTATTATGCATATAAAACACTGGTTGATAAGAAAACCGGTCTGGTTCTCGGCGCACATCTTGTTAGTGCTGAGGCCAGTGAAATGATAAATATGTTCGTCATGGCAATGTGCGGGAAACTGGATTGTGAAACCTTAAAAGGGATGATATTTAGCTATCCCAGCTGGGCAGGAGATATTAAATCTATGGTCTAGATCTTTTCCCCGTGAAGTAAGCGATAAACAGGATTTGTTTTTCGGTTAATAAAGGCATGATATGCTGTATTGAGTAATAGGAGTATGGCTGCTCCCATGGCCGTTTTCGCTATTAATTCTTCAGTTCCCTGATGCCGTACATAAATGGCTACTAATGCCCATATTCCTACGGCAGCATATTCGCGCATATTTCTTAGATGTATCATAAGCAGGTTAATTATGGTGGCTACACCTATCATGATAACGGTCCACTCTACTTCAGAAAAAATAGCGCCATCCCAGCCTATTTTGGAAAGATAGGATGCCATATTCGCAATTACTGCTACACTTATCCAACCTGAAAAAAGACAGATGGGCCACCAGTAAAAAGCTATAATCTGGATAGGGGCATCCCATTGCTCCATATCATTATTAAGGATTATTTTCAAAAGTTTTGTGAGAATAAGAAACATGAAGATCACCGAAAGCCCGATGTATTCGTATAGCCATGCTATTATCCAGCAACTCATGGCTATGTTGGTGACTATAAACCATCCCGAGGTATTCCTTATAAAATCGGTATATTTTCCATTTGAAAAAGCCTGGTAAAGCATATATCCCGAAAAAGCCAGTAAGCTAATAAATATTATACCCCAAATGGAAAAAGCATAATCAGCTGGGGTGAATAGATTGGGATATTTATCGCTTATTTCGCCAATCGTCTTTCCATTAATCTGTCCGGTTTGTGCCAGGAAATTGATAGCAAGGCTTAGTATCACGGACAGAAAATTGAAAACAGCCAGTTTCTTTAGCATAACAGGTGAAAATTAAGTTACTAGAATTACTTCTTTTCCGGTGATGGCAAAAACCCGGTCTTCCTCCTCGGGCTCCATAAAAAAGTTGCCGGTGAAATCTCCAAAAGCGGGCAGGATTAATTGATGCTGACTTTGGAAAAAACAGGAGAGTTTTAATACCTGTTTGCCATTACCTATCATTTTATAACCAGGATGAATGTGCCCGCAAAGGTTGAACAGTCCATCGCGTTTTTCGGGATGATGGCTTAAAAAGAACCCATCTACTAACAGTTCTGAAAAAAGTTTCACTCCCAGCTCCTCATACTTAAGTGGAGAAATAATATCGTGGTTTCCTGCTATAAGATAAACCTGGTTATCCAGTGTGGAGAGCCATTCTTCAAATATGTTCCATTCCATATTCTTGGAACTATGGAAAAGATCTCCTAAAAAGACAATATGTTCCGGATCAAATTCTTTCAGAAGCTTATCCATTTTTCTGAAGTTATTGGCTATGGCTTTTACAGGGACAGCGCTCCCATGTTTTCTGAAATGAGAAATCTTTCCCAGATGAACATCGGCTATGAGTAGAACTTCCTGTTCCGGCCAGTAAACAGCTCCGGAAGGATGCAATACAAAATCACGGTTTCTGATCCTTATATTCAGATTCATATTATAATTTGCACAATATTTCTGCTGCCTGTTCCAGGGTTTCATCGGTCTTGGCAAAACAGAATCTTAGTTGTTTGTGGTCTTCCTGGTCAATATTGAAAACAGAAACCGGTATGGCGGCCAGGCCACGTTCCTTAACCAGTTTTTCTGCAAAATCTACATCATTTTCCTGAGTGATATCAGAATAATTCAATAGTTGAAAATAGGTGCCTGAAGAGGGTGTGCATTTAAAGCGGGAGTGTTCGATGAGGTTGAGGAACAGATCTCTTTTCTTCTGGTAGAATGAAGAGAGTTCCAGGTAATGTTCCGGTTTTTGTAAATATTTAGCATAGGCCTTTTGCATGGGATGGTTTACAGAAAAAACAGTTACCTCATGAATCTTCCAGATCTCCTTCATCAGATATTCCGGTGCAACACAATAACCGGTCTTCCAGCCGGTATTATGGAATGTCTTTCCGAAGGATGCGCATACTATGGCTCTTTCAGCAAGTTTAGGGAATTTTGAAGCACTTTGGTGTTCTTCACCATCAAATATCAAGTGTTCATAAACCTCGTCACTAAGAAGAATGATATCGGTCCCTTCAAGAAGCGCTTCCAGTTTCTGCATATCTTCTTCTGATAGAATTGTTCCGGTTGGATTATGAGGGCTATTTATAATGATCATTCTGGTCCTGGGAGTAATGGCTTCTTTCACTTCGTTCCAGTCAACCTTATAATTCTCTCCTTTTAACTGTATAAGAACCGGGTTCCCTCCATTTATCTTTATCGTAGGTTCATAACTATCATAAGCCGGTTTCAAAACAATTGCCTCGTCACCGGGATGAATAAACGCCGTAATTGCACAATATAAGGCCTGGGTTGCCCCGGCAGTAAGTGTTATTTCAGTTTCCGGATCATATTTCTTATTGTAGAGATTAGCAATTTTATTTACGATCTCCTCTCTCAATTCTTTCACTCCGTGGGATGGCGGATACTGATTGTAACCTTTTTTCATCGCTTTGGTCACAAGTTTTTTCAGTTTTTTGTCTGTTTCAAAATTTGGGAAACCCTGGGAAAGATTTATGGCGTTGTATTCATTGGCCATCCTGCTCATCACAGAAAAGATGCTTGGAGTGGTATCTGGTAATTTTGAAGAAATAGTCCGGATATCTGCCATTACTGAATTTTTAATTAAAATGCATAAAAAATCCCGGACTGCAAAGCCCGGGACCTTCTATATTGAATTAAACTAGTGTTAATTACTTAACGCTGGCCTTGAGATATTCCCTGTTCATCCTTGCGATATTCTCTAAAGAGATGCCTTTAGGACATTCTATTTCGCAAGCTCCGGTATTGGTGCAGTTACCAAAACCTTCCTTATCCATTTGCTCAACCATTTGAAGTACACGGCGATCGGCCTCTACTTCTCCCTGAGGAAGTAGAGCAAACTGGCTCACTTTTGCAGCGGTGAAAAGCATGGCGCTGGCATTCTTACATGCCGCAACGCAGGCACCACAACCTATACAGGTTGCCGCGTAGAAAGACATGTCTGCATTATCCTTTTCAATTGGAATAGAGTTGGCATCCTGGGTATTTCCTGATGTATTCACAGAAATATAACCCCCAGCCTGCTGGATACGGTCAAAAGAACTGCGGTCTACAACCAGATCCTTGATCACGGGAAATGCCTTGGCACGGAAAGGTTCAATTACGATGGTGTCTCCATCCTTGAATCTTCTCATATGCAGCTGGCAGGTAGTTACTCCGCGATCTGGCCCATGAGGCTCACCGTTTATCTGCAGGTTACATGATCCGCAAATTCCTTCGCGACAGTCATGGTCAAAAGCTACAGGCTCGTCTCCCTTTTCGATGAGCTGTTCGTTAAGAACATCCATCATTTCAAGAAAAGACATATCGGGAGATATGTCTGCAACCTGGTAGGTTACTACTTTTCCTTTGGTGTCGGCGTTCTTTTGACGCCATATTTTTAATGTAAGGTTCATATTTTCAATTTGAAAATCTGAGAATTTGAAAATTAGTCAATTAAATTAACGAATTTTCAAATTTTCAAATTATTTATAGCTCCTTGTTTTTACTTCTATATTCTCGTAATCCAGTTCTTCTTTATGAAGTATGGCATCTTCGGGATTCCCTGTGTATTCCCAGGCTGCTACATACATAAAGTTCTCGTCATCACGAAGTGCTTCCCCTTCCTCGGTTTGGTACTCTTCTCTGAAGTGACCCCCACAGGATTCGTTTCTGTGGAGTGCGTCTTTGGCGAAAAGTTCTCCTAACTCCAGGAAATCGGCCACACGACCGGCTTTTTCAAGCTCGGCGTTCATTTCGTTTGCAGCGCCAGGAACTTTTACGTCTTTCCAGAATTCTTCGCGAAGTTGTTTGATCTCCTCGATGGCTTCTTTAAGACCTTCAGCATTTCTTGCCATTCCCACCTTGTTCCACATGATCTTTCCAAGCAACTTATGGAAATGATCTACAGATTTGGTTCCTTTATTATTGATGAACTTTTCTATCCTTTCCCGAACTTCGGCTTCTGCAGCTTCAAATTCAGGTGTATCTGTTGAGATCTTTCCGGTTCGGATATCATCTGCAAGGTAATTACCTATGGTATAAGGTAATACAAAATAACCGTCAGCAAGTCCCTGCATCAGGGCAGAAGCTCCAAGCCTGTTAGCACCATGATCTGAGAAATTTGCTTCCCCGATGGCGTAGCATCCCGGAATAGTGGTCTGTAGATTGTAATCAACCCAAACCCCACCCATGGTGTAGTGTACTGCTGGGTATATCATCATAGGAGTCTCGTATGGATTCTGATCTACGATCTTCTCATACATCTGGAAAAGGTTACCATATTTGGCTTCTACAACCTCTTTTCCTAACTGCCTTATTTTTTCGTCTGAAGGATTGTTTATTTTCTGAGTAGTGGCGGCCTCTTTTCCGTAACGCATGATGGCCGAACTAAAATCAAGATAAACAGCTTCACCGGTCTTATTCACTCCGAAACCTGCATCACAACGTTCTTTTGCTGCTCTGGAAGCAACATCACGAGGCACCAGGTTACCAAAAGCCGGATACCTTCTCTCCAGGTAATAATCTCTTTCTTCTTCTGAAAGCTCGGTCGGTTTCTTTTTGCCTTCCCTAATGGCTATGGCATCTTCTTTCTTCTTTGGCACCCAGATCCTACCGTCATTACGAAGGGATTCAGACATCAGCGTCAATTTAGACTGATGATCTCCCGACACCGGAATACAGGTTGGGTGAATCTGCGTGAAACAAGGGTTAGCGAAATAAGCTCCCTTTTTATGAATTTTCCAGCTGGCAGTAACGTTACTTCCCATTGCGTTGGTTGAAAGGAAGAATACGTTCCCGTATCCTCCGGAAGCAATCACCACCGCATGTGCTGAATGTCTTTCAAGTTCTCCGGTTACCAGGTTTCTTGCGATGATACCTCGGGCTTTTCCGTCAACCTTAACGATATCAAGCATCTCATGCCTGTTGAAAGCCTGGATCTTCCCTCGGTTTATCTGGCGGTTCATCGCTGAATAAGCTCCAAGCAATAGATGCTGACCTGTTTGCCCTTTTGCATAGAAAGTTCTTGATACAAGAACCCCTCCGAAAGAACGGTTGTCAAGAAGACCGCCATATTCTCGGGCGAAAGGAACTCCCTGGGCCACACACTGGTCGATGATGTTACCGGAAACTTCTGCTAAACGGTAAACGTTAGCTTCTCTTGAGCGGTAGTCACCACCTTTGATGGTATCATAAAAAAGACGATATATAGAATCTCCGTCTCCCTGGTAGTTCTTTGCTGCATTGATTCCTCCCTGAGCCGCAATAGAGTGAGCTCTACGGGGAGAATCCTGATAACAGAATGTTTTTACGTTGTATCCCAGTTCCGCCAGGGTCGCGGCGGCACTACCACCGGCAAGCCCGGTTCCAACAACGATAATGTCAATATTTCGTTTGTTGGCAGGGTTAACAAGATTTATATCGTTTTTGTGATTGGTCCACTTTTCTGCCAATGGGCCTTTAGGTGCTTTAGATTCAAATATTCCCATAGCTTAAATTTTTTCTAATACAAAGTGAATATAAAAAGGGATCACGGCAAAGGCCAGTGGGATCAGGATAGCAAATGCAAGCCCGATTTTCTTTATAAATCCATTGTATTTTGGATGATTAATACCAAGTGACTGAAATCCGCTTGAAAAACCATGGGAGAGGTGGAATGCGATAGCAAGCATCGCAACGCCATAGGCTATTGCCCAAAGCAATCCGTATTCGGCATCCTGAAAGGTTTTAATGGTAAGCGTGTAAAGATCCTTAACCTCTTCTCCATTTGCAGTAGTGTAGATAGTTTCGTCCAGTCCGCCAAATTTCATTTCTCCCCAGAACATGGTCATGTGAACTATGATAAATGCGAGAATTATCGTTCCCAGTACCCCCATATTTCTCGAAGACCACATGGTGTTGGTAGATGGTTTGAAACTTACATAGCCCTGAGGTCTTGCTTTTCGGTTATGTATGGTAAGTGCAATCCCATCAATAGCATGAAAAATAATACTTAAATAAGTAAGATAGGATAAGACCTTAACAGCGGGATTGGTCGTCATGAATAGTGCATATTCATTGAACTGGTCCCGGGCTCCTTCGCTTACAGGGATTAACAATTGCAGATTTCCGAAAAGGTGTCCTACTAAAAACAGGCACAGAAAAAGGCCGGTGAAAGCCATCCAGTATTTTTTCGCAAGAGATGACTTTAAAAGCGCAGATTTCGCCATAAATGTTTTGAATTATTTTGATAGAGTGCAGCAAAAATACGCTTCATAATGTTTTTTAACAAACTTTGGCAGTCTTTTTAAGGTCTATTTAGAACTAGTTTAAAATACTTTATAATTTGTTGATTCTTTTGAAATTGAGTGACTTGAAGGATTTTTGATATCAGATTCTTAAATTGGCCTGTAAATCCTCTATGAGGCGGTTTTGGCAAAAGCTTAACGGCCGCTACAGCCCATTTTTCGTAATTTTCTATTTAATCCTGCATTGAAATGAAAAAGAGAACAAACAAACTGATAAGATCCCTATCAGAGATATTTGAAGGGGAGCCATGGTACGGGCAATCAGTGATGCGAAAACTGGAGAACGTTCCGCATAAGATTGGGTACAAGACCTGTATTCCTGAGTCTCATACCGTGGCTGAGATCGTTGGGCACCTTATTGCGTGGAAGACATTTGCAATTGAAAAACTCCAGTCTAATTGGTCTTATAGGATTGATATCGATTCGCAAAGGGACTGGCCTGTAGTGGAAGTAAACTCGGCGGAAGAATGGGAAGCATTAAAGGCAAAACTGGTTGCTGCCCAGGGTAGGATTTATGAACTTTTGAGCGAACAGCCAGATGATTCCTTTTTGGATGAAAGGGTCCAAGGCAAAGGTTATAATTTTGAATATCTTATAAGAGGGATCATTCAGCATGACATTTATCATTTAGGACAAATTGGACTTATAGAAAGTCAATTGAAAAGAAAAGAACAGGATTCTGGTGTTTTTAAAGCATAAGCTCTAACATGGAATTTATAGACTACTACAAACTTTTAGAACTGGATAAATCGGCTACTCAGGCCGATATTAAAAAGGCCTATAGAAAACTTGCGCGTAAGTATCATCCCGATCTCAATCCAAACGATAAGGATGCACAGCTAAGGTTTCAGCAGATCAATGAAGCGCATGAAGTGCTTAGCGACCCGGAGAAACGTAAGAAATATGACGAATATGGTAAGGACTGGAAGCATGCTGACCAGTTCGAGGAAGCCAGAAGACAACAGGCTGCTAGCAGTGGAGGATTTGGAGGAGGCTTTGGTGGAGGAGGACAATCCTATACATATTCAGGCAGTTTTGATGATGATACTTTTTCAGATTTTTTTGAGCAGATGTTTGGAGGTCGTGCACGGGCGAGGGGTTCACATCGCGGAGGCCATTTTAAGGGCCAGGACTACAATGCCGAACTTCAACTTAGATTAAGCGAGGTTTATAAAAGTAAGAAGCACACACTTACCATAAATGGAAAGAACATCCGCCTTACAATCCCTGCAGGAGTGGAAAATGGACAGACGATAAAGATAAAGGGTCATGGCGGGCCTGGTGTTCAGGGCGGTCCAAAAGGCGATCTTTACATCACATTCAATATCCTTAACGATACCGGTTTCCGCAGAGAAAGGGAAAACCTTTATTCT
>JAWWBH010000045.1:0-15274 GCA_033721075.1 Christiangramia sp.
ACTCTTTTTAATTATATGTTTAAACTCCTTTGGAAGTTCTTCCCCATTCCATGGATGTTTAGTGCCAAAAACATGATCAGCATTTTCCACTAAAAGCAGTTTTGGTGCCGGGCTCCATTCAAATAAATTTCCGGCCTCACCAATAGATACGCTTGTATCGCTGCTGCCATGAGCAATAAGGTGCGGGATCTTCAGTTTCATTGCTGCTTTTTTAATGCTAAGCCGCTCTTTATTTTCCTTATAATTCCTATAGAACTGGTAATGGTGAGGTAATTGCTGGCCGGTTCTTGTATTCACGATATACTGAACCCCTTTCTTTTCCCAGGCCTCCAGTTTTTTACCTTCCGGGAATCGGGAACCAAAATCGGATACCGAGGCATAAGTAAGAAGTTTATTTATTCTTTTGTCCTCAGCGGCTTTGATTACTGCGATCCCACCCCCTCTGGAATGGCCTATAAGGTTCAGATTGTTGGCATCGATCTGCTGTGCGAATTTAAAATCTGGCAAAAGTATCCAGTCTATCACAGATTGCAGGTCATCTAGCTCTTTCACATAATTATTGTCGCCAAAGGCTTCAATATTCAGGAATTCAGTGAGATGATCAGGTCCCGTTCCATTATGGCTGAAGTTGAATTTTACAAAAAAGAAGCCTTCTTCGGCAAATCTTTCTCCCATGATTTCCCAGGCTCCCCAGTCTTTAAAACCTTTGTAGCCGTGACAAAAGATTACAATGGGTTTGGCTTTCCCATCATCTTTGAAAATGATATCGGCAACGATAGGTTTTTTGTGCTTGCCTTCTATGACAAGGTTTTTTTCTTTAGAAACTTCCATGTGTCTTCTTAATTTCTTTTTCTGTAAATGGAATTTCCGGGTTGCAGATCTCCATTATTAATTTCTTCAATTCAGATTGAAACAGGTCCAGGGTTTCCTGAGTTATCAGAGGATCTTTCTTTCTGGTTCCCGGTTCTTTTTTCTCAAACTTTAAAAATCCTGATCTTAAGTTCTTGAAAGAGATGATTCCTGCTTCTGCTGGGAATGTAAGGTCTTTCTCAAGGGCAATCAAGCTTGCATAAGTTAAAACCTGAAAACTTTTGGAGAATTTGTCATAATCTTTTGTTATTTCGTTCCACTCTTCAAGGTTCAGATGTCTGGATTCTACTTTTCCCGTTTTATAATCTATAATTCTGGGTATCCCGTTGCAGGTTTCAAATCGGTCAACTTTGCCGCGAAGATAAACTGAAAAACCTAAATTTTCTATAGGAAATTCTATTTTGAGGTCTTTCTCGATCTGAATGATTTTAACCTCTTCACCTGCTTTTATTCTTTTCAATTCATAATTAAGAAAATTACGGAGATATCGCTTTGCTACCTCAAAGATGAGGAGGTTCTTGCCTTTTTCAAGAGGAACTTTACTATAATTATTCGCAAATTCCTTTTCGATCTGTCCATCGGCCTGCTTGATAAAATCTTTAATAAGCGCTTCTGAAATGATATGGCCTTCGTATGGCTTGTAAAGATTTTCCAGAGAATTATGCACCACCGTCCCCAGGGTGTTAAAGGCTACGGTCTCTTCAACTTCCTCCTGGTCGCGAACGCCAAGAACGTACTGATGATAAAAGTCAAGAGGATTTCTAATATAGGTTGTAAGGGCTGATGGTGAAAACCCCGAACCGGCCAGAGCTTTAAGTTTTGCAAGTATCTCAGGGTTCTTTCTAACTTCTCTAAGCTCCTTTCGGGTTTTTGGAACCTTAGGGCTAACCAGCAAATTTTTTAATTCATGCCTGGGTTGTTTTTCGATCTCCAATTGGGTAAGAAACCTGCTCTTTTCTCCCGAATTTAATCCATCAGCTTCTGTGTTATAAAGTAAATATACATTCCTGGCCCGTTGTAAAAGCCTGTAAAAATGATAAGTATAAACCGCATCCTTTTCCCTGTATGTAGGGAGTTTGTATTCCTGTTTCAGGTCGTATGGAATAAAGGAGTTTTCTGATTTTCCCGCGGGTAAGACGCCTTCATTTAACGATGTTATTATCACTGTTTCAAAGTCAAGAGCTCTTGACTCGAGCATTCCCATCAATTGAAGGCCCTGGAAAGGCCTACCCTGAAAGTCCAGGGTTTCGGTGCTAAGCATTTCCTTATAGAAAACAAAGAGCGAACGTATCGTTTTCAGGTGTGGGTATCTGTCGTTAAGGTTTTCCAGCTTATTGAAAAGCACATGAAAGTGGTATAGAAATTCCAGGCCTATTTTATCTTCTTCCTCTTTCAGAAAAGCTTTTAAGGACTGAATTATTTGATGAAAATCCTGGATAAGACGGGAAACAGAATCCTCTTTTGGCACAAAGCAAGCAGAAATAAGTGCTTTTAAATCTTCAGGAAAAACAGAGGTTATTTCTCCATGATGAAGATAAATTAGATTTTCGGAATGAATTTTTTGGATTAAGTCAGCTGCATTTGGTTCCAGAAGTGGATTAAGAGAAGGATGATTTATGACCGAAATAATATCCTTGTAATAATAGTTTCCTGTGCTATGTAGATGCATGTGGAACAGGCTCTCAAATAGGGAATTTATAGGGGCATTCTTTACAGGAAACCCCATCGTGATATTCAATTCATTGATCTCATCTGGCAAGGAGTTAAGCACCGGAAGCAGGAGTTCTTCTTCTCCCAGTACCACTGCAGTATTTTCTAATTGTTCTTTACTTAATCCCGTAAGGATCTCTCCCAAATATTTCGCCTGACCAATATTCTTAGGAATCCCGATCATTTCGATATTCTTAACTTCTGAATATTTTTCGGTAAAGTATTGATAGGGATTTTGCTGGTAAAAGTCCCAGTTCTCAAGATATTCCCTGATAAAGATCGAGGCACCATGGGAAGGATCGGAATAAAAGACCTTATCGAGATCCCAATATACCCTGGCGAGTTCTTGCTCAAGCAAGCTTTGAATGATCAATTGTTCAGCTGCATTCAGTGCATTGAAGCCTATAAAGACATGTTGCTTTGGATTGTTGTTGATATACTTCTGAATATTTGTGGCAGCCGAGCGGTAAATTAGTCCCTGGTATCCCTGATTTTTCTTTAACAGTTTCTCACTTAAAGCCTCGTAGTAGAGAGGGAGTTTTTTCCAAAACGTGAGATACCTCTTTATGAGATCGGTCTTTTCCTCCTTAAGGTACCAGTGATTTATGTCCTGAATGCCAGATAGGTAATTAAAGAAGGGTTTATGGTCTATTAAATATCGGTCTATTTCATTGAAATCATGTATAATGCTTTGCGCCCAGGAGGTAAAGGTTTCAAAGTCTTCAAGTTCATCGGGAGGGGTAAGATTTTTATAAACATCATAAAATTCAAATAGACTTATTGTATTGTCTACAGGCTGTAAACCAGAGATTAACTCGGCGAATTCCTCAATGCTATATATTGCCGGAGCGAATAAGTTATTATTGGTTACCGCTGAAAGTTCCTTTATGAGATAGGATCCGGCTCTTTTACTTGGGAGAATAAAAATAATATCAGAAAACGGGGTAGAACTTTGCCTGAGCTTTTGTAAAACTTCACGTATAAATGATTCCATAGGCCTAAAATAAAAAAACGCCCCGCAATGCGGAGCGTTTTTTTACTGTGATTTATCAAGAACAATTAGTTCATTTCTTCGTCAGCAGACTTGTCTTTCATTTCTCTGTCTTTATCAAGAGAGATTTCAACACGTCTGTTTTCCTGTCTTCCGGCATCGGTACTGTTAGTGGCGATAGGTCTGGTTTCACCATATCCTTCAGAAGTTAATCTGTTAGCTGGTACACCATGCTCAGAAAGCCATGTTTCAACAGAGGCAGCTCTTTCTCTGGAAAGCTTCTCGTTATAAGCTTCACTACCTATACTATCAGTATGTCCTTCGATGTGGAAAATTGTTTGTGGATATTCATTCATGATATCTACAATAGATTGTAGCGCATCTTCAGATTCTGGACGGATAGTCGCTTTGTTGAAATCGAAAAGAACTGTTTTAGAATACTCATTCAATTCTGAGATCACTTCAGCAGTTGGTTCTGGGCATCCGTTTGATGCTGCAGGACCAGCCTCTTCTGGACAATCATCATCTTTGTCAAGGATTCCGTCACCATCAGTATCCGGCCATGGGCATCCATCATTTTCTGCAGGACCAGCTTCATCTGGACAATCATCTTCATCATCTCTTACGCCATCACCGTCAGTATCAGGACAACCGTTCATTTCGGCAAGACCTGCAACTTCTGGACATTCATCATCAGGATCGGCCACGCCGTCACCATCAGTGTCTGGACATCCGTCAAATTCGGCTAAACCAGCTTCTTCCGGACATGCATCCTGACGGTCTTCAATTCCGTCACCGTCAGTATCTGGGCATCCGTTAAATTCTTCAAGACCTGGTGTTTCTGGACATTCATCGTCTTTGTCGTAAATTCCGTCACCGTCAGTATCAGTACCTCCGAAAACCAATTTGATTCCGGCTGAATGCTGAAAATGCGTTGCAGTTTCTACATCAAAGAAATTCTTGTATTTAGATTCTACTGTAAGTGCGATATTGTCTGAGAACCAGAAGTTCAAACCTAATTTACCGTTTAAGGAAGCGGCACTAAGATTTGAGATGTCCTCACCTTCTTGATCACCTATCCAGGTGTAACCTCCACCTATACCGATCACAGGATCAAACCAGCCATCGTTTAGTAAAGCACGAAGACTGTAATCCACACTACCGTCTATTGCATAATAAGATAAATCGCTTACAGATCTGTCGCCATATTTATCTATTTGATTGAGTGTACCGGTTAACTCTCCAACAAATCCTGCTCCAATATATCTGGAAACAGAAAGTTTAGAGATCGCAGGAAGGATATTCCAGTGGTCACTGGTGTTGAAATAATCTTCAAACATATCACCAAGGGGGGCATCATTCCCGGTGGGATAGAAGTCTACGGCATTAACTCCGATGCCAATTGCCCAGGGATTGTCAGCATCCTGTGCCTGAACTGAATTAAAGCCAAATACCAGTAATAAGGCCAGTACAATTTTGCTAAGATGTTTCATATTTAATAGTTTAGTTTTAAGTGTTAATTGTGAACAAAAGTATGCCCTTAATGCATATTAACAAAGATAAAAATAATAAAGTTTTCTTAATTACAGGGGGTTTCCGGCGGGTTTATTCATTTTTTAATAGCTGATTATCAAATATTTTGATAATAGTTTAGAAAAAAAACAATCAGGAATTTAACATTATATTACACCCAGTTCCTTTCCTACTTTTTTAAATGCTTCAATAGCTTTATCAAGATGCTCTTTTTCATGAGCCGCAGAAAGTTGCACTCTTATCCGCGCTTTTCCCTTTGGAACCACCGGGTAGAAGAATCCAATTACATAGATTCCCTCTTCCAGAAGTTTATCGGCCATATCCTGTGAAAGTTTGGCATCGTGAAGCATTACCGGAACTATTGCAGACTCCCCGTCTATGATCTCAAATCCGGCATCTTTAATACCTTTTTTAAAATAAGCAGTATTTTCCTTTAGTTTTTTCCTAAGACTGTCATCTTTTTTCAGCATGTCGAATACCTTAATCGAAGCTCCAACAATTGCCGGCGCCAGGGAATTCGAAAATAAATATGGTCTTGAGCGTTGTCTTAGGATTTCAATGATCTCCTTTTTGGCAGTCGTATAACCTCCCATCGCACCTCCAAGAGCTTTCCCCAGGGTGCCGGTGATAATGTCAATTCTGTCCAGAACACCTTTTTCTTCCAGGGTCCCAATCCCATTTTCCCCTATAAATCCGGTAGCGTGACATTCATCTATCATTACTAGTGCATCATATTTTTCTGCAAGATCACATATCTTATCAAGGGGAGCCACAAGGCCGTCCATGGAGAACACTCCATCTGTCACGATAATTTTGAAGCGGGCATCCTTCTCATTAGCAGCGATAAGTTGTTTTTCAAGGTCGTCCATATTTCCATTCTCATACCTGTACCTTGCAGCCTTACATAATCGCACTCCGTCTATGATCGACGCATGGTTAAGTGAATCTGAAATGATCGCATCTTTTGCAGTTAATAGCGGTTCAAATATGCCTCCATTTGCATCGAATGCAGCGGCATAAAGTATTGTGTCTTCAGTTCCATAGAATTCTGCGATCTTGCGTTCCAACTCCTTGTGAATGTCCTGAGTTCCACAAATGAATCGCACACTTGACATTCCAAAACCATGACTGTCTAAAGTATCTTTTGCCGCCTGTATCACTTCTGGGTGTGAAGATAGACCCAGGTAATTGTTAGCACAGAAATTGATCACTTCCTGCCCGGTGGATATCTTTATTACTGCATCCTGCGGACTCGTGATCACTCTTTCCCTTTTATAAAGACCTGCCTCTTTAATTTCTTCTATCTCTTTTTGTAAATGTTCTTTTATTGCTCCGTACATATTTGTTTCTTTTTTTATACTTTCTGGGTTTTATTGATCAGCAAATTTAAACTTCTTTAATCACTATAGGGGCACTTGTGTAGACAAGTAAGCACTTTTCAACAGTATACCCCATGTCTTTCAGCGCTTTGGCATATTTCAAAATTTGTTTTGCGTGTTTTTCTACCAATCCTCCTGTCTTATAATCAATAATACTTACATTTTGGGCATTAAGATTTATCCTGTCAGGCCGAAGCCTTTCATCATCAGTGGTTATTATCTCTTTTTCATTGAAATTATTTACGCCTTCCTGGTAATATTGTTTTAAATCTGGATGATTAACAATTCCTGATACAAGACCAGTAATTTCGTTTCGTGAACTTTCAGTTATCATACCTGAGATCACGGCCCATTCAATCGCATCTTTCATATCTGAGGCTTTATGGATTCTCGCCAGGATCTCGTGGGCTATCTCTCCTTTCTCAATGGCTTGCTGTTGTTTGGAATCCCAAAGGGAACCGGCTCTTGTGATTATACTAACAGCATTATTTTGCGTAGGAGAAGAATAATATCTTTTAGGGGAAGATCCCGCCTTGTGTGTGGGTTCTGTATGAAAACTTTCGGATTGGTCTCCAAATTCATAGGATAGCTCCCCATTCCACTTTCCGGAAGATCTTAAGTAATCCATAAGCAAATCAGAAATGTTAGGTGTGCTTTTGGGTTTTTCATGATAGTTCGAAAGAATGTATAGTTGCTGTGAAGCTCTGGTACTTGCAACATACAGTACATTCAAAGTATCCAGTTCATTTTTGTATATAAGGTCTCTATAAGCGTCTGCCGCATGATCGTTCCAGTTTAACATTTTCTGGGAGGCACTTACGTAAGCAATGGGAATATTCTCATCATAGGTTGGCAACCACAAATTGTCATTCCGGGTATCCTGAAGTTCAGAATTCGCAAAAGGATAAATCACCACCGGGAATTCCAAACCTTTCGATTTATGGATTGTCATGATCTGTACCGCGTTATCTGCTTCCGGAACTACAATGCTAAGCTTATCTTTTTTCTGCTCCCATTTTTCCAGAAAATCACTCAAACCATTTGATGTCTTTTGAGTAGTCTCGAAAACGAAATCTAAAAAGAACTGAATGTAAGCATCAGAATCTTTTACCAGGTCAAAACTCCTTATTATGTATTCTACCGATTCGTAAAGAGAAAGTCTGTTTAGGCGATCCATGTCAAACTCAAGTCCAAGATCTGATATCCACCGGAAGAATTCAGCGCCATCACCTGGCAGATTCCTGATAAGTATGTGGTGCACCTCTTCTTCCTTTAGATAACGTTCGGCAAGGAAATCATAAATGTTCAGCTTTAATTTATCATCCTGCGGATTCAGGGAAAAATAAAGGAGGTTTGCGATAAAGTTTACTTCCGGGGATTGCGATAAAAGGAGGGTTTCTGAAGAAATTACTGCAATGTCATTTTCACTTAAATACTCGGCTATCGCAACCCCTTCACTCCTTTTTCTTGTAAGGATACAAATATCATTTCTGTTAAATCCTTTTTTATCAAGCTCCTTAATGATCTCCAGGACTTTCTGAGGATACATCTCAAACTCTTCGTCCCTGTTCTTCACATCAAGAAAAGAGACATTTACATAACCAAAATCTCCTTTTTTTGGATTTTGAGAAGAGTTTTTGAATAATTCAGCATAATCAGGAAAACTTAAATGTGAAGCTGCAAAATTGAAAAAGCTATTATTAAAGTTTACAATCTCAGAACCACTTCTAAAATTATCTGGGAGATTCACTACCCTGGGATCTATCTGAAAAGGCCTGACTCTTTTATTGCAAAGATCTATTAGCTGTTCAGCTCTTCCACCGCGCCATCGGTAGATACTTTGTTTAGCATCGCCTACTATCGTAAGGCCAGAGACGTTTTCCGTTCCGGAAAGGTTATTATCTATTAATGGGATAAGATTTTCCCATTGCATAATAGAGGTGTCCTGAAATTCATCAATGAAATAATGGCGATAACGTTCTCCTAGCCGCTCATAAATAAAAGGGGCTGGCTGATCTTTAACCTGTTCGCTAATTCTGGGATTGAATTCTGATATAAGCACCAGATTCCTTTCTTTCTTGATATCTTCTAATTCCCTGTTTATTTCATTTAACAAGGACAATTGAACAAGATTTTTCTTTATCTCTTTTAAAAACTCAATTTGGAAATAAGCCTTTCTGGTAGTTTGGAATATTTCGGTGATTTCCGGCTGAATCGAGTCCATAACAGCTTTGGTGCTTTCACTTAGCTTTTTAGGATATAAGGGAAGATCCTCAATGTTTTCAGCCCATTTAGTGTTGAAATTCAGAGAACCGTTGCCGCTATGAAGCTTTCTGAAATGGGCGGGGATGGAACCTCTGGTAAAATCAGCTTCATCAATGCCATTGCTAGCGATAAGTTCAAAGAAATAATCGGCAGAGTTTTTCAGGTTTTTTTCAGTGAGCTTTATGTCTGAAATCAATTTTTTACTGAATTCCTCAAAATTTTCAGGTTTCCTGTCCTTTAATATTTGAATAGCCTTCTGATGGTTTTCGTTTATGAGTAATTTTGATATACTGAAAAGATCCCGACTTATATCCCAGCTTTTGTCATCATCGGCCTTACTCAAGGTAAAGTCCACCAGGATACGAGTAAGGTTTTCGTCTGTCCCCGCCCGGCTTATAAGACTGTCTACTGCTTCCATCAATATTTGTTCGGCATCGAGTTCTACTTCAAAATTCATTGGAATCCCGAGATCACGTGCAAAGGTCCTGAGGACTCTATGCGTGAAGCCATCTATGGTGGAAACCTCAAACGCCGCATAGTTGTGAATGATGCTTTTTAGTATTTCTGAAGATCTATTTTTGATATTTTCAGTAGAGAGACTGGTTTCCTCGCAGACTGCTTTTAAAAGGGCATGATTCTCAACATCACTATCAGGTGAAGAAAATTCAGCAAGGCTTTGAATAATCCTCTTTTTCATCTCCCCAACCGCCTTATTGGTAAAGGTAATAGCAAGAATATTTTTGTATCGATCCTTTTTAGCAGAGGAAAAAAGGAGACTCAGATACTCCTTCACCAGGGTGAAAGTCTTTCCCGAGCCAGCCGAAGCATTGTAGATATTAAAGGAATTTTTCAAAAATAGGTTGGTTTATGATCCTCTATAAATTCAGGATTTTTAAAATTAAAATAAAAATGGGTTTTAAAGTACCAGTCCTTTTAAGTATTTTATAACATTAAAAAATTTCCATTAAATACCCGAATAGCTAAATTTGGGTGAGTTTAAGTACTAATCACTAAAAAAATTAGATAATTATGTCTTTTGAGTTACCAAAACTAAAATATGCCTTTGACGCACTGGAACCACATATAGATGCCAGAACCATGGAAATTCATCATGGAAAGCACCATGCAGGCTATACCAATAAGCTTAATGCAGCCATTGAAGGAACCGATATGGACGGAAAAAATATTGAGAATATCTTAAAGAACCTTGATATGTCCAATAGCGCGGTACGTAATAATGGAGGGGGATATTATAATCACCGTCTTTTCTGGGAGATCATGTCTCCTGATGGAGGAGGTAAACCTGAAGGAGAACTTGCCGAAGCTATAGACAATGCATATGGTTCTTTTGAAGCATTTAAGGATGAATTTTCAAAAGCAGCTGCTGGACAATTCGGATCAGGATGGGCCTGGTTGTGTGTACATGAAGGAGGTAAAGTAGAGGTATGTTCAACTCCAAACCAGGACAACCCTATTATGCCTGAAGTAGGTTGTGGAGGTACTCCTATTTTGGGATTAGATGTTTGGGAACATGCATATTATTTAAATTACCAGAACAAACGTCCTGAATATATAGAAGCTTTCTTTAATGTAATAGACTGGAAGGAAGTAGGCAGTAGATATGCTAAGGCTAAATAAATAACTATCAAATATAAATGGAAAAGGCCGCTTTTAGCGGTCTTTTTTATGCCAGAGTATTCAGTTTATTCCATAAAAAAAGATGGATATTCTCCACCTTTTTTTGCCCCAAATCTACCATGAACTTAACCTACTTATGCTATGGTACTGTAAATATATAGTAAAAGAATGTATGAAATTGAGAATTTAGATGAAATACCCGGAAATTAGTTAAGAAGCTGTTTTTTAGTGTCTTGCGGTATTTTTAATCAGATTTCTGCCCACATTAATAAGTCAGTTAACTCCATAAAAAAAGGTGGATATTCTCCACCTTTTTTTGCCCCAAATCTACCATGAACTTAACCTACTTATGCTATGGTTCAGTAAATATAGAAAGAAAGAACTTAGTATTTTAAAAATTTAGATGAAGGGAATGATTATTAGCCAAAACACTGAAAACCAAAAGTTTGTTCATCTGATAAACAAAGACTTTGAACAAAAGGAAGTATTCGGACATAAAAAAAGGCGGAAGAGATTCCACCTTTTTTTGCCCCAAATCTACCATGAACTTAACCTACTTATGTTATGGTATTACTAAAGTATATAGAAAAATCCTACAGGCAAAGAATATTAGACGAATTGCGTATTTATTAGATGAAACACACGCACTTAATACGCCCGATCCTTTTTGCCCTCGAAAAAGTTCATAAATGCCCTGTTGACAACCCGATTCCCTCCTGGAGTTGGGTAGTCCCCTGTGAAATACCAGTCCCCTAAATTCTTAGGGCATGCTTTATGAAGATTTTCAACACTCTGGTATATAACCTTTACCTCCGCGTTTACATCTTCATCACATAAAAGCTCTGAGATCTTATCAGAAATTTCTTCATCGGTAAAAGGAGCGTAAATTTCTTTCACAAAGTTCTGGACTTCGCTGTCATCAAGGTCAACCTGCTCTTTACATTTATTATAAACTTTTTCTACAATATCGTATTTGTTATTTTCCTTTAATAGATCCAGTGTTGCCCGGAAAGCTACAAGGTCTTCCAGCCTTGCCATATCAATTCCATAACAATCAGGATACCTGATTTGAGGCGCCGATGAGACTACTATTATCTTCCTTGGTCTCAACCTGTCCATCATCTTAATGATGCTCTTCTTGAGCGTTGTGCCTCTCACAATGCTATCATCTATGATCACAAGATTATCATCTGGCTTCACAACCCCATAGGTTACATCATACACATGTGCAACCAAATCGTCACGACTGCTATCCTCGGTAATAAAGGTTCTAAGTTTTACATCTTTAATAGCAATCTTTTCCGTCCTTAGCCTGTGAGACAATATTTCCTGAAGTCTGGCATCGGTGAGGGTTTCTTTTTCTTTGAGGATAGCTTCGTTTTTTTGTTTGTTGAGCTCATCCTGGGCAGCTTCCACCATTCCGTAGAATGAGGTTTCGGCTGTATTAGGAATAAAGGAGAATACTGTTTTTAAGGTGTCATGATCTATAGATTTAAGCACCTCTGGCATTAGGAATCTTCCCAGTAATTTTCTTTCCTGATAGATCTCGGCATCGCTACCCCGTGAGAAATAAATGCGTTCGAAGGAGCATGCCTTTCTTTCAAGTGGTTCAATAATCTTTTTGATAGATGTCTTAGCATTTTTCTTGGTAATGATGGCATGTCCCGGAGGGAGTTCGTTAACATCTTCAAAGTTCACATTGAAAACGGTTTGAATAACCGGCCTTTCTGAAGCAACTACCACTACCTCGTCATCCTTATAATAGTATGCTGGCCTAATTCCTGCAGGATCCCTAAGCACAAAGGAATCACCATGTCCCATAAGTCCGGCCATCGCATAACCGCCATCCCAGTTCTTGGAGGATTTTTTCAGGATCTTGGTAACATTAAGTTGCTCTGCAATCACAGGAGATGCCTCTACCTTTGAATAGCCTTCTTTCTTAAGTTTTTTATAGAGTTTTCTCACTTCCGAATCAAGGAAATGGCCTATTTTTTCCATTACTGTAACGGTATCGGCCCGCTCTTTAGGATGTTGTCCCAGTTCCACCAGATTGTTGAACAGTCTGTTCACATTGGTCATATTGAAGTTCCCGGCGACAATAAGGTTACGGTGCATCCAGTTGTTCTGTCTAAGAAATGGATGTACACTTTCAATGTTGTTCTTTCCAAATGTACCGTATCTTACATGCCCTAAAAATACTTCCCCTAGGTATGGGATATGCCTTTTCTGAAGTTCGGTATCATCGGCATATTCGGGATTTGCCTTGATCTCATCATTGATTCTCTGATTGATCTGCTCGAAGATGTCCTGTATGGGTTGTGATTTGTTTGAGCGTATTCTGCTAATGTAACGCTCTCCGGGAATGGTGTTGAGTTTGATGCTCGCAAAACCTGCGCCATCCTGGCCACGGTTATGTTGCTTCTCCATCATGAGATACATTTTATTTATGCCATAAAATGCTGTCCCGTATTTTTCCTTGTAGTAATCAAGGGGTTTTAAAAGCCTAATAAGTGCGATTCCGCATTCGTGTTTTAGAGCATCACTCATAATCTTAATTTCCTTTTTGGAATTTTTGTTGTTTTTGTCACAAAAAAAGCCCTGAAATTACAGGGCGATATTTCTAATGCAGTTGGGTTTCAAACTGCGTTAATTTCTTAAAATCAAGAAGCCTGTCGTTCATTTGTGATCCTGTTAAGGCCTGCATGCGTTCTGTTCCAAATTTCTCCACACAAAAGGAAGCAAGATTCGAACCATAAATGATAGCACTCTTCATATTTTCAAAAGAAATGTCCCCTGTTCGGGCAAGATAGCCAATAAATCCACCAGCGAAGGTGTCGCCGGCTCCCGTTGGGTCAAAAACGTCTTCGAGAGGAAGGGCAGGTGCGAAAAACACCTGTTCTTTATGGAATAATAGCGCACCATGTTCTCCTTTTTTGATCACTACATATTTTGGACCCATTTCTTCTATTTTCCTGGCAGCCTTTACCAAAGAATGTTCTCCTGAAAGTTGCCTAGCTTCTTCATCGTTAATCGTCATCACATCTACCTTCGCGATAACTTTCATTAACTCATCCAGCGTGTTATCCATCCAGAAATTCATGGTATCAAGCACCACCAGTTTTGGATCTTTCACCTGTTCCAAAACACTTAACTGCACTAGTGGATGCAGATTCCCAAGCATGACGAATTGTGCGTCTTTATATGAATTGGGAACTACCGGATTAAAGTCTGCCAGAACATTTAACTGTGTGTCCAGGGTGTCACGGGTATTAAGATCGTTATGGTACCTGCCGCTCCAAAAGAAGGTTTTCCCTCCCTCAACTATTTCGATCCCTTCTGTATTTATTTTATTCTCTTTGAGCAGATCCAGATATTCCCTGGGAAAATCGTCTCCAACTATGGAAACCACTGCGGTGTCTACATCGAAGTGAGATGCTGAAAGGCCAATATAAGTGGCTGCTCCCCCCAAAATCTTATCGGTTTTTCCAAATGGAGTTTCAATAGCATCGAAGGCAACGGTTCCTACAATAAGTAATTTACTCATAACGGGTTTTAAAATGACGCTGCAAATATACAGTTTGTTTTCCAAGGGATAAACCCAAATTTTAAGTCGGGTTATCAGCCTTTATATCCGGTATCTTTTTTAAGCTCCCTGCCTTTAGATGCAATCACAGCCAGAGCGTCACAGCGTTCATTCTGGGGATGGTTGTTGTGTCCTTTTATCCATTGGAACTCCACGTGGTGTTTCCGGTATTCCCTTAAAAAGGCCATCCACAGGTCGCTATTCTTTCGGTTTACGAATCCTTTTTTTTCCCATCCAAAAACCCAGCCTTTTTTCACCGCATCGGCTACATATTTCGAATCGGTGAACACTTTTACATGAAGACCGGGTTTTTTTAATTTTCTCAAGCCTTCAATTACGGCTAGAAGCTCCATTCGATTATTGGTGGTAAGTTTGAACCCGGCAGAGAATTCCTTTTTATAGGGCTTTCCAACCCATTCCATCACAATGCCATAACCTCCTGGGCCTGGATTGCCTCTTGCAGCACCATCGGTATAGATATGGACCTGAGCGTTTTGCACTATTTATCTCCTTCTAAAAGTTGTTCTATCACCACAGGGAAGTGCTTATATTCCAGTTCATGTATCTTTTGTGCAAGGCTCTCAGGAGTTTCGTTTTGTTCTATGGAAACGGTATCCTGAAAAATGATCTCACCTTCATCATATTTCGTGTTTACATAATGTATGGTAATACCGCTTTCCTTTTCCTTATTCTCTATGACAGCTTTGTGAACTCTGTCACCGTACATGCCTTTCCCCCCATATTTTGGAAGTAGCGCGGGATGTATATTAATTATTCTTTCAGAGAACTCCTCAAGTATATTGGTAGGCATCAACCATAGGAATCCTGCCAGCACGATAAGATCTGGATCTATATCCTTTAAAACGTTCAGGACCTCTTTTGAATTGTAAAAGGCATCCTGGTCGAATAAAAGGGCTTTTACATTTAGGTGGTGTGCTTTTTTTAGAGCTCCTGCAGATCTGCGATTAGATAAAACGGCGACCACCGTTATTTTATTGGAATTCTGGAAGTATTTAATTATGTTTTCGGCATTGGTACCGGAGCCTGAAGCAAAGATTACTATTTTTTTGGTGGTTTTTTTTGTTTCGTCACTCAAAATAAGGATGTTAACATTTATTAGGATGTAAAATTAATCCGTTTCAATGAATTTTATGTAAATTACCATCACATTTTTAGAGTAAAAATCGGTTTTAAAATAAAGTTTTTTATTTTTGCCACCTAATCAAAATTAAAATAAAAAATTATGTCAGACATTGCATCAAGAGTAAAAGCTATTATCGTTGACAAATTGGGTGTTGACGAGAA
>JAWWBH010000046.1:0-14842 GCA_033721075.1 Christiangramia sp.
AAATTTCCAGAAGCAAGTTTCAAGGTAGAGAGTTCTGATATTCGGATCTTTAGTGACGATGAATATAAGGCTGCCGGATTTGAAGTAAGCGATGACGTGAGTGACTGTGATGTTTTATTAGGCGTAAAGGAAGTTCCAATTCCGGCGCTTATGGAGAACAAAAAGTATTTCTTTTTTTCGCATACCATCAAGAAACAGCCTTATAACAGGGATCTTTTGAGGGAAATATTAGAAAAGAACATCGAGCTCTATGATCATGAGGTTATCATCGATCAGAAAGGAGCCCGTCTTATAGGTTTTGGAAGATATGCGGGACTGGTGGGTGCCTATAATGGAATTCGAGGAATAGGCTTAAAGGAAAAGCTTTTTGAACTCCCTAAAGCCGAGAACCTGCCAGATCTTGATGCCATGCTGGCAGAACTTGATAAAGTTAAAATTCCTGCTTATAAATTTGTGCTTACCGGAAGCGGGAAAGTCGCTCATGGTGCAAGGGAGATCCTGGAACACTTAAAAATAAAACAGGTTACGCCGGATACCTATCTGGAAAATGAATTTAGCGAACCGGTTTTCTGTCATATTGATGTGCTTGATTATGCGAAAAGAAAGGATGGAGCGACAGGTAGCCGTAAAGAATTTTATAAAGTCCCTGAGAATTATGATTCCGACTTCATGAAATTTGCCCGAACCAGTGACGTGTTTATTGCGGGGCATTTCTACGGGCAGGGAGCGCCGGTATTTTACTCAAAAGAAGATGTAAAGCAAAAGGATTTTCGGATAAAATATGTGGCCGATATTTCCTGTGATATAGCCGGTCCCATAGCAAGCACCATAAGACCTTCAACCATTGCCGATCCGTTTTACGGCTACGATCCCGAAACCGGTTCAGAAACCGCTTTTATGGATCCTAAATCCATAGCCGTGATGGCAGTAGATAACCTTCCCTGTGAATTGCCTAAAGATGCCAGCGAAGGCTTTGGAAAGATGTTCCTGGAAAAAGTGATGCCCGCTTTCTTTAATAATGATAAAGAGGGTATTTTAGGAAGAGCGAGAATGACAAAAGATGGAAAACTTACTCCGTTATATTCCTATTTACAGGATTATGTTAGGGGTAGGGAAATTGAAAACACATAGAAACTACAAAAAAGTTTTATAAACAAATAAGAGGTTTTAAGTTTGGCTTCTCAATTACTTCTATAGATTTTATGAAAACAGTTTTTTGCCTCTTCCTTTGCCTTATTGTATTTCAGCATAGCAATTCTCAAAATTCTTTAAAGGGAAGTATAATTGATGAATCCACGGGAGAGCCGCTCCAGGGGGCATCGGTGTATGCGGTAGAATCCAACAAGGGGGTGCTTACCGGCCAGAATGGAAATTATACGATCTCAGGCCTTGGTAAAGGGACTTTTCATTTTAAAATTTCTTATCTGGGATATCAGCCCATCATAGAAGAAGTGAGTTTTTCCGGAGATTCACAAACAAAAACCCTGGACGCTGAACTAATATTCCATCCTTTAAGAATAGATGAGGTGGTGGTAAGTACAGCTTATTTCAACGATCAGAGAAAAAATACATATCCGGTTGAAGTGGTCAACCACGAGGCTCTGGGAAAAACAGGCGCCTTCACGGTAATGGACGTGATCGAAAAACGGCCCGGGGTTGATGCTATAACCACCGGACCCATGGTTAGCCGACCGGTGATTCGTGGACTTTCAGGTAACCGGGTATTAACGGTGGTAAACGGTGCCAGGTTCGAAACCCAGCAATGGGATGATGAACATGGGATTGGAGTAAACGAACTGGGCATGGATCATGTTGAGATCATAAAAGGCCCCGCATCTCTGCTCTACGGTTCTGAAGCCATGGGGGGAGTTGTCAATTTTGTGGAAGAAGAGCCTGCAGAGGTGGGAACTACCAGGGGATCGGCCATGGCCGGCCTTTATTCGAACAATCCTGGTGCAATGGCTAAGGCTAAAGTCAAGTCTGCTAATGAGGATTTTAACTGGGGTTTTAGCGCACTCGGCAAACTTTTTTCAGATTATTTCTATAATGGATATGATTTCAGGGTTCCAAATACCAGGCTCCTGGAGTACGGAGCGAAAGCATATGCAGGAGTAAATAAGAAATGGAGTTCATCTACGTTATCTTATGTTTTTAATAATGCCTATTACGGAATCCTGGATGGAAAGGACATCGTTAAAGATGAAAACGGACAGATAAAGAATATTGATACTCTGGAAAAGGAAAAGTTCCCCCTGGAGATCGAAGCTCCGTTTCATCATGTAACCGATCACCGCATCACTTCCAGGACAACTGTACTGGCAGGAGATTCCAAAGTCCAGGGTGTTCTGAGCTATCAGAACAATCATCGTTCAGAAAATGAAGAGCATAGAGGTTCTAAAAAAGGCTATACATACCTGGATATGGCCTTGCAGACATACACCTATGATCTGAAATGGTATCTGCCAGAATGGAATAACTTCCAAACGATAATTGGCTCCCAGGGGATGCATAAAAAGAATAATAATCTCGAGGGTGCCGCAACACAATTGGTCCCCAATGCGACTATAAATGACCTGGGTTTTCTTGCACTTACAAAATATGATATGGAAAGCTTGAACCTTTCGGCAGGAATAAGATATGATCGAAGAAATCTCGAATCGGAAATGTTAACTTCCGCGTCGAATTCTGTCCCAGGAACAAGGAGGGAATATGATAATATAAGCTGGTCTTTTGGTGCCAGGTATAATTTGTTGAAAAATCTTCTGCTTAGGGCAAGTTATGCTTCCGGCTATCGTTCACCGAATTTGAATGAACTTTTTTCATATGGGGTGAAACTGGAATCACAGCGATATGAAATTGGGAATGCGGATTTTGTTAAGGAACAGAACAGGGAATGGGATCTGAGCCTTCATTATGATCTTGCCGATTTCAGTTTTGATATAGCCGTATTTGGAAATCAAATTCAGAATTATATCTACCTGGCACCAACAGGAAATACCGTTCAGGGAAATATGTATCCTGAAAAAACCTATCCCGAATATGAATTCCGTCAGACGGATGCCCGAATTACTGGGGGAGAAGGCAGCCTTGATATTCACCCACGAAATCTAAACTGGGGCCATCTTGAAATAAAGGCTTCGACACTTACCGGCAAGCGGGAGGATAATAATTCCTATTTACCCATGATGCCGCCCACGAGATTATACAATACGCTGTATCTGGATCTTGATGATTTCAGAAATTTCCATGATGTTATTTTCGATATAGGAACTCAAACCACTTTTGAGCAGACCCAGGTAGCGGAAAATGAATTGGAAACACCGGCATACACATTACTTGATGCCGGCTTAGCGGTAGATATCAATAAGGTACACTGGAGTTTGAATGCTCATAACATCCTTAACAAAAAGTATGTAGATCATATGTCAAGATTCCGTTCTTATGATATCATAGAACCCGGAATGAATGTGACGATAAGCGCTAAAATTCCATTTGCGATCAACTAAGGACGCAAATACTTAATTTTACTTGTCTTTATCCTTATAGAGCTGGATGTAATAATTGTCCAGCTTTTTAGAGTCTTTATACTTTTTACGTAATTCGATGAGCTTGGTTTTAAGTTCCTTTACTACATCCTGGTATTCAGGATCGTGGTATATATTGTTGAGCTCATGTTCATCCTTCTTTCTGTCATATAGCTCCCAGTAATCACTATCGTAATAAAAATGTATCAGTTTATAGTCTTTGGTTGCAATACCATAATGTCTCTTTACAGCATGTTCGGCAGGATATTCATAATAATGATAGTAAACAGCATCCCTGTCCCATTTCTCTTTTTCTCCTTTTAAAAGCGGAACCAGACTTTTGCCCTGCATGTCTTCAGGAGCATCTACACCTGCGATCTCAAGGAATGTTTGCGCGAAATCGAGGTTCTGGACCATCTCGTCTTCTGTAGTGCCCGGAGTGATCTTATTTGGCCATTTGATGAGCAAAGGTGTTTTAAATGATTCATCATACATGAATCGCTTATCAAACCAGCCATGTTCTCCAAGATAAAAACCCTGGTCTGAAGTGTAGACCACAATGGTATTTTTATCCAGATCGTTTTCTTTCAGATAATCCAGAATGCGACCTACATTTTCATCAACCGCCGCGATGGTACCAAGGTAATCCTGCATATATCGCTGATATTTCCAGATCATAAGGGTGGAATCGTTCATTGTAGGATAATTCTTTGCAAATTCACGATCTATAGGCCCATAAACTGCATCCCAGTTCGCTTTCTGCTTCGGGGTCATTCTTTTTGTTCTGTCTATGAACCTTCGCTCTTTTATTCCAAGCTTATCTACTGTTTCTTTAGTGATCTTGTTGTCATAAGCCAGCAGCATATGTTTCAGGATGTTCATTTCAGCTGTTTTGGCAGCTATCCCACGATTCCCATAATCATCAAATAGGGTTTCAGGAAGGGGGAATTCCTTCTTGGTGAATTCTTTATAATGTCTTTCAGCAGGTAACCAGGATCTGTGCGGAGCCTTATGCAGGTACATCAATAAAAAAGGTTTGTCTTTTTTTCTTCTATTATCAAGCCAGTCGATCGTAAGATCTGTAATTATGTCGGTCACATATCCGGTAACGGTGGTATCGCCTTTATTAGTAAGGAATTTAGGATTATAATATCTTCCCTGACCCGGAAGTATCTTGAATTCATCAAATCCTTTAGGATTGTTACCGAAATGAAGCTTTCCGAACATGGCTGTTTGATAACCTGCTTTCTGAAGGATCTGCGGGAAGGTTACATTGGTAGTATCGAACGGATGAAGGTTGTCTATTTTTCCGTTAATATGAGTATGTTTACCTGTTAAAATTGTAGCTCTGGAAGGTGCGCAAATAGAGTTGGTCACACTGGCATTGGTAAAGAGCATGCCTTCACTGGCAATTCTATCTATATTTGGAGTTTTTATAAGTTTATCGCTATATGCGCTAATGGCCTGGTATGCATGATCATCGGCCATCATAAAAACTATATTTGGTCGTTTGGGACTTTCGGTGGTATCTTCGTTTTTAACCGTTTTACAGGAAATAATTGAAATGAGTAGAATACCAAAAAGAATAATGTTTATTCGGAAGGATGACATCGATTAGGTTTTTAATAAGAATATCGAATATATATAAAATACGTAAAAAGTACATTTATTAGTATGAGAAAAGAACCCCTACTTATATTACTTGGTTTATTTCTAAGTCTTAATGCTGTGGCGCAGGTAAACCTCATGACTTACAATATCAAATATGCCAATGAAAATGATGGAGAGAACAGCTGGCCTAAGCGCAAGGATTTTATTACAAATCAGCTGAAATTCTACGAACCTGATATTTTTGGGGTTCAGGAGGCCGTACTTGCGCAGCTTAATCATTTCACTTCACAGCTTAATGGATATGAGTTCATAGGTGAAGGCCGCGATGGGGGCGATAAGGGTGAGTTTAGTGCCATTCTATACAAGAAGGGGAAATTTGACGTGCTGATTTCGGGTACATTCTGGCTGGCAAAAGAAATTACCAAACCATCTAAAGGCTGGGATGCGGCATTTCCACGTATATGCACTTATGCATTATTTGAGGAAAAAGCATCGGGAAAGAAATTCTGGGTTTTCAATACTCATTTCGATCACAGAGGAAAAAAGGCAAGAAGGGAAAGTGCAAAGCTTATCTTAACTAAAATAGCAGAGATCAACACAGCAGGACTTCCGGCTATACTCATGGGAGATCTTAACCTTGAGCCCGATACAAAACCTATTCAGTTGATATCTGCAGAGCTTAGGGATTCCAGGAATGTAGCAAAAAATGTAGCATTTGGTTCGGAGGGAACTTTTAACGGCTATAAATTCCATGAGCCGGTAACCCGAAGGATCGATTATATTTTTGTGAACGATAAGGTTGAGGTTCTGAAATATGGAGTGCTTACCGATTCAAAAGATCAGAAATATCCATCAGATCATTTCCCGGTTTTGATTATGGCAGAATTCGAGTAAAATTCAATAGCCGCAATACAAATGATTCCCAGGCTATAGGCTAGCAGGTCCCAGGGGGAAAAGCTGCTTCCCAGGACGATCATTACGGGCTCTGGCGGTTGGTACTGCATTAGCTTTACTATATTGATTATCTGGAAGAATTCAACTGCAAAAGAAAAAATCAGAACGATAAGCAGTCCATTGGTGACTGAAATTTTAGATATAGCCATTAAGAAACAATAGATAAGGATAACTGCAAGAAAATCCCCGCCATAGGGTCTTATAAAATCATCCCGAACAAATTTAGCGATCAGGATTTCAATTGCCAGGAGCACCAAAAACCCCAGAAAGTAATTAAGCCGGTCATTTCTATATAGTCTTTTCATTGGCTAAAAGGGAAAGTATAATTTTTATGGATTTTTGAAATTCAAAATTAAGGCAATTATTTCTGAACATTTTTGCCATACCTCTCTAAGTATCGATCCAGTGAATTGCCTACTTCATAAACATTCGGAGAATAGATAAAAGGCCTCCGTATCACAGCTATCGGGGCATTGAGCCTGACAATCTTAAATATGAATACAGGGCATCAGGGCCTTTAAATTTACCAGAATGATAATAGAAACGGTAACTGCCAGGCCTCGAAATATTCTCGCAATAATTTAAAAGGAAATTTCCCGGAATTAGTTTTATAATCAGGTAGTTATCCGATCCAGCGATCTTATCTCATCTTTATAATCTGGAGGAAGAAGGAGGGATTTCAATAGTTTGTCCAGGTGGAAACTCCTGCTGAATTTGTACATAATAATTAGAGGTTTCAGCAATGACAGGCCATTCAAGCCCAGCATCTTTCTTACGGTTTCGGGAGTAATAAGTTTCTGGGTTTCGATCAGGAGGTTATACCTTATAAAACCCAGATGTTTTCTGTATTGGGAGTAAAGATCTTCTGTATATTTTCCAGAATATAAGTGTTGCTCCAGGTGTTGTTCCCGCATTATTTCATAATGAGAGAAATCTTTAGGAAGATCTTTGATGCCCATGCGGCAACCAACTTCACGGAAAACTTTAAAAACCTCTTCCTTTTCTTCAATCCTTAATGGGCGTTCAAGGATTTCAAAAGATCTTACAGAATAGTCGATCAGCATGAACAATACATTCCGGTAAGCCCAGTCGGGAATTTTTTTTCCGCGTTTATTTTCTACTGAAGAATGGATCTGATTGATCCTTTCAATGGCATTAATGGCCGATTGCTTATCAGCAAAAACTATTTCCCTTGCATAGGAAACCGTGGAGAATAACCTTCCGAGTGGATCCTTGGGGAGTTTACCGGTAAAATAGAGCCAGTCTACAGCCTTGTTAAGAGCAAATTCGGCCGATGCTCCCGCAAAAATGAACAGGATCGTATCGCTTTTACCCCAGATCTCCCTGACGATCGAGTCTTTAGCTACAAAATATTCCTTTTCCATGATTTCAGTTTTACAGTGAGTAGATGATTTCCGGGTAATAAGCTTCGGCAACAGCACCTAATGCCAGAATTGTCCAGGTCAGAATCAGGGCCAGTATAGCCTTGATATAATCGTAGATGCTGAATCCGAATAATTCCTTCAGCACAATAATTTACCGAAGGATTAAATATTACTGCAATTGCCACATAAGTCGTTCCAGGTCCGGGATCATTGCCACGAAAAAGATTCAATATTCCCACAGGAAGTAGCAATCCGCCAAATATCCGGTTAACAATGGGTGTGAAGTTGAATGAACCAGTCATAAATGAATTTTAATGGATATTACGAGCCGGCAAAAGGAGTCACGAAAACCCCCACAGCAAGTTCTACCCAGATCAGGAAAAAAACCATAAGAATAACTCCTAAGCTTATTACACGGTTTTTTGATAAGGCGATCTTTTTAAGGTTGTATGCAATTCCTATTCCCGTGATGAATAGAAGAATTCCCATTATAAGGAAATCGAATAGTGACCAGTCTATCCCATCACTAAATTGCATACCTAGAAGAGGAATTATTAGTAAGGTTCCAACTAGGATCAGGATAATTACAAGACTTTTGGTTTTCATAACCTATGGTGTTAAAATTGGTTATTTCTTTAAATAAAAAGCCGCTTATTTAAAGCCAAAAAGAAGCGGGAATATGAATGTTACGATGCAAATCCATACCAGGTATACGGGCAGGTAACCTGCGATCGCTTTTTCTATGATCCCGACATCTGATTTTTTAAAAAGTGTTTTAGAGAGTCTTATGGCGATAATAACTAAATGGATCAGCATTAAAATATTCACGCCAAGGACGGCCACCCGGTTGGGAGTAAATCCCCATTCTGAGATTCTGAACAAAATGGCTGAAAGTGCCACTGCGTTTACAATAATAGTAACAATCGAGAGGGGTAGGAGAACGCATAAAGCGCTAAATTTTCCTTGTTTCACACCTTCAGCAACCGAAAAGAAGATCAGTGCCACGACGCCTATCAGGAGCAGGTTGAAGATTAGTAGGAACTCCCTGTCGTTATATGGATCTTTACCTGAATAAATGATGGCCCCCAGGTAAATTATAAGCATCACTAAAACCAGGGGACTAAATATTTTCGCGATCACCGGTGGAACTTTATTTACCAGCTGCGGATTGGTATGAGTTAGGAATGTTGCAAATATAGGAACCGCAGGCAGGCCGAAAATCACTAAATAGCGAAAATAGAACTCTTCGATCTCGAGACCAATCAGGTTAAAAAGTCCGAGCGTAATCCCGGTCATTAAAATCCCGGCCAGCACAAATATGGCACTCATCACAAGAAGATCTCCGTTGAATCTTAAAAATCCGAGTCTTTTCTGAAAACTATGAATGTAATCTGCGTCGAATGAGATTCCGAAAATCATCCATAGTAGTAAAGGTATATGTATGCAGGCAAGCAGGAGAGTATCACTGGTTTCTATAGATCCAGGAAGTACATTAATATAAATTAGACTTGCGAGGATTACTACTGCGGTAATAGCCATGTTTTTAGTGGATAGATCATTTTTCCAAATGAAATAAGCTGTTAGAAATGGAAATACAAGAAAGCTTATATTTCTACTGTAATAGAACTCTTCACTAATTGTGAAAATATCTGGTAGTTTAGCCAGTGTACCGGCGATTAAAGAGGCAAAAACGACAAAAAGCCATTCGGTTTTGGTTCCCCATGAAATTTCAAGCGATTCGTAATTAAGCCTTTCGTACCAGTAGCTGGCAGCCGGTCTCTCTTTAATTTGAGCATAAATTTCATGGAATTCTTTCTTGAAGTCTTTCCTGTTAGACCTGTAAAGCCTCTCAAGGAAGCCGGGGTCGTCTATGTGAGTTAGAATTTCGTTTCGCATTGTTTTAATCTTTTAATGTTTGTAAAGAACTTTGAAATGCAAAGTAGGTAAATAAAAAAAATTAAGTTTTAGTTTTATTGATATTTACATCATTGCTTAAGAGTTTCTCCAAAGCATCGAGATGAGCCTGAAAAGCTTTTCTGCCCGATTCTGTTGCCAGATAGCGTGTATTCGGTTTTCTGTCGATAAAGGATTTCTCCACTTTAATATATTTCTTTTTTTCAAGAGCCTTTGTGTGACTGGCTATATTACCGTCAGTAGCACCTAATAACTCTTTAAGCGTTTTAAAATCAGCGAATTCATTCACCATCAGCACACTCATAATTCCGAGGCGAACCCTGTGATCAAAGGCTTTGTTTATATTGCTTATTATATTCTTCATTAAGCACTCTTTCGGTCATACTTATTGTACATCCATATGCCGTATATTATATGAAATACTCCAAAACCTACCGCCCAGAAATATATTCCATATCCTGGGAACTGTGTGGCAATAAGTCCCAGTAGCAGGTTCGCATATCCAAGGCTTTTAAGGTCTCCAAAGGTGTATTTACTTCCGTGGATAAGCGCTAAACCATAAAAAATGAGCATGCTGGGAGCGATCAGGCCAAAAAGCCCATACTGCAAAAGGACCAGGCAAAATAAACCGCCTGCAACAAGTGGCCCGAAAAAGTTGATCAATAGTCTTTTTGTGGTGTTATCCCATATTTTTTGATCGTTTCTTTTGGCTTTTCTTGTAGTTAGGAAAACGGCTGTACCCACGGCTAAAATGAGAACCGCTATCGCTATTAGCAGAAGCTGAATTGTTTTTTCTGAACCTATCGAGGAATTGTAATCCAGGTCGTTATCAGAAATTATGATATTTGCCAATACTGCTCCTATGATCGCATAACAACCGGCAAACACGCCGGCAAGACCGCTAAGCGATATGAATCGGGAGGAGCGATCCATCATTTGCCTGATTTCGCTTATGTCCCGAAGATACTTTTCGTTTTCCATTTTAAAGTACTTTGAAAAACAAAGTAAATACATTTAATTTAAATCACCAAAATTTTTAAACCGAAAAAAGCCCGGCTCTCGCTGGGCTTTATACAATAATATAGAGAAATTTATAAACTGTTCACCGTTTTCCTGATAGCGGTAAGATTGCTCAGGAGTTTTTCAAGATGCGCGAGGTCCAGCATATTAGCACCGTCGCTCTTTGCATTGGCGGGGTCGAAATGTGTTTCGATGAATAAGCCATCAACTTTATTTACAATTCCCGCACGTGCAATGGTTTCAATGATGTCTGGCCTTCCTCCTGTTACACCGCTGCTCTGGTTAGGTTGCTGAAGCGAGTGGGTAACATCAAGCACGGTTGGGGCAAATTCACGCATGGCAGGAATTCCTCTAAAATCCACAATAAGATCCTGGTACCCGAACATGGTGCCACGATCAGTCACCATCACTTGCTCATTATTACAGTCTGTCACCTTGGTCACGGCATGTTTCATACTTTCCGGGCTCATAAACTGACCCTTTTTGAGGTTGATTGTTTTTCCGGTTTCAGCTGCGGCAACAACAAGATCGGTCTGCCTTACCAGGAAAGCAGGGATCTGAAGCACGTCCACATATTCAGCGGCCAATTGGGCATCGCTTATTTCATGTATATCTGTTACCGTAGGTATATTAAAGGTCTCTGATACTTTTCGTAAAATCTTCAGTGCCTTTTCATCGCCAATACCAGTAAAACTGTCTATCCGGCTTCGGTTTGCTTTTTTAAATGAACCCTTAAAGACATAAGGAATTTCCAACTTATCGGTGATTTCCACAACTTTCTCGGCAATCCTTAATGCCATTTCTTCCCCTTCGATAGCGCAGGGACCGGAAAGAAGAAAGAAATTATTGGAATCTGTATGTTTTATATTAGGAATTTTACTTAAATCCATTCTATCTCAATTTTGCGCAAAGATAACTTAATTAATGTCGCATTGCAATCAGCAGTAAATTTCGAAAAACCATAATTTGGATCTTATTTTCTGTAAATTAGATATTTGTTCAACCAAAAATTTCTCAGCAATGAAAATCCATGAATTCCTAATCCCCCAACTGCAACAGGAAGTGGCCCTGACTGAAAAATTTCTCAAAAGGATCCCCGAGGACAAACTTGACTGGAAACCTCATAAAAAATCAATGAGCATACGCCAGCTCGCCAACCACCTGGCTGAAATACCTTCCTGGATAACAGGGACCATGAAAGCCGGTGAAATGGATTTAACGGGATATAAACCCAAGGATCACGGGACTGTAGAGGAGATCATTAAGGAATTGAAATCTGGTGCAGCTGAAGCGGAAAAGGCTTTGCAAAAACCCGATGATGAATTTGAAAGAATGTGGAAAATGACCAGTGATGGAGAGATCATTTTTGAAATGCCAAAATTCAATGTGCTTCAGTCTACGGTGATGAATCAGTTCCCTCATCACCGGGCTCAGCTTGGAGTTTATTTCAGGTTGCTGGATATTTCGGTGCCAGCAACTTATGGCCCCTCGGCCGATGAGCAGCAATAAAAAGACCGCTCCGTGGGCGGTCTTTTTAACTATATTTTTTAGATGATTTTTACTGAAACACCAATTCTCCGCATGCTACGGGTGTAGTTGGTACATATGCCTCATCACTATCATTGATCCCATGCAGAACGATCACCCTGTTTTGAAGGGCAGCAAGAGCTTCAGCCGTTGGATTTCCATTCTCTCCAAGGATGAAAGTTTTCTCATAACTAATATTTCCGTTTGCATCTGCCATCGGAAAATCCGCCAGAGGCAGGAGAACATCTCCATAAAAAGGAGCTCCTTCAGGAATTGTTATAATACCGTCCTCATTAGTGTCAGCTGATTCTGGGGGGCAGGTAGCATTCTCATTTCCATTCTCAAGTCCATGTATATGTTGTGGATGAGTCTCTCCGGGAGTCATTCCCTCTGCTTCCACGACCACAGTTAAATTGTTTCCCTGAACACTTATGGCCGCGGTCCCGCTTACTCCGGAATCATTAATTTCTGATAATTGGGCTGTAAAATTGAATGTTTCTTCTATCACTTCATTGTCATCGTCATCATCACAACTAGTGAAAGCTAATAATAGTACAGATAAAAAGAGTCCTTTGATAATTTTCATAATAATTTTTGGTTTTATTCAAAGCTAAGTGCCAGGTCTTGTGAACTCAAATACTTTAAAAGTGTTTAACAGCAGAATTTGGTTTATTTAACATTGACAAATACAACTTGCCTATTTAAAAGTTGGTCCTTAGGCTGTTAACATAGATTGAATATCATTTTTTTAAAGCTTGGGTATAGATTTAAATAGAAAAAGTAGATTATAGGGCAATTCGCCCGTGTACGGATCTCAGCAATTAAAATAAATAATTTGAAAACTGTTGATTATCAGATATTTAAAATCTTGTAAATCTGCGATGGTTTAGCGAAAAATAGCTGTACATTTGCAGCCTTAAAAATAAGGCTATATGACAGCTATAAGAAATATCGCGATTATCGCACACGTTGACCACGGGAAAACTACTCTGGTTGATAAAATAATGCATCACTGTGAACTTTTCCGTGATAATGAATCTACCGGAGATTTGATCCTTGATAATAATGACCTGGAAAGGGAAAGAGGAATAACGATCACTTCAAAGAACGTTTCAGTAACCTATAAGGATACCAAGATCAATATTATTGATACTCCTGGTCACGCCGATTTTGGTGGAGAGGTAGAACGCGTATTGAATATGGCCGATGGTGTGTTACTTCTTGTGGATGCTTTTGAAGGCCCTATGCCCCAAACCCGTTTTGTACTTCAAAAAGCCATAGATCTTGGCCTTAAGCCATGTGTGGTAATTAACAAGGTGGATAAAGAGAACTGCACTCCAGAAGAAGTTCACGAAAAGGTCTTTGACCTAATGTTTGAACTTGGAGCGGAAGAATGGCAGCTGGATTTCCCAACTGTATATGGTTCAGCCAAGAATAACTGGATGAGCGAAGACTGGCAGCATCAAACTGAGAATATTGAGCCTTTACTTGATATGGTAATAGAGCATATACCATCTCCAAAGGTGGACCTGGAAGGCACTCCTCAAATGCTGATCACTTCACTTGACTTTTCTTCTTTTACAGGAAGGATCGCAATTGGACGACTTCAAAGAGGAACCTTAAAGGAAAATCAGCAGGTTTCTCTTGTAAAAAGAGATGGCAGCATCAAGAAAACTAAAATTAAGGAGTTACATACTTTTGAAGGTTTAGGCCGTAGAAAAATAGAAGAAGTTCAGGCCGGTGATATATGTGCGGTAGTGGGACTGGAGGGATTTGACATTGGCGATACCATTGCCGATATCGAGAACCCTGAAGGCCTTAAAACTATTGCGATCGATGAGCCTACCATGAGTATGCTATTCACTATTAATGATTCTCCATTTTTCGGAAAGGATGGTAAATTTGTGACGTCCAGACACATTAAGGAAAGACTTTATAAAGAACTTGAAAAGAACCTCGCACTAAGAGTTAGCGAAACAGATAGTGCCGATAAATTCATAGTTTACGGTAGAGGGGTACTTCACTTATCAGTTCTTATTGAGACTATGAGACGTGAAGGTTATGAACTTCAGATAGGGCAACCACAGGTTATCATCAAGGAAATAGATGGTGTTAAGTGTGAGCCTATCGAAGAACTTACTATTGATCTTCCGGAAGAAGTTTCCGGTAAGGCCGTAGAAATGGTGACCATGCGAAAAGGAGAAATGCTGAGTATGGAAGCCCGTGGCAACAGGATGAATATCCAGTTTTTAATACCATCCAGAGGAATCATTGGTTTAAGAAACCAGCTTTTGACTGCAACAGCTGGAGAAGCTATCATGGCTCACAGATTTAAGGAATACCAGCCATTAAAAGGAGGAATTCCGGAACGTCAGAATGGTTCTCTGGTATCTATGGAAAAAGGTAAAGCGATCCCTTATTCTATTGACAAACTTCAGGATAGAGGGAAGTTTTTCGTAGATCCGGGAGAGGATATCTATGAAGGTCAGGTGATTGGTGAGAATTCACGCCAGGACGATATGGTAGTGAATATCACTAAGACCAAAAAGCTTTCGAACGTGCGTTCTTCAGGTGCCGACGAAAAGGCGAAGATCGTTCCTGCTATTAAATTCTCACTAGAGGAGGCTTTGGAATATATCCAGAAAGATGAATATGTGGAAGTGACACCCAACCATTTAAGATTGAGAAAAGTACTTCTTACAGAGAACGAAAGAAAACGCGCTAAAGCAATTTAAAATTGTCATCCTGAGCTGAGTCGAAGGAGACTATATGAATAAATATAATTAGCCTGCCGGAAGGCGGGCTTTTTTTTATCCTTTGTATTATTATGATTGAAATTTTAGGTGTTTCCCTTACCGAGTGGATTGGTTATGCAGCCTCTTTATTTGTTCTTCTATCATTTTTGAT
>JAWWBH010000047.1:0-14766 GCA_033721075.1 Christiangramia sp.
AGAAATTCTTGAAACGAGCATTTACTTAAGATCATAAATATTTCTGAAAGCTTATTAGCCTGTATGACAAAGAACTATTTTTAGTAGTTTAATATTAATTATGAGCCTGGAGATAATCATATTATTCGCGATAATTGTTGTGGTGATTTTTCTTTTTTCACTGGAAGTATTTCCTGTAGATAAGATCGCTTTTTTCATTATGGTTGGTCTCTTGGTTACAAATCTGGTTAGTCCGGAGGAAGCTATATCTGGTTTTTCAAGCCCGGCGACCATTACCGTACTTGCTCTTATGATCATTGCCATTGGTCTTGAAGATAACGGTGTGATAGACTGGTTAACACAGGGATTAAAAAAGCTGAGAGGATTGCCCCTTTTCCTGATGGTTCCAGTTTTTATGTTCATTGCCGGAGGTATCTCGGCTTTTATTAATACCACTGCAGTTGTCCTCGTATTTGTGAAAATCATCAATGAATTATCGGTACGATACGATATTCCGAATTCCAGGCTTCTCCTTCCAATTTCTTATGCCGGGATCATTGGAGGCAGTTGTACTTTGATGGGGACCTCTACTAACCTTATTGTTAATGCAGAGTCGGTAAAAAGAGGCGTGGAACAATTTAGTTTCTTTGAATTTACATGGTTTGGGGTAATATTCCTGGCTATAACGATCGCAATTGTAAGTATCATGGTAAAAGTCCTTCCACGAAGCAAAAAGACAGATCTCATGGCAGATTATGATCTCGATGAATTTATTACCAAAGGGATCATTTCAAAGGAATCAAAACTAATAGGAAAGAATCTGGAGGAGGTATTCGGGCAAAAAGGCGATGAAATCGAAGTGGTAAGATTAAAAAGAAACGGGGCTATCAACGATCACCCTGGAAAATACACCACCTTAAAAGAAGGTGATCAGTTACTCTTAAGGTGCAGTATGGAGCAGCTCATAAAATTAAAAGAGTCTGAAGACCTTACCATAATCAAGGACTCTGACTATGAAGTTACTGCCCCCATAGATAATGAGGCTGAAAGTATTGAAGAGAATATCCAGGTGGTGGAGATCCTCATGCTTCCCAATTCACCTTTAATTGGTAAAAGCATCAAAACTGTAGGCTGGTATGACCTGCATGGCGCGGTGCCTTTAGCCATAAGAAAAAGAAGAAGTTTCAGAAATCCGGGACGAAGAATTTTTGACAGGAAATCGGATGATATTGAACTTCGGGTTGGAGACCGATTGCTGGTTGAAGTGACTGAAAATGCTATGGACCAGTTAAAGAAAATGGACAGTATTAGTATTTTACAGGAGCATCAGGATATTGAGGTTTCTACCAAATTAAAGAGAAACCTCTCATTCGGGATATTGCTTCTGGTTATCGGGCTTTCGGCATTTTCAATTTTTCCTATCCTTAAAAGCGCATTGATAGGCTGTTTTTTAATGATCTTTTTTAAGTGTATAGATCTGGGTAAAATCTATTCCCAGGTGAACTGGCAGATAATTTTCCTTCTTGCAGGCATGATTCCCCTTGGAGTTGCAATGAATAATACGGGAGCCGATCAATGGTTATCAGAAAATTTATTACGACTATTCGATGATAAGTCAGATTTCATAATTATTGGCCTGCTTTTCTTTGTGACCATGTTCTTAAGCGGATTCGTTTCGAACAATGCAACAGCGATCATCATTACACCTATCGCGATCACCATTGCCGCGAATCTTAAAATGGATCCTAAACCATTCATCCTGGCCGTACTCTTTGCCTCCAATTTCAGTTTTTTCACTCCAATAGGTTACCAGACCAATACCATTATTTACGGAATGGGGATTTACCGGTTCAAACATTTCTTTATCATTGGTGGGGTTCTTTCCATCGCATTGTGGATCACAGCGACCATTCTTCTTTCAGGACAGTTATAAAATGGTATTTTTGAAAAAAAATCAATGTCAAGAGTCCTTGTAATAGGTTACGTGTGGCCCGAGCCAACTTCATCGGCAGCCGGAACCCGTATGATGCAACTCCTTAAATTCTACAGGGAAGAAGACCATGAGGTCCTGTTCTGTACTACAGCAAGAGATACTGAAAATATGGCCCATCTAAATTCCCTTGGGATTTCTACTACCAGGGTGAAATTAAATAACCCGGATTTTGATGAACTTCTGAAGGAATATGAACCCGAGGTTGTTTTGTTCGACCGTTTTATGATGGAAGAACAATTTGGCTGGCGGGTGGATAAGATTTGTCCAGAAGCCATAAAAATTCTGGATACTGAAGACCTTCATTTTCTTCGGAATGCCCGGGAAAGGGCCTTTAAGAAGAATGTAAAGGCAGAGCATATATATTTTGATTCAGACCTTGCAAAAAGGGAAATCGCGGCGATCTATCGTTCTGATATAAGCCTTATAATTTCAGAAGTAGAAATGGAACTGCTTGTAAGTGAATTCAGAATTCCGGAAGAAATACTTCATTATCTCCCTTATTTGCTTGAAAGTATATCTATAGATGAACTCCAGAATCTACCTTCATTTGAGGACCGAAAGGATTTTATTAGCATCGGTAATTTTTTACATGAACCTAACTGGAATGCCGTAATCTCTTTAAAGGAAAAGATATGGCCGCTTATAAGAAAGAAGTTACCTGAAGCCAATTTGCATATCTATGGTGCTTACCCTTCAGAAAAGGTCTTTAATCTGCATGATGAAAAGAGAGGTTTTATAGTTAATGGCCGGGCCGGAGATTCTTCAGAGGTCATGCGAAACGCACGCATCTGCCTTGCTCCTATCAGGTTTGGCGCCGGGTTAAAAGGCAAACTCATTGAAGCTATGCAAAATGGAACGCCTTCGGTCACTACCAGCATCGGGGCTGAAGGCATCAATAACAATCTGCCATGGAATGGCTTTATTGCCCATTCGGACAATGAATTTATTACCAAAGCCGTTGAGCTTTATTCTGACGAAAACCTATGGAATCAAAAACAAATGGCGGGAATTGAGATCATCAACGCGCGTTTTTGTAAAGAGGAATTTCAAGGTAATTTAAAGAGTCGACTGGAGGAGATCAAGACTAATCTGGAAGCTCACCGGTATAGGAATTTTACAGGCGAAATGCTTAAACACCATCTGCATAAAAGCACCTATTACATGTCAAGGTTCATCGAAGAAAAGAACCGTCATAAAAATTAAAAAAACCGCCGGGAGATAAAGCTTACCGACGGTTTTCACTACACAAAAAACAGTTTAACTAAATTTACACAAACCACTAAACTGATTTAACCAAATTACTTTCAAATAACTTTTCATTCAATTTCCTCAACACCTCGATCTTATGCCTGGTATCTACTAAAAGTGAAATATTGTTATTACTACCGCCATAAGAGATCATCCTCACAGGCACATCCTGCAAGATCTCAAACAATCTGGAGGTTCCCTTGTCTTCTATAAGCCCCTCGCCTACCACACATATGATACTATGCCTGTAATCAACGCTTATCTCCCCATATCGTTCGAGTTCAGAGATAATAAGTTCAAGGTTACGCACATCATCAATCGTCAACGAAATAGCGATCTCTGAAGTAGTGATCATATCGATGGCTGTCTCATATTTATCGAAGACCTCAAATATTTTTTTCAGAAACCCGTGAGCCATCAGCATACGGTTAGATTTGATCTTGATAGCCGTAATATCATCCTTGGCTGAAATCGCCTTAAGCCCCTTTTTCTCGGCCAGGGCACTTATACAAGTCCCCGCGGCATCGGGTGTAAAGGTGTTTTTCAGATATACAGGGATATTTTTTCCGATTATCGGCGATATGGTCTGGGGGTGAAGGATCTTGGCGCCAAAATAAGCGAGCTCCGCAGCCTCTTCAAAACTTAGCTGAGCAACGGCATGGGTATTTTCTACAAAGCGGGGATCATTATTGTGCAATCCGCTGATGTCCGTCCAGATTTGAATTTCTGAAGCTCTGATGGCTGCTCCAAGTATGGTTGCGGTATAATCACTACCTCCCCTTTTAAGAGTGCTCACCTTATTATTTCTGTCCAATCGAACAAAGCCCTGGGTAATTAAAATATCATTCGCTTCAGAAGTTTTTAATATATCATTCAGCAGTTCTCCCACATATCCGGTATCCGGGTTTTCCAGGTTTGATATATGCATAAAATCCCTGGCATCAAGCAAAGTGTTTCCAATATTTACCTCTTTAAGATATGAGCTAAAAATAAAGGTAAGAAGGCTTTCGCCAGTGGTAAGTATCCTGGCTTCCAGTTCTTCATTCCATTTTTCGCTACAGCTTGCCTGTAAAATTTCAAGTTGGGCAGATACTACAGATTTGACCTCCTCATTGACTGAAGAATTATCGATAAGCTCGTCGATCAATCCGAAATGTTTACTACGTAAATTGCTGATATTCTCGAACAGAACGTTCACATTCCCTTTTTTCACAGCTTCCGAAATCTCCACAAGCTGATTTGTAACCCCCGACATCGCTGATAGCACGAGCAGTTTAGGCCCGGGACGGGAAGAAATAATGTTTTTTACGTTCCTGATACTTGCCGCAGATCCAACAGAAGTACCTCCAAATTTTAATACTTTCATATCCAGTTAATTCCGGTTGCATAGATATTATGAAACAGAAATCAGGCAAAAATTATATCTCATTTTATATACATTTGTACAAAATGTTTAATAATTAACAATGAAGACGATTACCACCTGTGTACATGACATCATAAGACATCAGCCATTTCTTGATGATGCCATTGCCCGCGATATTGTAAACTTTAGTGGCCTGGCTGCCGATATTCAGCCACAAGTGGAAAAGGAAATGAGAAAACCTGTAAAACAGGGCAGCATCATTATGGCTCTTCGCAGGTATGCTCCCAGCAGGACAAAGGTCAATATGCGCAGTCTCAGGGAAATGGGAGACATCATTGTTAGGTCTGGCATTATAGAATATACTTTTTTGAACTCCAAAACCATTATTGCAAATAAAGCGCGTCTTCTTGAAGCGGTAAAGGATCAAACTGGAGTTTATCTTAACTATTCAAGTAACTACCAGGAAAGCAATATCCTGGTTTCATCTTCGCTTACAGATCTGGTTGAAAAATGTTTCAGGAATGAAGTTCGGGTATCTGTGAAAGATGAACTGTCTTCTATTACCATAGCGCTGCCCCAGAACAGCTCACAAACAGTTGGATTGTACTTTTACATTTTTAAACTATTGGCTTATGAAGGCATTCCTGTATTTGAAATGATCTCCACCTCCAACTATTTTGCGCTGTTTCTGGAAAAGGAATATGTAAACAAGGCCTTTTTACTCATGAATGAGATCAAACAATAGTTTACCAGTATTCATAGTAAACACCGGTCATTGCAACAATGGTAAGTAAAATGATTATAATTATTGCGATAAAGACAGTTCTGTTTTCTCCTTTTTGAAACGGATGGAAGATCTTCCTATAGTTCTTTTTTAAATTATGTATTCGTTTCATCATATTTGCCCCAATTAAAAAACAGCTTTTAATATACTAAAAATCAAATATTTATACCAAGGGCGATTTAATGTTTTCATAATTAACATAAATCAGAATTACATACTTATTATTTTAATAGTAAATAATAGATGAGGATGAAAACTATTTTAAGAGCTCTTCTGGCGGGCTGGGGAGCAAAGAAATTGGGTAGTGGCTGCGGTTGTATCGGAATTATTGTGGTTTTTATAATACTATGGATCCTTTTGGGCTATCTGGGCCTCGGATAGTTAATTATAATCAGCAATTAAAGTGCTCCACTCCATGGTCTTCAAGGTTTTAACAAGAATAGGATCTATTTTTTTCAATAGTTTAGAATCCTTTGGAAAGGCATAACTATAATAGTCCTTTTTAAGGCTATGTCCTAAAACTTCAAGTTCGTCTGATAAATTCTGTCTTTGGATCTCATATTTCAAAATAGGTTCGTCATATACAAAAAGAGCAGTTTCTTTACCAAGAAGGGCTTCAATGCCTTCCTGTCCGTTTTTTACCAGGTTACTTTCTATATTGTACATATCCAGCAATTCCTGTGAACTGGAACTACTTACGGTGGTAACATCGAATCTTTCCAAATCCTGTATACCTGTAATTTCATCATTTATACTACTTACAGTAAGTGAAGAAGCAATTCCAGCAGTAAAACTGGAAATGATGATCACCGCCATAAACATCCAGATAAGCCCTACTATTCTTCCTCCTGTTGTTCTTGGTGACTTGTCGCCATAACCAACGGTAGTCATGGTTACCGCACTCCACCAAAATCCCTGCATAATACCTTTAAAGCTACCTCCAAACTCTTCATGATTTTTTCTTCTTTCAAATAACCACACCAAAAAACCAAAAATGAAGATGACAAATAACAACAGGAAAACAACGGAGAAAAAATCCCAGCTGAAAAAATTCTGCAGGTGTTTATGAAGACTTGATTCATGTCTCTTCGCAACACTGGTATGAGAGATAAAATAGGGTTGAGAAAAATCCATTTTTTTCATGCGCTGATCTGTTACAGTGATGGGATTCACACTCAGATCAATTTCTCCTTTTTCCAGGGCAGTCAATAAACTTTGAAGGTCTTCATATCGCTTAAACTCATATTCAGCCTGCAGCTGTTCATTTACAAGTTTCCACGAGGCAATGCTTAAACCCGAATACCCATTAGGTTGCTTTTCTACAAAAGGCGGGGTTTCCGTAATGCCTATAATCAGTTTCCCATCTTCAGGCAAAGTATCCTTCTGGGCAAGTCCGGAATAAGAGATTAGTAAAAAAAATATGTAAAGAAGGACTTTTTGGTTAAATAGCATTGATCATTATTTATAAAATGACAATTATAATAAAATCACTTTTTTATTGTGTCTTTTTTGAAGATATAAGCCATATTAAGCTTTTTTCTTCCAAATTTCCGGGCTTTTGTTACATCTTCTCCCATATAGATATCTATGCGATTTCGCCAGCGATAATGCATTTTATCCTTAACCAGAAAGATGCTGTCAAAACCTTCGATTTTAACCTGGGAATTATGATCCAGCCCCATTCTAATAAGGTCCCGGGATACCGCTATAGCATGCATTCCCGGCTTAAGAGTATCACCCCAGGCGGTGATCCTGGGGTCATTCTCTGTTTGATAATGAACCGAATTGTAAGCAGTCGCGGTTACACAAATGGTGTCCCAGTCAACTTCAGATTCTGCATCGGGGATCCTTTTGCATGCAGGTAATGCAATAAGAACTATCAGTGCAATACATGACTTAAAAAAATAAGTATCTATCAGGTTCTGAAATTTCTGGCATGATAGCATACAATTCTATAAGGTGAATCCATCAGGATATTCTCTTTTCACAAACTGGTTAGCCTCATCAAAGTTTGTAACTTTCATATTTTCAGCATCCCAAAGCATTTTTATATCCCGTCCAGGATAGTATATCTCCTTCTCTCCTTTTTCATTTTTTCTGCTCTTCTGAATATCATATCCCCTTATGGCGAGATTTGCAATCAAAAGAGTTTCGGTTAAGGGGCCGGCAATTTCAAAAGGTGAACTAAGTTGTTTTTTTCCATATCCTGCTATGGCACCTTCTACCCACTGTGCATAATGCCCGTCGTCTCCACCGGGAACACGTTCATATTTTTGAGGCACATTTACTTCATCCGTTCTTGAAGTTGGCAGTAATCTTGGGTTAGCTCCATAAGTTCCACACATCATCTTACCTTTTGTTCCAATTAATAGAGCTCCATTTCCTCCATCTCCAAAAGTTTCATCGGGCCCAAGTTCCTCAGGCCTCATAGGCTTTATTCCGCCATCCATCCAGTGAAGTGTAATATCCTTGGAATTTTCTTCTTTCCCATCAAATTTCATGATTACATGGCTTGAAGGAGGACAGCTTTCCGGGAAGTAACCTCTTCTAAATTCATCAACATAAACACTTCCCACACTGCATTCTACTTCTTTTGGATATTTAAGGCCAAGAACGCTAAATGGAGGTTCGATTAAATGGCATCCCATATCACCTAAAGCACCTGTTCCGTAATCCCACCAGCCGCGCCAGTTAAAGGGTACCAGGCCGTCTACATATTCCTTATAAGGTGCTGTTCCCAGCCATAATTTCCAGTCAAGTTCCGAAGGTATGGGAGAAGAGGATTTTGGCCATGGAATACCCTGTGGCCATACAGGCCTGTTGGTCCAAACATACACTTCCTCAACCTCGCCAATTAATCCGGCATCATACCATTCCTTCATTTTCCTGACACCATCACCCGAGGCTCCCTGGTTTCCCATTTGAGTCACAACCTTATATCTATCGGCAGCTTCAGTGAGTTGTCGAGCTTCATAAATATCATGAGTTAGTGGTTTTTGAACATATACATGTTTTCCAAGTTCCATAGCAGCCATAGCCTGTACAGCATGGTTATGATCTGGAGTTGAGACTGAGACTGCATCAAAGTTCTTTGATTCCTTTTCGATCAATTCCCTATAATCCTTATAATATTTGGCTTTCGGAAATCTCTGTCTGGAAGTTGCTGCACGGCGATCGTCCACATCACATAAGAAAGCGATCTCAGCCTTCCCACTTTCGTAAAAACTCTGGATGTCACTTTGGCCTTTACCTCCAACTCCTATACCTGCAATTAAAAGTTTATCACTGGGAGCTATGTAACCCGGTCCACCCATAACATAACGTGGGATAATTGTAAACGCTCCGCCTACAATTGCCGATTTCTTGATGAAATCCCTTCGGGAATCTTTAGCTGAGTTTTTAATAGTGGTTTTTTTCATGAATTAAGAATTTAAAATATTGATACAATTTATAAGAAGACCCCAATTTAAATAAAATATGACAAAATGTGTCATAATCGGATAATCTGTCGTGTTATTTGGGTTTCGGCAGGATACTTGTACCTTTGCAGCTTTAAGTGGCTGAAAATGAATTTACAGCCAAAATTTTAATAGAAAATATATTTTTATGAGTCAAGTAAAGCAAAATGACACCGTTAAGGTACATTACACAGGGAAGTTAGAAGACGGCCAGGTTTTCGATAGTTCAGTGCAACGAGGAGAGCCAATTGAGTTTACTCTTGGTCAGGGTCAGCTTATCCCAGGTTTTGAGAAAGGCCTTATCGATATGAAAGTGAATGAGAAAAAGACTATCAACATACCAAAAGATGAAGCATACGGAGATCCTAAGGCTGAATTGATCCAGGAAGTTGAAAAGAGTCAGCTGCCAGAAGAGCTTAAACCAGAAGTTGGGATGCCTTTAGTTTCTAAAGGACCCGATGGTCGTGAGATCAATCTTGTTGTTAGTGAAGTGAAGGATGACAGTATCGTAGTAGATGCTAATCACCCGCTAGCAGGAAAAGATCTTATTTTTGATCTTGAAGTTGTTGAGATCAAATAATTTCAATTATACCGTAAATGAAAGCCCGGGCCAAAGTCCGGGCTTTTTTTATGAAAAAATGTATGGCTTTTGGTTAAGATTTTTATAATTCTTTTCTCCTTTTAGGTTGCATTAGTACCTTAGATAGCGAACACAAAAATTTAATTATGAAAAGAAAAGGATCTGCAATTTGGAATGGCTCACTAAAAGAAGGAAATGGCACGGTAAGCCTTGAAAGCGGCCTGCTTAAGGATGCTCAATATTCGTTTAAATCCCGTTTTGAAAGCGGAACAGGCACAAACCCTGAAGAACTGGTAGGAGCAGCTCATGCCGGATGTTTCAGTATGCAGCTATCTGCTTTTTTAAGCGAAGAAGGGTTTGAGCCAGATAAAATCGAAACCACCTCTGAAATTACATTCGAAAACGGAGAGGTCAAGAGATCACATCTTATTCTCACAGGGACAGTTCCTGGCATTGATAAAGATAAATTTGAAGAGATCGCGAATAAGGCGAAAGAAAAATGTCCGATATCCAAATTGCTGAAAGCGGAGATCACGCTGGAATATGACCTGAAATAGGACAATAACCCCATATAATTGAGACTGTCTAAAAAGTCTATAAACGTCATCCTGAATTTTTTTCAGGATATTAAATAATTGAAAATCAATATCAATTAGAAGCTGGAACAAGTTCAGCTTGACGAAATAAGAACTTTTTAGACAGTCTCCTTTTTTATAAGTTCCTTTAGGCTATCATGAATTACTTCTTTTAGCTGGGCATTCATATCGTTATTACTAACCCAAGCCTGGTTGACTTCTATTTCAATACCAAGATAATTGCTGGGAAATAATTTTCTCAATGAAGTTGTAAATCCATCGGCCTTCCCTAAATATGGATAGTTGAATCTAATTTTTAATCCAGGGTTTATAAGGCTTATTTGGGCTTTAAGATCCCTGCAAAAAAACCTCTCTTCCTCCTTATTGGGGTCATATAATAAACCAAGGTCACAATTTCTCTTTTTGCCATTTAAGACGGGCGTAAAACTATGTACCGACAAATGCAACACCTTGTGGCCTGATATGATGTACTTTTGAATTTCGTCCTCAATTTTTTGCCGGTAGGGATAATAATAGGATTTTAATATATTTTCTTTTTCAACTTTCGAAAGTGCAGATGAAAACCTTGAGAATAATTTCCGGTTCCGCAATGACCTGTTGGTTTCCACGAGTAAACGGCCAACAACCTGTGCTTTACTAAAATCTGCAAGATTCTGTAGTGTCCTAAACAAATCCCAGGCGCCGGGATCATAAGCCTCATGGGTGGATAATACCCCGGGTTCATTTTCAAATAAATTTCTATGTTGCCAAGGAATATCCGGTACCGCATGCTCACATGTTAGGATAACTCTCATGGCCTGAACATCCTGTTATTCTCAAGGCATTCACCTAATCCTGAATATACTTTAATAATGTTTTCTACAGAAAAATCATTTCTTAAGGCCTTTAAAATTCTTGTAGCCAGGCTTCCATTTAGCAGAATGAATTCTATGTGCTTTCTGTGATTTTCATTAAGGTTTTCCCCTACCTGATCATAAAGTTTTTTCCAGATCGTCTTCACATCACTCTCCTTGTCCAGATCGAATATGGCCAGATAGGTCTTATTGGTGATCAAGGTATTTTCAGCATCCTTAATAACATCATCGAAGATTATAAAAAGGTCATCTTCATGCCATTTCTTCTGGTCTTCAAGGGAAACCAGTTCTTCACCAACCAATAATTTCAATACTTCAACTATAAAAGCTGCAATGGCTACATCAGCCGAAGGGTTCTCCTGGATATCTATAACGCGAATCTCTATCGCATTACGGTCAAATCTGGAAATGGCACCTCTGGAATTTAAGAAATGGTGATCAAGTAAATTCTCGGTATCAAAAGGTTTGATCGCTGCTGTTATCGGTTCAAAGACTGTCTCGTAATAGGCTGCTTTTGTAAAAACCTGTTCTGGAATCACCTTACCGGTCATTTGGGGAATCTCCTTCTGGTTTGTCTTATAGTAATGCATGCGTGTATCCTTGTAACCGGTAAATTTTCCGTCCAGTACGGGTGAGCTTGCCGCCAGCGCCGGAATTATAGGCAGGAGTATGCGCACAGCAGCATGTAAGCTTTCAAATTCAGTATCATCATAGAATGGTAAGTTAATATGCATACTCTGCACGTTACTCCAGCCGTGACCATTACAAACGAATATTCTGTTATAAAGAGCATATATCTTACTGTAATGGTGCTCCCATAACTGGGTTTCGGTATTTGGGTCCATTAGTGGATGTGAGGCCCCTGGAAGTAAAAAGGTATCAAAGTCTTTTAAAATTTTATTGATTTCCTTTATGTTACTGGAGAAGAGAAATTCCAGCCCAACAAGACTTTCTGCAGGTCCATTGGTCTTTATTTCAACCACATGACCAACGAGCTCATTGCTCCATTCTGCTTTCCCGTTTTCAATATCAGAGGTAAGAGAACCGTTCTTTGTGGTCAATAATTTATCCACTATAGGATTGACTTTGAAATCTGACCTTCGAACCAGCATGTATTCAAGCTCGATTCCGTATACCTCAAAAAGATGATATGCCATATTATTTATTATCTAGTCGGTTCTTTAAAGCTTTTATAATATCGGTGTAGACCTTGTCCCCATAATAAGCATCTTCCACCCCTGCATCAATATTCGGGTTGTCATTTATCTCAATAACCAGGGCTTTCCCGTTCACCTCCTTAATATCTATGCCATAAAGACCTTTCCCCATTAGTTTGGCTGCTTTTACGGCATTCTTGATGATCTTTGAAGGCACCTTCTCAATTGGTAAACAATCTGCATTACCATCCTGCTCGGCCTTCTTTTTGGCATTCCAGTTATAGATCTGCCAGTGTCCCTTGGCCATATAATATCTGCAGGCATAAAATGCTTCTCCGTCCAGGACCCCTATTCTCCAGTCATATTCTGATGGAGAGAATTCCTGCGCTATCACCAGTTCAGATTTTTTGAGCATGGCAGTCACCATCTCCTCATATTCGTTCTCTGTTGTTGCCTTTTTAACCCCAAAGGAAAATGTAGAATCAGGCGACTTCAACACCACCGGCACTCCTATCTTTTCAAGAACTGAATTTTTATTCTCTTTATGTACAATTACTGTCTTTGGAGTTGGTATGCCCGCATTTTCCAAGGCCTCGGCCATAAAGACCTTATTACAGCATTTCAAAATGGCATCTGGATAGTCTATAATGGCAATATCTTCCTGCTGTGCTTTTCTGGCGAAAGCATAAGCTTCATTATTAACCTCGGTACTTTGACGGATAAATAAGGCATCAAAAGCTGAAAGCCTGGACAGTTCCTTAGGGGAGATCACTTCGGTATAAAAACCCATTTTTTCTGCCAGTTCAGTAAATTTCCTTAGGGCTTTAGCATTACTCGGCGGAGCGGGGTCCTGCGGATTTACCAGAATAGCCATGTCATATTCAAACGGATTAGCACGCGGAGTGTCATATCTTTTTTTTGCGAAATACTGTTCAGCAAAAAAAAGCATGCTTTCTTTATGTTCCTTCGGAATCTCCGCTTCAGAAATTGCTTTGATACTCTTGATATTCCACCTTGTTGTGAAATTGAATTTAACCCGCAGGAATGGGATCTGAAAATGCCTGAAAAACATGGTGCTGAGCTCTTTATATTTCGCTGCAACATTCTGGCCGAAATATATACTTAAAGTGAACTCCTGTGATTTTATATTTTTCAGTGACTGCTGAATAAGATCATCAAAATCTTCGGAAACTATTTTTACCAGCTTTGGTTCTCCAAGGTCTACAATATTCTTTACGGTTGGTATGGCCAGATGACCTCGTGCTTCGGCAAGTAAAGAGACATAATAACCTTTTGATTGATATGAATAGTCTTTGCAAAGGTTGAATATCCTGGCTTTCTTGAGTTTTGAAAACTCAGGACTGGTTAGATATTCCCTGGAAGAAATGACCTTTACATGTTCAGGGGAGATTGTCCAGGTCTCGGGATGATTTACAACAATATATTTATTCATTAATAAATGAAGAATTTTTATTCAAATGTAGATGAAAAACCTTACTGAATTTAAAATTTAAGGAACAGCTTAATATTAATTCTTAAATTCAGGCCTTCAAACCAAATTTATAGTACCACCATGCGAATTAGAATTATTGGAATCGTTCTCTTTTTAACCTCATTTATGGCAATTTCACAGAACACAGACCAGGATCTCATTGAAAAAGCGAAACGCATTCATGAGAAAGTGATCACTATAGATACACATAATGACATTAATGTAAAGAATTTTACTAGAACTAAAAACTACACGATGGACCTGGGCACCCAGGTGAACCTTCCTAAAATGGAAGCTGGCGGCCTGGATGTTTCCTGGCTTATTGTTTACACCGGCCAGGGTGAGTTAAACGAAGAAGGCTATGCCGCGGCATATGATAATGCAATCCAGAAGTTTGAAGCCATTCACCGTCTCACTGAAGAAATAGCTCCGGATAAAATGGGACTGGCTACCAGTTCAGATGAAGTTAGGGAATTGATTGCTCAAGGAAAGAAAGTGGCCATGATAGGTGTTGAAAACGCGTATCCGGTGGCGGAAGATCTGGGCAGGATCAAGGAGTTTTATGATCGTGGAGCCAGGTATATGTCGCTTTCACATAATGGCCACAGTCAATTCTGCGATTCCAATACAGGAGAGGAAAATGACGTTTGGCTGCATAATGGTTTAAGCGATTTGGGTAAAAAGGCGGTAAAGGAAATGAATAAATGGGGTATCATGATTGATGTTTCCCATCCTAGTAAGGAGGCCATAAAACAGATGTTCGAACTATCAAAGGCACCTTTGATCGCTTCTCATTCTTCGGCTCGCGCACTTTGCAACCATAGCAGGAATCTGGATGATGAATTATTGGAATTGTTCAAAAAGCATGGTGGTGTTGTCCAAACAGTGGCTTTTAGTTCATATTTAAATACGGAAAAACATAATGCCTTTGATGCCGCAAGTAAGAAAGTGTATGAACAAAAGGCCCTGGAAATGGATTTTGAGATACTTCCCAGAGATAGTGTATCAAACCTTCCAGAGGACGTGCAGGAAAAATATTATGAAAAATATAATGAGGTAAAAGAGGCATCTGCCCCAGAATTAAAAATGCTTAAAGATGAATTAGATCCGGTGAATGTTTCAGATTTCGTTGATCATTTAGATTATCTAGTGAAAAAAATAGGAATAGAGCATGTTGGTATAAGTTCAGACTTTGATGGTGGCGGAGGAATAGAAGGCTGGGATGATGCTTCTGAAACACTTAATGTAACCATCGAGCT
>JAWWBH010000048.1:0-14704 GCA_033721075.1 Christiangramia sp.
TAAATAACCACGATACCTATAAAGATGTTCACCGCTGCGGTACCGCGAACCAGTTTATACACGTAGTATAAAAGGAGGGCTACAAAAACAATATCCAGGATATCGAGAATTCGAAGATCTATGATGTCCAAATTGCTGGGGTTTTATGTAAAAATAGAAAATCTAAAATTAGTATGTCAATTCACTGGTTAATTTGATGCATTCTTTAGCTTCCTTCACATCGTGAACCCTTAAAATATTCGCTCCTTTTATTAAAGCGATGGAATTTAAAACAGTGGTTCCATTCAATGCTTCGCTTGCTGAAGCACCCAGCTTTTTCCAGATCATGCTTTTTCTTGATATTCCTACTAAAAGAGGGAGATCAAAATTTTTAAAAAGTTCAAGTTTTGAAAAGAGTTCATAATTCTGCTCGATATTTTTTGCAAAGCCGAATCCGGGATCAATGATAATATCGTTGATACCAAGTTCCCTGGCGGCTTTGATCCTTTCTGAAAAATAGAGCAGGATATCGTTCACAAGGTCTTCATACTGGTTGAGATCTTTCATCGTTTGCGGGGTACCTTTCATATGCATCATGATATATGGAACCTGCTTTCTTGCAATTAAGGGCAACATAGCATCATCTAACCTGCCCGCGGAGATATCATTGATAATATCAGCTCCCGCCTCGATGCTTTTTGAAGCAACTTCTGCCCGGAAGGTATCTATTGACAGCACTGCTTCGGGAAAATTTTTCCGTATCAGTTCTATCGCGGGAATCATTCTTTGCAATTCTTCTTCAACCGGTATATCATCAGCTCCCGGCCTGGAACTGTAGGCTCCCAGGTCCAGAAAATCAGCTCCTTCATTCAGCATTTTTTCGGCACTTTGAAGAATTTCCTTTTCTGAGGTGGATCGGCTTCCGCTAAAAAAAGAATCGGGGGTAATATTGATTATTCCCATGATCCTTGGTTGAGAAAGATCGACCAAATTTCCTCTGCAATTGATGAACATACTCATTAGCTAGTTTATGACAGCCGGAGAAATAACTTTGACTATCTGAAATATTTGCCCGAAATTTACGCAAATTAGAACTACTTCATGCAGGATACCTCAAAACAATATGACGCGGTAATTGGAGTTTGCCGCAGTTTGTTCCTAAATAAGATGAAAGATTATGGCTGCGCCTGGAGAATTTTAAGGCTGCCGTCACTTACCGATCAGATTTTCATAAAAGCCCAACGTATAAGACAGCTTCAGGAAAGCGAGGAGCGCAAAATTGAAGAAGACGAAAAATCAGAATTTATTGGCATAATCAATTATTCTGTGATGGCTCTTATCCAGTTGAAGAAAGGAATAGCTGATCAGCCAGACCTCACTCCTGATGAAGCTATTAGCCTGTATGACGAAAATATTGCAGAGACCAGGGAATTGATGATGAACAAGAATCATGATTATGGGGAAGCCTGGCGTGATATGCGTATCAGTTCTTTGACAGATCTCATTATTCAGAAACTTTTGAGAGTAAAACAAATTGAGGATAATAAAGGTAAAACGCTGGTTAGTGAAGGGATTGATGCTAATTACCAGGATATGATAAATTATTCGGTCTTCGCGATGATTCATTTTATGGAGGCTGAAGAACAAACAGCCACTAAATAAATTTATAATAAAAGATGAAAGCAATTGTAAGCATAGCCAGGATCCTGGTAGGAGTTCTTTTTATTTTTTCAGGCTTTATAAAACTGAATGACCCTGTTGGTTTTTCTTATAAACTTCAGGAGTATTTCAGTGAACCTGTCCTGGATATTCCTTTCCTGATTCCCTTTGCTCTTATCATTGCTATCGTGATCGTGATCTTTGAGCTTGTTCTGGGGATCATGCTTTTGATTGGCTATGCAAGGAAATTTACGAGCTGGAGCCTGCTGCTGATGATCATTTTCTTTACTTTTTTGACCTTTTATTCGGCTTACTTCAATAAGGTAACAGATTGTGGTTGCTTTGGGGATGCCATCCCTTTGACGCCCTGGCAATCCTTCTATAAGGATGTGGCGCTTTTCATCCTAATTCTAATTATATTCTTTAATCAAAAGCTGATCAACCCCATTTTTAATCCCAAATATCATAAATGGGTGATCTTCGTGTCTTTCATTGCCAGCTTCGCCTTTTGCTACTACGTGCTGATGCATCTGCCTGTCCTGGATTTCAGGCCTTATAAGGTGGGAAATAATATTCCGGAGAAGATGAAGATCCCAGCAGGGGAAAAGGCTGTGGTAACCTATACCTGGAAGTTTAAAGTGAACGGGGAAGAAAAGCTTATCCAGAACAATGGTGCATATCCTCAGGTTGATGGTGAATTTATTGGTGTGGAAACTTCCCAGGATGGAGAGAATACCATTCCGCCAATTCATGATTTCGTTATAGAAGGTGAAGAGGGAGATATTACCCAGGAGATTCTGGAGGAAGATAAAGTCTTTATGATAGTTGCATATAATTTAAGGTCAACAGAGCTTGAGGGATATGATGCTATAAAATCGCTTAGCGAAGAGGCGATTAAGAAAGGCTACCGGGTAATTGGCCTCACCGCTTCGGGAGACCAACTTAAGAAAGCACTAAAAAAGAAATATGATCTAAATTTCGATTTCTATCAGACCGATGAAACCGCCCTAAAAACCATCGTACGTTCAAATCCAGGTTTACTCATACTGGAAAAGGGTACCATCACCCAGAAAAAACACTGGTTTGATGCTTCAGATATTGAATTGTAAAAAATTCCTGTCTGTTATTGAAAAATCCTTAAAATATAAAGGTTTGGCTTTGGTTTAAGACTCAGTCAATCCTCCTTTACTTATATTTGTGTTTAGGCTGAAACCGAAGTTTTTCAGCTTAAAAACATTGAACCAAAATTGATATTATGAGAAAAAACATCGTAGCCGGAAACTGGAAAATGAATAATGATCTTTCGGAAACCGAAGAGCTTATTAGCCATTTAAAACTTCAAATGGTAAAAGAGCCGGAGGCTACAGTAATGGTGGCTCCATCTTTCACTAATCTTTATCCTGCTTTTCAGGCTTTGCGGGATACTTCAATCATTGTTGCCGCTCAGAATATGCATGAAAGCGAAAAAGGAGCATTTACGGGAGAGGTTTCAGCCTCCATGCTTAAAAGCGTGGGAGTAAATACGGTGATTCTTGGCCACAGTGAACGCAGGGCTTATTTCAACGAAACCAACGAACTGCTTGAGAAAAAGGTAAAAGCGGCTATAGATAATGAAATGGCCGTTATTTTTTGCTTTGGTGAAGAGCTTGAAGACAGGAAGAATGAAAAGCATTTTGACCTGGTGGAAACTCAACTGAAAGAAAGTCTTTTTCAGCTTCCAAAAAGTGCCTGGAGCAATATTATCCTGGCCTATGAACCAGTGTGGGCTATAGGTACCGGAGAGACGGCTAGCCCCGAGCAGGCGCAGGAAATGCATAAACACATAAGGCAACTACTGGAAAAGAATGTTGGTAAAGAGGTAGCCGAAAATACTTCGATCCTTTACGGAGGAAGTGTGAAACCTAATAACGCCAAGGAAATTTTTGCGAAAGAAGATGTTGATGGAGGTCTTATTGGTGGTGCCAGTCTTAATGCCGTAGATTTTGTAGAGATTGTAAATTCATTCTAAAATGGGTGGGAATTACCTCGAATTTCAGTTCAAAATAGAACCGGTACAGCCGGCTTCTGAAATCCTGATTGCTGAACTGGGATATCTGGGATTTGAAAGCTTTGTAGAGAATAATGATGGAATAACCGCATATATTCCCGTTGAGGAATATGAAGACGATCTGCTCGCAGGTGTACATATTCTGCAGTCTGAAGAATTCGAGATCAGCTACACCATGAATGAGATCGAAAGGTTCAACTGGAATGAAGAGTGGGAAAAGAATTTCACTCCTATTCTGGTTGATGAACATTGCAGTGTAAGAGCTCCCTTTCACCCTAAAACGGATGCTGAATTCGATATTGTGATAGAACCCAAAATGTCTTTTGGTACCGGTCATCATGCGACCACTCATATGATGATCCAGCATATCCTTAAAAATGACTGGGAAGGTAAATCTGTTCTGGATATGGGATGTGGAACCGGAGTTCTGGCTATTCTTGCTGCAATGAAAGGAGCATCTAAGATTGACGCAATAGATATTGATAACTGGTGCTATCTAAATACCCTTGAGAATATTTCCCGAAACGATTGTGAGCATATCAATGTAGAAGAAGGTGGCGCCGAGTTGCTAGAAGGCAGGAGCTATGATATGATCCTTGCAAATATTAACCGGAATATTCTTTTAAGGGACCTGCCTGTATATGAAAAAAGCCTCAGACCCGAGGGAAATCTGTTTTTAAGTGGTTTCTATAGTGGGGATTTGCCTGTAATTGAGAGGGCTTGCAAAGAGCTTGGTCTGTATTTTGTAGAAAATTTTGAAAGGAACGACTGGATAGCTGCAAAGTTTTCACGCTGAGGTTTTTATCATAATTTGTATCTTTGAATAAAGTTGCATGAGAAAATTTTGAAGATGAGCACGAAAGAAGAATTATTAGAAAAGCTTGAAGTAAAGACCAAAAAGAAGAAGCAGAATGAGATCGTATTGTATAATGACGATTACAATACCTTTGATCATGTTATAGAGACCCTGATCTACGCGTGTGACCATACCCCTGAACAGGCAGAACAATGTTCAATACTGGTTCACTACAAAGGAAAATGCACGGTGAAGACCGGTTCTTATGAGGATCTTAAGCCTCGCTGTTCTAAATTACTGGATGCCGGATTAAGTGCAGAAATACTCTGATTCAATACCTGTTAAATTATATAATAAGGGGAATTTACTCCCCTTTTTTAGTGCTTTTTCAGAACAAAGATAATTGAAGCCGGATGGGACTGATCGTTAAGCGGCTCAATTTGATTATTCAAATGAAGATTTGATTTGCTGATTTCTTTATGCCAGTCTTCCATGGTCCTTGCGTACCATTCATGTGCACTCTTAAAATTGCCTTTCAGGCCTTTCCAGGAATCTGCTATCCATTGACTTTTATAACCAAGTTTATTCTGAATAAGAAAGTAGGGGTGGATGCTCTGGATAAAAATACTTCCATCCTGGACAAGTGAATTTTGGATTTCAAGTAATAAACCTGAAATATTCTTTTCATAAAGGCAAAAATTCAAAACAATAGAGTCAAAAGGTGACTCCGGGATGGTTTTACCTGATTCTATTTCTTTATATGATAAATGATGGAAATTTCCCTTTCCTTTATTTCTGGCAGCGCTAATCAAAGCTTTTGTTGCATCAACTCCTGTTACCTCAAAGCCCCTGTCGGTCAATTCTCGGGTGAGCCAGCCTTCGCCACAGCCAAGATCGAGTATTTTTGAACCGCTATGTTTTTCAATGGTTTCAACAATAGCCTTATTGGTGATCTTTCTGGATTCGATAGCTTTGCCTTCGATTATTTTGATCCACTCTTCTGAGTTAATCTCCCATGATTTCAGTATTTCTTTTGCTTTGCTCATAAGTTTCTGAATTAAAAAAAAGAACCTGCTTCATCGAAAGCAGGTCCCTTTTCTTTTATCATTTTATTTGAAGATCAAATAGCAGGATCTGCCGGAGTATTAGGGTTACTATTCCTTTCGCTTTCCGGGAAAGGATAAAAGTTCCTGTTACGTTCTTCATCGTAATTCCTGGCCGCACCACTTGGTTCTGGTCGGTTAAATCTTCTACTGTCTTCAAGGCTCATTCCGGTAAGGAATAATTCAGCTCTTCTGTTGGTATATATCTCATCTAACAGAGCGTCAACTTCTGCTGGTCCTGAATATCCGTCAAGCTCCGCATCCACTTCCAGTGGATCTGTATCATCAGTAAGTACACGGTTTAAAGCCTCGGTAGCAGCTGCTATATCTGGTGATGATTTACGCAGGTTTGCCTCAGCTATAATAAGATCCATTTCATCCGGTAAATACACTGGGATCGGTTCTGTACTAACATCAAAGAACCCAGCAAGATTTTCTATAGGCAGACCATTCTGGTTTACGGTATCCAAAGGAATAAGATAGAATTCCTTGCGCCCGTCATTTTCCTCTGGTTTTAATCCTTCAGGTAAACCGAAGTTGTCCCTTGGCTTGAAATTAGGAGCGGCATTCTGATAAACCCTGCTCCAAATAGGATTCAGATTCTGGCTGTCATAAAGAAACATGGAAGTAGAACTTTGATCTACACTTTTTGCAGCGGTAATCGCGGCATCATAGTTCCCTGCAAAAAGGTTATACCTGGCTAACATGGCCTGAATGGTATTTTTAAGATCTATATTTCCCTGCGTGATTGCCGAGTTAAATTCGGCAGAAACAGGTGTAGAGGATATAAGGGAAGCCGCTTCATTTAATAAACTAATGGCTGCAGCGAAACCTTCCATTCTGGGTACGAAATTCGCATTATTTTCCTGGTTGGTTTGAATTACAACATCGGTATAATTCTGTGATAAACTTCCAATTGCCATCGCTTTATAAAGCTTGGCATAGGCTACCAAACCACTTTCAGTTCCTGCCTCAAGTTCCAGGTTAGGAACATTAGCCTCAATGTCCTCAGCAACTTTTATCACCCTTAACATGGTCCTCCATAAGCCTTCAACATTCGAATTGAAGTTCGGCAATTCTGTACCACCGTCCTCAAGTTCTATCATGTTCTGGAAAGTTGTAGTGATAGCTGCTTCACGAGTGGTTACAGCCGGAGTCTCAATGATCCACCTTAATCCGGTGGTTGAATATAATTGCTGCATTCCTACCGTGGCAGCAAGTATACCTTCCCTGGAGGAATAGGTTTGCTGATCGGTCGGTGCATTTGGGTTGTCAAAGTTGGTCTCACAAGCCACACCTGTGACCATTAAAACCAGGACAAGTAAAATCTTTATGTTTATATATTTTTTCATATTATTCATTCTTTTTCATTAGAAACTTACATTAACACCAAACTGATAGGTTCTTGGAATTGGAACCGCGGCGAAATCAAATCCGCGAACGTTACTTTGTCCACCAGTATTGATCTCAGGATCCCATCCGCTGTAATCATCCCATGAAATGAGGTTTCTTCCTACAAGACTTAGTTTGATCTTATCTATATATTCCCATGGCTCGTTTATTGAATAGCTCAGGGATAGCTCTCTTAATTTCACAAAAGAACCATCTTCCACAAACTCTTCAAATATACCGGCCTGTGCTCCTCCATAACCCTTAGGTCTGTTTCCTAACAGTTCTTCTCCAACATTTGAACCGCCTCCAAAGATCACGTTATCCAGTAACCTTCGGTTCCAGTTAAATACGTCAAAGCCCTGCACTGCATCAAACTGTAATCTGAAATTAAAGTTCTTGTAGCTTAACTCATTAATCAGTGAGCCATACCATTCGGGATTAGGGTCTCCAATAACTTTGGAGGATGAACCATCTTCGGTGGTACCTCTTACCGGATATCCCGCATTGTCTAAAACTATATTTCCGTTTTCATCACGTGCATAGAACTGGCGGTAAAATACCCCAAGAGACTCGCCTTCTATTACATAGTTAGTAGCAAAACTTCCTGCCAGGGCAAATTGCTGTCCTGCGACATTGGTCACTTTATTTTCATTACTTGTATAAGTGGCAGTAAGATTCCAGGTGAAATCATCGGTTCTAACCGGAATAGCTCTCAAAAGGATTTCCACACCTCGGTTCTCCAGTTTACCAACACTTTCAAAGCGTGAACTGAATCCTGAAGAAGGTGCAAGCTCCCTGTTAAGTAAAAGGTCTGTTACATCCTGCATATAGTATGTGAATTCCATCCCCAGACGGCCTTCAAATAATCCCGCATCAAATCCAAACTCTGTTTCAGTCTGTCTTTCCGGAGCAGCGTCAACATTTCCAAGCTGGGTTCCCAGTAATAAACTACTTTGTCCATTAATGGAACTAGGTGCAAAATTGGTAAATCGGCTGAAAGCCGGTAATGCGTTAAGTCCTCCAGACTGTCCCCAGGCAGCTCTCAATTTTAGAGTATTAAATACATCTCCTATACCATTTTGCCAGAAATCTTCTTCTGAAATAATATATGAAATACCTGCCTTGCCATAAAGTTGATCCCGCTCATCTTTCCCAAAAGCGGAAGAACCATCTGTTCTAATTGCTCCATTAACATATAGTTTATCCATAAAGCCGAAAGATTGCTGGATAAACCCACCCCATAAGGAGAAGGGAACTCTTGTTTCCCCCTGTTCAAGTATACTTCCGTTACTTGCTGTCTCAACTACTGGAGGAAGGCCCGTCGCCTGAATTCCAATCCTTTCTGCCTCCTGAAACTGATAAGTTCCACCAACGGTAGTGGTTGAGGTGATGTCGTCATTTATATTAGCCTGGTATGTCAGGTTTAGATCACTGTTATACTGAAAGTTATTCAGGTCTGATCTCCTTGCAAAACCATCGGCATTAGGAGAGGTGTTACCTACAGGAATAAAAGCGGTAGCCGACTGGTTATAATAGTCCATACCGAAAATATAGGAGGCTGAAAGATTATCGGTTATTTCAGCATCAAGTTTGAAACTTGTTATGAATCGGTTGGTTTTATTTCCAAATTCGAACCTTTCAACAGCCTCAGCAGGGTTGGTTCGTGGCACCAGTAAGGATGTTACCGGATAAACTCCTGATTCGTTAGGGGCCGGATTTATTGAGTTCTCACTGAATAAAAATCCGGTGATGGCTCCGTATGCAGAATTGATACCTCCATTGGGGATATCATTACTTACACTTCTGGCGTAGTTGAAGTCCCCTGTAACTTTTAACCAGTCAAAGGCATCCAGTACCAGGTTTGTTTTGAAGTTGATCCTTTCAAAATCGGTGTTTTTGATAATCCCTTCATTGTTAAGGTAGGCCCCTGATACATAATATCTCATGTCTTCTGAACCACCATTAACGGAAAGAGCGTTTTCTATTCCGTAACCTGTATCAAAGAATTCCTCCTGAAGATCATATCTTTCCACAGGCACCGTTTCAAGATTGTTACGATCAAAAGGATCAACCCATGCAACCGGAGCCGTGTTATAGTCAATCTTCTTTCTTAATTCGCTCATCTTCACACTTGAGCTGAAGTTAAATTGTGCAGGCCCTGTCTTTCCTTTTTTGGTAAAGATCTGAACTACCCCGTTGTTCGCTCTTGATCCATAGATTGCTGAGGCAGCGGCACCTTTAATGACCTCTATCTTCTCAATATCGTCCGGGTTAATATCTGCAAGGCGGTTTTGAGAATTACCTCCAATATCTACAAGTTCATTACTCGCGTTGTTCAGGATAACCCCATCCAGTATATAAAGAGGCTGATTTCCTCCCAAACTGCTGGCACCTCTCAATAAAACTGAAATACCCCCAGCTGGATCTCCTGAGTTTTGTGTTACAAGCGCTCCGGTAATTTTACCCTGTAAGGCCTGGTCTACCTGAACGGCACCTGTATTTGCAAGATTTTCGGCGTTTACAGAAGATATATTGTTACCCAATGCTCTTTTGTTGATTCCAACTACGTTTCCGGTTACCACAACCTCATCAAGACTCAACAGGTCTTCCACAACCTGAAAATCATTTTGCACCTGAGTCTCACTTCCAAGAGTAATGGTGATCTTTTGAGTTTTGTGTGCTACTGAATTTAATACCAGCGTATACTGGCCGGGATCCAAATTGGCCGTAAACCTGTAATTCCCATCAAAATCGGTAGAAGCACCCCTGTTAGTGTTTTCCAGAAAAACTGATACCCCGGGGACGGGCATATTTGAAGCTCGGTCTGTTACTGTCCCAGTAAATACATAGTCATTGGTTTGTGCCAGTAACCTGTTGTTCTGTCCTAAGAAGAACAGCAGGAACAATAGTATAGGAACTATTGTGGCTTTTTTAAAGAAGTTTTTCCTCATGTAAAAATTATTTGTGGATTAATAATATGTTTTAACATTTATCAAATTAAATCTGTACTAATCTACAATAAAAAACTATTCAAATTGCTGTTTATTGCCGTATTTAATATGTTATACTGCAATTATTTTTGGTTTTTAAAATTTTTCTGCAGCTTTTTGCAGTATTTTAGTAGAAAGTTTTTAGGATGCTTAAAGAAGAACGACATCAAATTATATTAAGGAAAGTATTGTTGCATAACAGGGTTCTTTTGGGCGATCTGGCGGAGCATCTGAATGTTTCTGTAGACACTGTAAGGAGGGATGTGAAGGAACTTGATAGGAGTGGTAAACTCAAAAAAGTTCATGGTGGAGCAGTAAGCCTGGAATATAAATTCTTTCCATATGACGAACAGGAATTTTATTTACATACAAAAAAGAAAGTAATTGCAAGGAAGGCCGTTAAACTGATAAAGAATAATCAGGTGCTGCTAATAGGAGGTGGTACGACCAGTTTAGAGCTTATCAATGAGATATCCCCAAAATTAAAACTAACCGTATTTACTCCAAGCTTACCGGTAGCCTGGAAATTAACTTCCTTACCAAATATTGAGGTTATTTTTATAGGAGGAAAGATATCCCGTGACTCCCAGGTAAGTGTCGGGGGAAGTGCTTTGAGGTTTTTATCTGATATTAAGGTAGATATTTGTTTTCTTGGAACGGGAAATATAGATGCAAGTTTTGGGATCTCAGAAATGGATTGGGAAATTGTGCAATTGAAAAAAGCTATGATCGATGCATCTAAAAAAACTGTCCTACTTACTATTTCCGAAAAACTTAACTCTACCCAGAGTTATAAGATCTGCGATATTTCTCAACTGGATACTTTGGTGACGGAATTAAAACCTGACTCAGATATTCTCAAAGATTATAAAAACCAAAAAATCGATATTCTTTAGGTCTAAAAATGGGCCTAAGATTTTAGAAGGAAATTTTTTAAAAGACTTTTTTTGAATTAAAAATAAAACTTATATTTGCACCCGCTTTGTGAGACACGGAGTGAATGATTACAAGGCCTCGTGGCGCAACTGAATAGCGCATCTGATTACGGCTCAGAAGGTTCCAGGTTTGAATCCTGGCGAGGTCACGAATAAGTCGAAAAGCGAGTAAAATAAAATAGCTCGCTTTTTTTATTTTGTAGCATTTCGATTTTCAAAGCGGAGCTTTGCAGGATGCGCGGAGCGAATCCATTCTTATATCCAGGCCTGCTTAAGCGTTTTTTTGTTTTAAAGTATTTTCAAAGCGGAGCTTCGACAGGATCTAAAATCCTGCCGAGGTCACAATAAAAATCCTGACAATCTTAAAAATAGACTGTTAGGATTTTTTTTTGAAACAATGTGTCAATTATGTGGCAATTTAATTTAGATTTTTTAAAATATGCCAGCCTTGTCAGGTAAATCGACCCTACTCAATTTACCTTTAAGGTCTGGCATATTATTTTATCAGATAAGTTGAAGATCTTTCATGATTGAAACCAAATGAGGATTAGTATTCGCATTAAACTCCTCTCGTAAATCCTTAAGTTTTTTCTCAATCGCACTTTTACTACTTGGCTTTATATTCTGACTTTTCAATTCCTGTTCTATCTGGTCCTGAGTAAGACCATTGGCCAGGAATTTTACAATATTGATTTCAAAATCATTAAGTACAAGTAAATTACTTTGGTTTAAGGCTTTTTGGATTGATGGGGAATTGTAAGTTTCACCTTTTCCTATTTTCTCTAAAGCCTCTTTTAACTCTTTTAACCCCTTGCGGTCCTTACATACATATCCATCTATATTTCCGGATTCCCATAAATCTTTTACGGTTTTGGGGTGGTCTTCAATTGAATTTACAAGGATTTTGAGGTCAGGGTATTCAGATTTTAATATGTCTATAAGTTCTTTTCCAGATTTGATCTTCTCTTCCCGATGATCCTCCTTAAATGAGAGGTCGCAGATAAGCAGATCAAAAGGATGTTCATCCTGTGAAGCTTTTTTTGCAAGAAGCCAGGCTTTGTCGCAATACTGGGCATGAGCCACTTCCGGGATATTCATTTCATTTAAAACGGATGCAACGGCATGGTTAATACTGTCCATATCTTCTGCTACTAAAACCTTTTTAAACATGCTGATAACTAAATTGGAATCTGGATTAAAATTTTTAAACCTTTACCCGGTTCGGATTCAAAATTAAGTTTTCCTTTTATTGAAAAAATACGGTTTTCCATATTTTGAATGCCATTTCCAGATTTCAGACTCTCATTTGAAAATCCAATTCCGTTATCGGTGTATTGAACTTTTAATAAATTCTTCTCCTCAGAAAATATGATCGCTACTAAACTCGCCTCACTGTGTTTCTTCATATTGATCATGATTTCCTGCAACACACGGTAAAGAATGATCTTTTTCTCGGGGTTAAGTGTATTCCAATTAAAACTGTTTTCCCCCCTTATGATAAGCCTGGTGTTTTCTGGAACAGTAGATCCAAGCGTAGATAATAAATGCGGAAGATAATTTTCATCCATTGGAATACTGCTATTCTCCCGGGAAATATTTCTGGTACGATGATAAATATTTTCCAGTTTATCCATCATATCAGTTGGTGCAAATTCCTGCATTCCACTCATCACATTATAAACGTCATTAGCCAACTCATCATGGATTTTCTTAGAGATCCTGGTTTCGGTTTTATGAGTTTCCCTTATTTTTTCCCGGGTATGTTTTTGTTTTAGATAGTAATAACCGAATCCACTACTTACCAATAGTAAAAGCCCTCCAAGTGAAAGGATTAATGATTGATTCTTTAAGTCTTCAGTTTCTATTCGCTGTTTAAGAGTTTTAGCTTCAAGGTTATAAATTTCCTTTTGCTTTTGTTCCTCATCATAATTAATTTTTGCAAAGAAATTCTTTGCACGAATATTCTCAGATCTTAAGCTGTCACTCAGTTGAATATATTTATCAGACAGATCTTTTACTTTCTCTGGAGGTGAAAGTTGAATCAATTTCTGTATAGCATTTAGCTGAGCAGACTTGCTGCCAAGTGCATCAGCTACTTTCAATAAACTGTCGGCATAGATTTTTGAAAAATTTTCATTCCTGTCTCTGTAATAACCTGAAAGATGATCGTAGCTGGCCAGAAGACCATTTTGATCTTTCTCCCTGCGTCTTATCTCTTTAGCTTTTATAAGTTCCTCTATTACAGTTGCATAAGAGTCCTGAAGCCATCTGGTATAGGCAAGATTATCCATAAACCTGGCTCTGGAAATAATATTTATATCTCTGGACCTTTCAATGATATCTTCAAAGATTTCAATGGCCTCCTTATATTTTTTCTGATCCTGAAGAGCAAGTGCAATATTATTGAGATTGCTAAGACTGTCTCTTTGTGAAGTTGAATACCTGAGGGCGTTTGTCCATTCGGTCACGGCATCCTGATAAGGGCCCTGATTTCTGTATGCTGTGGCAATGGTATTGTAAACGCTGCTTACATAGGAAGAATCATTTTCAGCCAGGTATTTCAATGCTTTGATAGCTGTTTGCTGTGATCCTGTATAATCGGTTAACTGACTCTGGGAGATGGCCATTTCAGCCGTCCTCCGGCCTGCACTGGAAGTGTCACCAATCTTTAAATAGATCTGGCTCGCTCTAAAGGCATTTTCAAATGCATCTTCATGCTGATTAAGATTCCTGGAAATAACAGACTTCCTATAGTAGCCAGTGGCTATAAAAGAAGAATCATTTTGGGATTTAGCTGCACTAATCAGGCTATCGCTAAAATATAAAGCGCTGTCATATTCCTTTAAACGGTTATGATAATAGATCTTATAGTCAAGGATAACCGGAATGAGGGTGTCGTTTGGCTCTTTAAAATTGTCCAGGGCCTTATTAAAGAAATTTATTTTCTGTCTTAATTCATTTGAGTTCTTTCCCTGTTCGAAATAATAATAGCTTGAATCTATTCTATTCTTGTCTAAATTTTCTGAAGAACCTGTATGGTTTGTGCAGGAATATAAAGCCAGAAAAAATAGGATGTAAATGGTATGAAGTAGATGGCGTAGGTTCATACCACGAAAATATATAAAAATGCCTGCGAGGGTTCACGTTTGCGGATGAAAAAATGATAAATATTAGAGTCATCATGCGATTTTGAAGAATAGTTTACTTTATAACGGCTTTCCGCTTTTACTTCTTTAAGAAAATCTTTAGATCTACCAGGCTGTCATTATAAATCCAGATACCCTACTTCCCGGATTCACAAAATGAAGCACTCAAATTCTATTATAACTTATCTACATAAATGACTCAACAAGTACACAATAAATTGGTTTCTTTTATCTGGTCTATTGCAGACGATTGCCTGCGCGATGTTTACGTGCGTGGAAAATACCGTGATGTGATCCTGCATATGGTGGTTTTACGTCGCCTCGATGCCTTACTTGAACCCACTAGAGATTCGGTGATGGAAGAACTGGCTTTTCAAAGAGATGAAGCCGGCTTTACCGAATGGGATGAAGGCGGATTGCGTGAAGCTTCCGGATATGTTTTTTACAATATCAGCGATTTCACGCTTCAGAAATTACATGACACCGCGACCAATTCTCAGCAGATCCTGCAGGCGAATTTTGAGGATTACCTGAATGGTTTCAGTCCCAATGTGATAGAGATCATCGACAAGTTTAAGCTGAAGAGCCAGATAAGGCATATGGCCAATAAGGATGTGTTGCTGGATGTACTGGAAAAATTCACTTCTCCGCATATCA
>JAWWBH010000049.1:0-14224 GCA_033721075.1 Christiangramia sp.
AATATGAATGAGATTGCCAATAATGATGATATTGATGTGATCTATATTGTACTTCCAACAGGTTTACATGCCAAATATGCCATAATCGCGGCAAATACCGGGAAACATGTTTGGTGCGAGAAGCCCATGGCAAGGACGGCAGAAGAGTGCAGGCAGATCATCGATGCATGTAAAAAGAATGGAGTTAAACTTTCCATTGGTTACAGAATGCAGCACGAAAACAATACCCAGACCATTATGAAATGGGCTGAAACAAAACCCTATGGAAAAATTCAGCACGTGATTTCTGAAGCAGGCTATAATGGCGGTACCATTAACCCCTGGAAGCTTGAAAAAGATATGGGTGGCGGTGCTATCTACGATATGGGTGTCTATTCCATCAATGCGGCACGTTATTCCACGGGCCTGGAACCAGTTGCCGTTTCAGCCACACAATCTACCAGGAGACCTGAGATATTTGATGAGGTGGATGAGACCACTACCTTTAAACTTGAGTTTCCGGAGGGAATAAAACTAGACGGAAAGACCAGTTTTGGAGAAAACCTAAACAACCTGGAAGTTACCTGTAAAAATGGCTGGTACTACCTTCGCCCAATGCAGTCCTATTCCGGAGTTAGAGGTCAAACCAGCGATGGTAAAATTTTAGCTCCTATGGGTAAAAATCAGCAGGCCGTGCAAATGGACGATGATGCCCTGGCCATAATCAATGATAAACCCGTGCTTGTACCCGGAGAGGAAGGACTAAGGGATATTGCCATAGTAGAAAAGATAAATGAGTCGGCAGCCCTGGGAGGAAAAAGACTATCTCTATAATTTCCAGTAAAAAAATTTGCTTCCAAGACCTATTCATCGTAATATTGCAATATACAGTTTTAATCTATGGGCATCACCAAAACAAATCTTTTTACCGAAGAGCAAAATGAGCTTGCCAGTCTGGCAAAAGCTTTCGCTCACCCTGCCCGAATTGCCATACTTCAGTATCTACTGGAGTCAAATAAATGCATAAACGGTGATTTGGTAAACGAACTGAAACTGGCCCAGTCAACAATAAGTCAGCACCTGAGAGAACTTAAGAATGCCGGACTCATCCATGGAAATATTGAAGGGGTTTCCATGAGCTATTGCATAAACCCGGAAAAATGGGGAATTGTTCAGGAACTTTTCAACGGAATGTTTGACAGGTTTGCAAATTGTGATCCCGGTGATTGTTGCTAAAAAAATAATATTATGAAACTTTCAGAATTCACCGATCTTCTGTCTGGATTGAAAAAAATTGCATTTGAACTTCCATCTGGTGAACTGGTTCCCGAACATTTTCATGTAACTGAAATCGGGAAGATCAACAAGCAGTTTATAGATTGTGGAGGAACAGTTAGAAACGAGGAAAGAATTTCTTTCCAGCTCTGGAATGCGAACGATTACAACCACCGTCTTCATCCGGATAAGTTGATTGGGATTATTGAACTCGCAAAAGAAAAACTGGAACTTCCCGATGCGGAGCTGGAGATCGAATACCAGGGAACGAGTATTGAAAAATATGAAGTTGATTTTAACGGGAAGAATTTCCTGATGCATAACACTAAAACCGACTGTCTCGCAAAGGATAAATGTGGAATCCCGAAAAGTAAGCCTAAAGTGAAGCTTTCAGAACTACAAAGCTCGTGTTGTGAACCTGACAGCGGCTGCTGCTAAAAAACCTAACTATGTCCCAATCAAATCTATTTCCTGAGTTACAGGAAAAAATTCAGAAACTCAAAAATATTAAAATCCCTGCTGACCGAAAAGAGGTCCTTATACCGCTGGTAAATTTCATTCAGGAAAAAAAAGATGAAGAGAAACCGGTGCTGCTTAATTTTATTTGTACACACAACTCAAGACGCAGTCAGCTGGGGCAGGCGTGGGCAAAGGCAATTTCGGCGTATTTTGGAATAGATGTCGAATGCTATTCCGGGGGTACCGAAGAAACAGCATTCCATCTGAATGCGATTTCTGCGCTCACTAGGGCAGGTTTCAAGATTGACAAAGTAAAAGGAAAAAATCCTCATTTTAAAGTATACTATACAGGCCAGGCAAAACCGCTGGTTTGTTATTCCAAGAAATATGATTCAGACGAAAATCCTTCAGGGGAATTTGCTGCCGTAATGACCTGTTCCCATGCAGATGAGAACTGCCCTTTCATACCCGGAGCTGATGCCAGAATTGCATTGGATTATAAAGATCCAAAAGAATTTGACGGTACTCCCGAAGTCACGGAAAAGTATGACGAGCGCAGTGACCAGATCGCTTCAGAAATGATCTATGTATTTGAAAGTATAAAATAAGATGCCAAAAAAATTAAACTTTCTGGATAAGAACCTCACTTTTTGGATCTTTCTCGCCATGGGAACCGGGGTTGGATTAGGTTACTTATTTCCCGGTATCCCGGAATATATAAACTCCTATAACAGGGGGACCACCAATATCCCAATCGCGATAGGCCTTATTTTAATGATGTATCCTCCGCTCGCTAAGGTAAAATACAGGTTACTTACAAAAGTATTTAAAAATGTAAGGATCCTGAGTATATCCCTGGTCCTGAACTGGATCATAGGACCGCTGCTTATGTTCTTGCTTGCTATAATATTCTTACAGGACCACCCGGAATATATGGTTGGACTTATCCTTATTGGACTGGCCAGATGTATAGCCATGGTTCTGGTGTGGAACGATCTGGCCGAAGGTAGTAGCGAATATGGGGCCGGACTGGTTGCTCTTAACAGCATCTTCCAGGTCTTTGCCTATAGTTTTTATGCATGGCTGTTCATCACCAAACTACCTCCCCTATTTGGTTTTGAAGGAGCCATTGTCGAGATTTCCATTGCCACCATTGCCGAAAGTGTCGCAATTTATCTGGGTATCCCCTTTGCTCTTGGGATCCTTAGCCGGCTTGTCCTGGTAAATCTTAAAGGCGAAAGCTGGTATGAAAATAAATTTATCCCGGCAGTCTCCCCTATTACCCTGATAGCACTACTTTCCACAATAATCCTGATGTTCTCTTTGAAAGGAGAACTCATTGTTGAGATTCCAATGGATGTTGTTAGGATAGCTATTCCGTTGCTAATCTATTTCAGCCTTATGTTCCTTATAGGTTTCTTTTTAAGCAAAGCCATGGGTGCGTCCTACGATAAGAACGCATCTATCTCCTTTACAGCTGCCGGTAATAATTTTGAACTTGCAATAGCGGTAGCAATAGCTGTTTTCGGATTAAATAGCGGTCAGGCATTTACCGGAGTGATTGGACCGCTGGTAGAAGTCCCAGCCCTTATTCTCCTGGTAAGGGTTTCGTTCTGGCTAAAAAGAAAATATTATCCGGCTGTTTCGGGTGTTTGATCAAAAAAGCTTATGATGAGTTTTTCAGTCTAACTCCACTTTTTACCGAGATTTTCGAGATCTGCATTCTTTAGGTCATCCGGTGTCATGGCGATCCTGAATTCGCAGATAGCTTCAAAATTGAGAAACCAGGGCTCTGCAATAGCAGGAATGTCACCGGCTCCCCCAACCTCAACTACCATAATGGCTCCACGGCATCCCTCAACTTCGGTAAAATGAATGCTTTCTGGCCTGGTATCTTCTATTATCCTGCCAAGGACCTCTCCTGCCGATCCATCTTTGACCATTGAGTTGAAGGGTTCGATGGGGCAGATAATTTTAACTAACATTTTCATGATTTTAATTTTATTGGTTACACACTAAAATTAGGGGAATAAAAAATCAATAAACATTAGTTAAAACCCTACTATATGATATTATAAATTAGAAATATTCCATCTGTCAAACCAGATCAAGCAAAGTCTTAAGGTCTAATCTATGCGTGTACATCCTTATAGCTCCATTTTCATCTTCAGGCCATTCCTCTCGTGGTTTATCCCAGTATAACTCAATTCCATTACCATCGGGATCATCCAGATAGATCGCTTCTGAAACGCCATGATCGGCAGCACCTTCTAATGGATAGCCCTTTTCAAACAAACGCTTGACCACCACAGCCAGATCCTCACGGGTGGGATATAAGATCGCGGCATGGAAAAGCCCTACTCCCGACTTTGTGGCTTTGGACGCACCCTCACTGTGCCAGGTATTCAAACCAATATGATGATGGTATCCACCAGCAGATAAGAAAACGGCACTATTTCCAATTCTTTCGGTAACCTCAAAGCCAAGGAGGTCTCTGTAAAACTCAAGTGCTTTGTCAATATTCGAAACCTTGAGGTGCACATGACCAATTCTCGCCTTATCGGGTACTTTATAGTTTCCGGACATGATATTTTTCTTTAAATTTATAAAACATTCATCAATCGGTTTGAACCGGATTTTTAAATTCAACTTCATGGAAGAAAAGAAAAAATTGGACTGGAGCACTTTCACCGTAAATCTTCCGATAGACCAGCCAGAGGAAGAGATAATGGATTATTGGTTAAGCCAGGAGAAGCTTGAAAAATGGTTTCTTAAACTGGCAGAATTCACTTCTTCTGAAGGAAACAAAAGAGGAGAAACCGAATGTATCCAGCCAGGTGATTCCTATAGATGGCAGTGGTTTGGCTGGCCCGAAAGTATTGAGGAAAACGGCGAACTTTTAGAACCTCAATTAAGGGAATTTTTAAGATTTGTCTTTGGCAAAGCCGGAATTGTGGGCGTTCGTATAGTAAAAGAAAATGGTCAGACCATACTTAGGCTGGTACAGGAAAATATTCCCACAGATGAAGAATCTCGAATGAACTTTTATACTGGCTGCAAGACCGGCTGGACATTTTATATGCTTAATCTGAAATCGGTCATTCAGGGCGGGCCAGATCTAAGGAACAAAAGAAGTGAACTGCAAATGGATTAGAAAAACCCGGTTTCCCCCCTTTTTTTGAATATTATAACTTTTCTGAAACAAATATTCATTCACAAAATCATAGCTTTAAGATCCGGAAATCATTAAACAGATCTTAAATGAAAAAGATATTTGCCTTAGTCGCAATTCTCTTGATACTATTTATTTCCCTAATATACTGGTCGGTCTCGAGCACCGATAAGGAGTTTGTCACCTGCACAATAAAAAGCTTTGAAGATCTGGATAAAGTAGATTTCAGGAAACACGATTCTGTTTTGATCGCTGCAAGCAGCCTATATGAAGGTGATATCATAAAAGAATTCATGCAGGGTGAAAATTACCGAAAAGCATGGTCCACTCCTGTTCAGGTACCCATTATTTTCCTGGATACACTTAAGGGAGGAATGAAGATCGTAAAAGAAGGAGGTGGCAAACAGACCCATTCCATAAGGCTGAGAGGAGATGATGGGATTCTTTATAGTTTGAGAAGTGTTACCAAAGATCCCCAAAAGCTCATCCCTGAGATAGCAGAGACCCTGGGACTTGAAAATATCATAGTAGACGGGATCTCCGCACAACACCCTTATGGCGCGATTCTGGCCGCTCAACTGGCAGATGTCGCTGGTGTTTTTCACACACATCCCTGGCTGGTTTTTGTGCCCAAACAAGAGCGATTAGGTGAATTCAATGAAAAATATGGGAACCGACTCTATCTTCTGGAATATGAAACAGAAGGTGATAAGAACTGGACTCCACTCGAAGATGTAGAAGAAATAGTGGAGACCGATGACCTGCAGGAGTTAAAACAAGAGCATGGTGAACAACTAAGGATTGACAGGCAAGCCCTTATAAGGCTAAGATTGTTCGATATAATGATTGGAGACTGGGACCGGCACGCTGAGCAATGGGGATGGGCCATTCAGGTAAGAAATGATGAATTGAAGGCCATTCCGATTGCGGGTGACAGGGATAACGCCTTTTTCAATATTAGCGGAGTGGTTTCAGAAATCCTGACCAATAAGAATATAGAACCACTTGTGAGACCTTTCGAAAGGGAGGTGGATTACATGCCCGGCCTTGTTTATCCTTTCGACAGATATTTTTTACTGGACACACCTGAAGAAGTATTTATCGAACAGGCTAAGGATCTGCAGAATACGATTACCGATGAAAAAATAAATGAAGCATTCCAGGTGTGGCCTGAAGCTATTTCAAAACTGGACAAAGAAGAAATCACTTTAAAGATAAAAAGCCGAAGGGAGCACCTGGTAGACTATGCCAAAAACTTTCATGAAATAATCCAGGAAAAAGGCAAACTCTCCGAACCTCTAAAAGGATCGGAAGACCTTAACCTGCGTAAGGAATTACTTGAATGTTTTGAATGCGATACTACAGATCAATCCTGATTCTTATCAGCACGGTACTTTTCGAACCAGGCCAGGGTGTGAGCGACTTTGGTAATTAGATTGCTTGGCCTTGCCGCGATACCATGAGAAGCCTCGGGGATCTCTACCAATACTGTTTCAACCTTTCTTAATTTCAATGCATGATATAACTGCTTGGCTTCACTGGGCGGAGTCCTTAGATCGTCCATTCCAACCATCACCATTGTAGGTGTTTCCACATTGCCTACCAGAGATAACGGAGAGAATTTCCAGTACACTTCAAAATTCTCCCAGGGCTGTCCCGGATAACGAGATTCGGCATATCCAAAATAATTATCAGCGACAAGCGTCTTACTTATCCAGTTCATTACCGGTTTTGCAACTACTGCAGCTGCAAAACGATCGGTTTTCCCTATTATCCATGCGGTCATGATCCCACCGGCACTACCACCGGTAACAAAAAGTTCCTCAGTATTCACAAAGCCTTTCTCAATAACCGCGTCTACCCCATCCATCACATCATTATAGTCTTCTCCCGGGTAATTGTTATAAAGTAAATTTCCAAACTCCTCTCCATAACTGGTACTCCCCCTTGGATTTGGATAAAAGACCACGTAGCCCTGAGATGCATATAACTGGATCTCCGCAGAAAAATGAGGTCCGTAATTAAGGATAGGTCCTCCATGATTTTCTACCAGTAACGGATATGTTTTATTTTCATCGAAGTTAGGTGGATAGACGATCCAACCCTGGATGTCTCTTTGATCAACCGATGATTTATACCAAATCTCCTCAACTTTTCCTAAGTTTCTATGTGCTAAAAGATCCTCATTCAGGCTGGTAAGGATCTTCGGCTGATCATCTCCTTTTTCAATGACCGCAACGTCAGCGGGCCGGTCTGGTCTGCTGAGGGTATAAGCTATCTCGCCATCCTGGGAAACACTGTAAGCTCCACTCGCGTAAGGCCGGCCCAAAGTTGTACCCCCAACATTTGCTATAATATCTGTAACCTTTCCTTTGAGATCCATGTAAGCGATCTTGGTCACGCCAAGATCATTGTATTTAAAATAAAGTCCTTTGCTTTTAGAGTCCCAAACAGGGTCGCTTACGCTACGGTCCAAATCACCAGAGATTAGCTTTTTCTCATTTCCGTCGATTTTCATTACCTGTAATTTGTCTGTCTGATAGGTCTGCACCTTATCTTCAAACCCCAGGTAGGCTATATATTTTCCATTCGGAGAAACCATAGGAGAACTATCGGGACCACTCCTTTCTGTTAATTGCTCAATATTTCCATTCTGTACATCTACAGAATATATTTCACTGTTCCTGAAGTCATATTCCCAATCCTCATTGCGGTTGGCAGAGAAGAATATCTTACTTCCATCTGGAGACCAGGAAAGATTTCCTGAATGGTTAAAATCACCACTGGTAAGTTGCCTTGCAGACCCGCCTTCAGCAGGAATGGTGAAAATGTGAGTGAAACCGGGGTCTATATAACCTCTGCCATCGGCTTCGTGTTTTAAACGGTCAGTAATCCTTGGAGCTTTGGCCCATTCTGCTTTTTTCGGTTTTTCAGGCATTTTAGCAATTACGGGAGCTTTTGCGTCCACTTTCATAGTGAAGGATATATGTCTTCCATCAGGCGACCATTCCAGGGAAGAAGGACTGTTCTCTATTTGTGTAAGCCGGGCCATTGCTCCTGTTTCTGTCCAGTAAAGATAGATCTCACTTCCTTCGTTAGTACTACTTACAAAAGCTATGCGATCCCCAGAGGGAGACCAGCGGGCATTGCTTTCACTTTCTTCCCTATTGCTTAGTTTATGATGGATCTTAGGATTTTTAACCCCCGCGATCCAAAGGTTCCCTTTTGATTTATCTTTCATGATATCAAAACCGGTTCGCCTGTATACCACATAATCACCATTTGGAGAGATCTGCGGATCTTCAGCATATTCCAGCTGGAACACATCCATATATTCAAAGTCTTTTTTAACCTGGGAATAACTTATGGTCATCAAAAGGAGAAGAAAAATTGTAAAGGCAGTTCGTAACATACACGCTAAAATTTTTAATAATCAAGGCTAAATATAGCAGATTAGAGGCAATAATTTAATCATTAGCTTTTATTCCCGATTAAAAATTATCCGAGACCGAAAGTTTTCAATATCCAAGTTATAAACAATATCAACGGGTTTGTTTTTAATAATTTTTTAACCAAAAAAAGCATTTTACACAATATTTTCTTAATCTTGTTAAACTAACTAAACGTAAATTACCTCATATGTTAAAAAAACACACTAAACTAAAAATTCTCGCATTACTCCTGCTCATCCCCATTGCAACATGGGCTCAGGAACCTATTTCGGGAAAATTACTGAATGAAAAAGGCGAAGGTATTCCCTTTGCCACCATTCAGGAAAAAGGAACAGCTAACGGAACAACTACCGATGAAAATGGAAATTTTGAATTTGAATTAACAGAACTTCCGGCTACTCTCATCGCTTCGTATGTTGGTTACGAAAAGAAGGAACAAAGCGTTACTTCATCAGATCAGGAAATTGTAATTACCCTGGTTGAATCTGGATTCGGACTAGACGAGGTTGTTGTTACGGGTAACAGAACAAAACCAAGAACTATCCTGGAATCTGCAAATGCCATAGATAATTTTTCGGCAGAGGAGATAACAAATAGTGGAAAACCTACCATAGAGAGAATGTTAACCTTTAAGGTTCCTTCCTTTAATGCTCAGAACCAGGCCATATCAGATGCCACCGCGCATTACGATCCTGCCGATTTAAGAGGATTAGGGCCCAGTAGAACCCTAGTACTTGTAAACGGTAAAAGAAAAAATCAAAGTGCCCAGGTATATTTGAACCGTACTCCAGGAAAAGGAGAGGTTGGAGTTGATTTAAAAAGTATCCCCACGGCAGCCATAGCAAATGTGGAAGTATTAAGAGATGGTGCCTCCGCCCAGTATGGTTCAGATGCGATCGCGGGTGTTATCAACATGGTTTTAAAAGAAGATGTACAATATTCTACTTTTAATGCTAATACCGGGATCACTTCAGAAGGAGATGGTTTCAGTTTCTCTTCGGACTTGAATACGGCCTTCAATTTTGGTAACAATGGTTATGCAAATCTTACTCTTGGATACTACAATCAAAAACTAACTAACAGAGCAGGTACCCCTGGAACAGATGATCTGCCTGCAGATGCGCGTCCAAATGAAGTACAGTGGGCAAATGAAAATCCAGATCTTGGAATGAAGGTTGGCCAGCCCGATATGGAAAAAAAGGATCTCTTTGTTAATCTTGGACATCCTGTTGGAGAAAATGGAAAACTATATTCTTTCCATGGTTTTACTACCAGAACCGGGCGTAGTTTCGCATATTACAGAGCTCCATACTGGAGAAGAGATGTCGCAGATGCCGGTTTTCTCACCAGGCCAGAAGACTTCAAAGGTTATCAACCTACCTTTGAAACGGAAATTGATGATCACATCAATGTGTTAGGCCTTGAATATGCCCTGGGAGACACCTGGGGAGCAGATTTAAGTGCTACGTATGGCGCAAACTCCGTTTTTTATACCGTAAACAATTCGGTAAACAGAGATTATTTAGCTGATAATGGCACTTCTCCTACTACATTCCATCCTGGAGGTTATCGCCTTCAAAATGTCATAGGAAACCTTGACATAAACGGAATTCTTGCCGAAAATATTAACGTGGCAATGGGACTGGAATACAAAAAGGAATATTTCGATGCCTATGAGGGAGATAAAAGATCTTACTATAAAGGAGGTTCCGATTCCTTCGCGGGTATTAAACCTGCTGAAGCAGGAAGCTGGGATAGAAATAACTTTGCCGCATATGCCCAGTTGGATTATGATATTACCGAAGCCTTGCTTTTAGGGGTGGCTGGTAGATATGAGGATTTCTCCGATTTTGGAGATAACTTCTCATGGAAAGTGAATGGTCGTTTCAAAATTGGACAGAATGGTGCTATTAGAGGGTCTTACAGTACCGGTTTCAGGGCACCTACCTTACACCAGAGACACTTGACCAACAGTCAGTATATTATTGTGGCCGGTTCAAGCGAACCATTATTACAGGGAACTTTGGCCAATAACAGCCCGGCTGTACAGGCCTTAGGTGTACCTAATCTTTTTGCTGAAACCTCTCAGAACTTTTCCGCCGGTATCACCTACAAATTCTCCAGGAATTTCTATGGATCCATTGATTTCTATCAGATAAATGTGGACGACAGGATTCTTTTCTCCTCACAAATTGGTGAAGATGGAGACCCTACTACCACAAATTCTGTAGAACAGATCCTTGAGGATAACAATGTTGTGGCAGTACAATTCTTTATTAACGCCGGGGATACCAGGACAAGAGGTGCCGATATAGTACTGAACTATGATACCTTTGCAGGCTTTAAAGCCAGTCTGGGAGCGAATTTCAATGAAACCGAAATTAACGCTATTTCCACACCAGGACCATTAGCGCAAAACGGATATAATATTTTTGCCCGTGAAGAAAGAGGTTTGATCACCAATTCAAGACCAAAATCAAAGATCATTCTTGGATTATCTCAGGAGGTTGGTAATTGGAACCTTGAATTGAACAATACCCGTTTCGGGACTGTAACTATCACAGCTCCGGAATCTGGGGGGACAGACCAGGAACTCGATGCTAAAATTGTAACCGATTTTAGAGCAGCTTATAATTTTACTGACAGGCTGAGTATTAATGGTATGATCAACAACATTTTTGATGTGTACCCTGATATCACACTGCCTTCAACAAATACTGCCGGTGCTGGCGGAAGGTTCTTATATTCTTCTGAAGTACAGCAAATGGGTCAGTTAGGTACAAACTTTAGTATTGGATTGAATTACCAGTTTTAGAACTGATTAACTTAAGTCATTTCACAAAAGACAGCCGGAAATTTCCGGCTGTCTTTATTTTTATAAATTTCTTCCGAACCCAAACTATTCATATTTTTAAAAAAATCACCTTATTAGATCAGGCTATTATTAAATTTGAGATTAAATCCAAATTCTTTCCATGAAAAATAGATTTCTACAGTTAGGTATATTTTTCCTATTTATTTCATCCGGATATGCGCAAAGCACAGCTTCCCCACGGGTGAAAACCTTTGAGATCGAAGCTCCACAACTGGACACCATCAAAAAGATCTGGGTCTATATTCCTGAATCATATGAAAATTCAGATAAAAGATACCCCGTCATTTATATGCATGATGCACAAAACCTTTTTGACAGGGAAACCTCTTTCGCTGGTGAATGGAAAGTAGACGAAACCCTGGACAGTCTCTCAAAACCTGAATCCATTATTATTGGAATTGAGCATGGAGGTGAAAAAAGAGTTGATGAGCTTACTCCGTTTCCAAATGATAAATATGGAGGAGGACATGGTGATGAGTATGTTGATTTTATAGTTTCTACCCTCAAACCATATGTAGATAAGAATTATCATACCAAAACCGATAAAGCCAATACTGGTATTTTTGGCTCCTCACTTGGCGGACTTATCTCATTCTATGCAGCTCTGGAATATCCTCAAATATTCGGTAAAATTGGAGTATATTCTCCTTCCTTCTGGTTTAGTGAGGATATCTATGATTTTGCTGAAAAATCCAAATTAGATCCGGAAACAAAATTCTATTTCCTGGTAGGTTCTGAAGAATCTGAAGAAATGATACCCGATCTGGAAAGAATGATCCGGTTACTGGAGAATAAAGGTTTACACCACGAAAAATTTACATGTAAAATCGTCGAAAAAGGAAAACATAACGAAACATTATGGAGCAAGAATTTTCCGGAAACCTATCTATGGTTAATGGAATAAAATATTTTCAAATATGAAATTTAAACTTATCTATCTGCTTTTATCTTTTAGCTTGATCTCAGGGTATAGCCAGGTAAATGAAGATTCTGAACTTTTCCAGAAATTACAGGAAAGAGACAGCCTTCTTTTTAAAGAGGGCTTCGATAAATGCAGGATTTCAGAATTCGAGGATTTTATTAGCGAAGATCTTGAATTCTTTCATGATCAGGGAGGCCTAACCACCAATAAGGAGGATTTCCTGAGTGCCGTTCGAAATAATATTTGTGGAAACCCTGATAAGAAACCCACTCGAAAACTGCAAAAAGGAAGCCTGGAAGTCTTTCCTCTTTATAATAACGGAAAGCTCTATGGCGCGATACAGAAAGGGGTACATGATTTTTACATCAAAGAACCCCGGAAAGAACTGTACTTGACAAGCAGTGCAAAATTCACTCACGTCTGGCTTCTGGAAAACGAGGAATGGATCCTTAAAAGAGTATTAAGCTACGATCACCACTCCCCAAATTAGAAAAATGGAAAAAGTCAATATAGCTGAAAAATTGAATAAATTCTCTGATCACTGGAATCCCAGGATAGTAGGTGAATTAAATGGCCAGCAGGTAAAACTGGCAAAGCTTAAAGGAGAATTTATCTGGCATTCTCACCAGGATGAAGACGAAATGTTCTTTATAATCAAAGGAAAATTAAAGATTGAACTCCGCGATAGAACAGTTGAGTTAACTGAAAATGAATTTTTTATTGTACCCCGTGGTGTTGAGCATAAACCCATTGCAGAAGAGGAAGTTCATGTGATGCTTTTTGAGCCAGCTTCTACCCAGCACACCGGAGGAATTGAACATAGCCTTACCCGTAAAAAATTAGACCGTATTTAAAGCAATTGGCTGATAGAAGATCTATATTACCTGTTATTGTTTTTGCACAATTCTGCTGCACTTCCCTGTGGTTTGCCGGTAATGGGGTTATGAACGAGCTTTTGCTCAGTTTTGATCTGAATGCAGACGCTCTGGGGCATCTTACCTCATCAGTTCAATTCGGATTTATAAGCGGCACCTTAAGCTTTGCTTTCCTCACCATTTCAGACAGGTTCTCCCCCTCAATAGTATTCTTCGTCTGCGCGTTATTTGGTGCGTTTTTCAACCTGGGGATATTACTGGAAAATAATAACCTCTTCAGTTTGATTTTTTTTCGTTTTCTTACCGGCTTTTCTCTGGCAGGCATCTACCCCGTTGGAATGAAGATCGCGGCAGACTATTTTGATAAGGGCCTTGGAAGATCCCTTAGTTATCTGGTTGGCGCACTGGTTATAGGCACTGCCTTTCCGCATTTATTGAAAGAGATTTCAGGAAGCATTCGGCTGGAATGGAGATCGGTCATTATTTTTACTTCCTTACTGGCAGGATTGGGAGGTTCAATCATTTTATTCCTGGTCCCGGATGGCCCATATCGTTCAATAAGGCAAAAGCCAGATCTAAGCCTGGCTTATAAGGTTTTTAGAAATGACAGGTTTCGCTCCGCCGCCTTCGGATATTTTGGCCATATGTGGGAGTTGTATGCTTTCTGGGCATTCGTACCCGTGATCCTGGCTTATTACAAAGAATTCCATCCCGAAGCAGAATTCAGCATTCCCCTCATCTCTTTTTTAATAATTGGCCTCGGTGGATTAGCATGCATGATAGGAGGTTATATTTCTGAAAGGTTTGGAACAAAAAACACTGCCGGCTCTGCTCTGTTTCTTTCAGGATTATGCTGCCTTATTTCCCCCTTCATATTTACCATGAATTCTCAAATACTGCTAATTGCCTTTCTTATCTTCTGGGGTCTTGTGGTTGTTGCCGACTCCCCGCTCTTCTCTACCCTTGTAGCACACAATACTCCACCGGAATCAAGAGGAACTGCACTCACAATTGTGAACTGTGTAGGTTTTTCTATTACTATAATTAGCATTCAATTGCTTAATCTTTTATCAACACAACTGAATCCTGTTTTCCTGTATGTCATTCTTGCCTTAGGTCCAGTATTTGGACTGATCTCTTTATTCAGAAAAAATAGGTTACAAAGTACTGACCTATAGCAACAAGGAATATTCATCAGTAAAAATTCAGGAATTA
>JAWWBH010000050.1:0-13995 GCA_033721075.1 Christiangramia sp.
TGCTATTGACGGCCTGGATGCAGCTATCGAGAAGATAAATCATTATTCCGGTGGTCACTCGGCTTCAATTATCACTACAGATAAAAATGAGGCTCTAACCTTTATGGAACAGGTGGATAGCGCTGCAGTTTATCATAATGCCTCTACCCGATTCACCGATGGTGGACAGATGGGTGTTGGAGCAGAACTTGCGATCTCTACCGATAAATTACACCACAGGGGACCTCTTGGACTAAAACAGTTGGTTACCAACAAATACTATGTTCTGGGTGAAGGTCACGTTAGAGTATAAAGCTTATTTTAAATCTATATAAAGGTGCCAAATGGCACCTTTATTTTTTTGTAACAAATTCACTTACTTTATGTCTTATATAATAAAGACTAATTTTTTATGAAGAAATTAATGATGGGAATTGCGGCAGCCTCAATGTTATTTGCCTGCAAGACCCCAAATGTACCTCAGGAAGAACAGCCAGTAGTGGCTACCATAGATTTAGTAGATGTAGAGAACGATAAGGTTTGGGTTAGTGTAGACCCCGATCGCTTCACCTCAGAAACCACCACCTTTTATATACCTAAAACAGTTCCGGGAACTTATTCCACAGATAATTACGGAAGGTTTTCAGAAAACTTCAAAGCCCTTGATTATAAAGGTAAAGAAATGAAAGTGGTAAAACTTGATGATAACAGCTGGCAAATTGAAAACGCTGAAGATCTGGATAAGGTGATCTATCAGGTCAATGACTCTTTCGACTGGGAAAATGAAGGTGGCGTTTACTCGATGGCTGGAACAAATATCCTTAAAGACAAAAATTTTCTTTTGAACCTTCATGGATTTGTTGGTTACTTCAAGGATATGAAAGAAAAAGAATACCGCTTACAAATTGAGCGACCTGCAGGCCTTATTCCTGGAACTTCCCTTACTGTAGACAGAACGATGAATAGTGAGACAGGAAGTTCCAGGACCGATATTTATAACATGGATCGCTATTTTGAAGTGATAGACAACCCTATTATGTATGCTGAACCTGATACTGCAAGCTTTATGGTTCAGGATATGGAGGTTCTACTAAGCGTATACTCACCTAACAAAGTACATTCAGCAAAAAGTCTGAAACCGAAAATGGAGAAAATGATCCGTGCCCAAAAAAGATTTCTTGGTGATATAAACAGTACAGATAAGTATGCAATCATCGTTTATCTATCAGATTCCCCTGGAAATGGAAATGCGGGAAATTTTGGAGCACTCGAACATCATACTTCTACAGTTGTAGTAATGCCGGAAGGAATGGAAGCAAAAGCCCTGGATAAAAGTATGACAGATATCGTTTCCCACGAATTCTTCCATATCATAACTCCACTTGGAATTCATTCCAACGAACTACATTATTTCGATTATCACGACCCGAAAATGTCCCAGCATTTATGGATGTACGAAGGGGTAACCGAATACTTTGCCAATCTTTTTCAGGTGAATCAGGGTCTTATAAGCAACCAGGAGTTCTATAACCGGATGGTTGAAAAGATCAATACTTCCAGAAGGTTTGACGATACTGTGCCTTTTACGGTAATGAGTAAAAATATCCTGGCAGACGAGTACAAAGACATGTATTATAATGTTTATCAAAAAGGAGCTTTAATTGGTATGGCCCTGGATATCCGTTTAAGGGAACTTAGTGGAGGTAGAACGGGAATCCTTGATCTTATGAAAAAATTGAATGAGAGATATGGAAAGGATAAACCATTTGAGGACGACAAATTAATCCCTGTTATCGTGGAACTCACTTACCCGGAGGTCCAGGATTTCTTTGATACCTATGTAACCGGTAATACGCCCATCCCTTATGACGAATTCTTCGCGAAAGCCGGTCTGGAAGAAAAAGAAGTGATGAAGGAAGTTGATTATTTCATAAATGGTCAAAATCCTTACATCACCGCTAACCAGCAGACCAGGGAAATAGTTTTCCGTTCAGATATCGAAATGAATACATTTCTTAAAGATATTGGCATTGAGGGAGGTGATACCCTTAAATCTATTAATGGAACAGAATATAATATCGAAAATGTATATGATCTTATCATGGCCAGCCAGAGCTGGAGTGAAGGTGACGATATCACAATAACTATCAAAAGAGGTGGAGAGGAGATCGAGCTCGAAGGAAAGATCACAACTCCAAAGGACATGGAGAAAACCTATGTTGAAATCCAGAATGCTGATGGTGACCAGATTGAAATTCGGAATGCCTGGTTAAAAGGATAATAGAATTTTAATCAGTCAAAAAGAGGCTGTCTAAAAAGCAAATCCTGACGTCACTACGAACAAAGTGAAGTAATCTTTACATAATTGGGTAACCAAACGAGAGATTGCTTCACTTTGTTCGCAAAGACCGGTAAAGAACTTTTTAGGCAGCCGCTTTTTTTTGTTTAATATTAAGATCCTATGAGCCTTATCTTCTTATATTTAAAATTCAATTCAACCAACCCATGGAAATTCCAATTCTTCAGGATATAGTTATCATTCTGGGATTATCTATTTTGATAATCCTTGTTTTTCAGCGATTGAAACTCCCTGCCATACTTGGGTTTCTTTTAGCCGGAATAATCGCGGGACCACACGCCTTCAATTTGATAAGCTCCCAGCACGAGGTAGAATTGCTCTCGGAAATAGGGATTATCTTCCTGCTTTTCGTCATAGGTATAGAGCTTTCCTTAAAAGGTCTTGCATCGATAAAAAGGATCATATTCTTAGGCGGCGGACTCCAGGTTGGTGGTACCATTCTCATAACAGCAGCCATCTCTCATTTTATAGGTCTGCCATGGAATACCTCCGTATTTCTTGGGTTTCTCTTTAGTTTGAGTAGTACGGCTATTGTATTAAAGCTCCTACAGGAAAAGGGTGAAATTGCATCTCCGCATGGACGTATAGGGCTGGGAATTCTAATTTTTCAGGATATCATAGTGGTACCCATGATGTTATTTACTCCCCTGCTTGCTGGAGAGACTCCTAATATCCTGGCTACAGTCTTGATAATGGTCCTGAAGATATTGATAGTTCTGATTCTTGTATATATTCTCGCCAGGTATGTCGCGCCCAGGATATTTGGATGGGTGGTAAAGACAAAGAACCAGGAACTTTTTGTACTCACTGTAGTTGTATTTTGTTTTGGCGTGGCCTGGTTAACTTCCACCGTAGGACTTTCACTTGCGCTGGGAGCATTTTTCGCCGGCCTCATAATTTCAGAATCAGACTATAGTCACCAGGCCACGGCAAATGTCCTTCCTTTCAGGGAGATCTTTATAAGTTTCTTCTTTATTTCGGTAGGTACACTTTTGAACCTTGATTTCTTTTTTAGCAATATTATCAATATCCTTTTACTGGTAATCGGGGTCATTCTTTTGAAAATGCTGGTGGTTGGTCTCACAGTGGTTATTTTGAAGTATCCGGCCAGAACTATTTTCCTGGCGCTTTTCAGTCTTTTTCAGGTTGGGGAATTCTCATTACTGCTCTCGGGTGTAGGGAAAGAGAGCGGGTTAATTCCTGAGAATATTTACCAGTATTTCCTGGCGATTTCAATCATAACTATGGGTATTACACCATTTCTTATTGAAAATGCTCCCCGCATCACCTATGCTATTCTCAAGGCTCCCATACCTTCAGCAGTAAGAAAACGTCTGGAAAACATTAAAAGAAGTAGCAAGGCCGAAGAAGAGTTTTCAGAGGAAAACCTGCACGATCATCTTGTGATCATTGGTTATGGGATCAATGGAGAAAATATCTCTAAGGCCGCCAGAAAGGCCGAGATCCCCTATGTGATCCTGGATACAAACCCCGAAGCTTTTGAAAAGGCCAAAGCCAAGAAGGAGCCTATAATTTTTGGCGATGCAACCAATAGTACAATTCTTAAACATGTGCATATTCAGGAAGCCAGAGTTATAGTGATCGCTATTTCAGATCCCGGAGCCACACGAAAAATGCTTTCCAATATTCGCCAGTTCACACAAACGGCTACCGTAATTGTAAGGACAAAATATGTCAGGGAAATAGAAGACGCCCTCAGGCTGGGAGCAGATGAAGTTGTTCCCGAAGAATTTGAAACCTCTATCGAGATCTTTACAAGGGTACTTAAAAAATACCTCGTTCCTTTTAATGAGATCCAGGAATTCATCAACCAGATACGTTCTTCAGATTATGAGATGCTTACTTCCATGAAGAAAAATGCCCACTCCCCTGCACTGCAGCATCTGAATATTCCCAATAAGGAGATCGTGACCATCAAAGTACAAAGAGATAATCATAAGATCGTAGGCAAAAGCATTGAAGAATCGGGAATCGGAAAGAATTATCGGGTAACCCTTCTTGCCATTCAGCGGGATAAACGCTATCTCACAGAGATCTCACCAGAAACGACCATTAACCAGGGTGACCTGCTTTATCTATTTGGACATCCCAATAATATTAATCATTTAAACAAAATGCTTTCTTTTTGATACTGGTTAATTTTATAAATTTAGAACCCTAACCATTTTAACGACCTATGAGCAATACGCCAGATAAGATCAAAAGATATTATAAATTCATTCATTTTATGCTGAAATACTGGAACAGCGACCTGTTCCGGCAAACGACCTCAGCAGCGATGGATGAAGCCCTTCAGGAAGAAGACGATGAACATCAATTCGACCAGACACCTGAAGAACTGGTAGAGGACCTTAAGGACATGGGGCCAACCTATATTAAACTTGGGCAGCTACTGTCTACCAGGCCCGACCTGCTCCCCGACGAATATCTTCAGGCACTGGCCAATCTTCAGGACAATGTTTCTCCCGTTCCATTTGAAGAGGTAAAAAAGATTATCGAGGAAGAACTGGGAACTAAAATATCCAAAGCTTTTAATGTATTTGAAGAAAAGCCTATTGCAAGTGCATCGATAGGCCAGGTACACAGGGCCGAATTAAATTCGGGTAAACCCGTTGCGGTTAAGATCCAGCGACCAGGGATCAGAAAACAATTCATGCAGGATCTTGAAACTCTGGATGAACTTACCCAAATGGCGGTAAAGCATCTTGAAAGGGCTAAAACCTATGCCATAGATGAAGTTTTCGCAGAATTAAGACGGATTTTAATCAATGAGCTTGATTATAATAAAGAAGCTCAAAACCTGAAGACCTTAAAGGATAACCTGAAGGAATATGAACATTTGATCATTCCTGCTCCGGTGGACGATTATAGCTCATCCAGGGTCTTAACCATGGAATTCGTTAGCGGAAAGAAGATCACATCGCTATCTCCATTAAGACAAATGGAAAATGATTTTTCAGAACTGGTGGAGGAACTTGTTGAGGCCTATCTACAGCAGATCATCAATGATGGATTTGCACATGCCGATCCACATCCTGGTAACATAAAATTCACCGATGACAACCGAATAGCCCTTATAGATCTTGGTATGGTCGCCCGTTTCACGCCTCAGCTTCAGGAAAACCTTATCGAACTATTGCTGGCCATTAGCAGAAGTAATGGGGAAAAGACAGCTCATATTCTTCTAAAGATGAGCGAAATGAATGAAGAGTCGCAGCCAAAACAGTTCGCTAAGACTGTTAGCGATGTGATTATGGAAAGTGAAAATAGCCGGGCCAAAGACCTGCAAACGGGTAGGATTCTTATTCAGCTCAACAGGCTTGCCCTCAACACCCATATAAAATTACCTGTCGAGATCAACATCCTGGGAAAGATACTTCTTAATCTAGATCAGATAGTAGCTATGCTGGATCCTGAATTCGATCTAAGAGATGCTATTAAGAGGAATGTTCATGAGATCATGCGCAAAAAGATGATTAATGAATTAAAGCCGGAGAATTTCTTTAGCACCCTTATTGAATCCAAACACTTTTTGGAGAAAATGCCGGAACGGATGAACCGTATCTCTGAAAATCTGGCCAATAATGAAATGAAGATCAAGATAGACGCCATAGATGAAAAACGCGTTACCGATGGTTTTCAGAAAGTTGCCAATCGAATTACGCTAGGCCTCATTATAGCCGCCATGATCATTGGGGCGTCTATGCTCATGCAGATCCCTTCAGATTTTACCATTTTTGGCTACCCCGGCCTTGCCATGCTATTCTTTATCCTGGCGGCCGTTGGAGCGATCGTACTCAGCTATGTGATAGTATTCAGGGATGAAAATCTAAATAACAAGAATTAAATTTTAAACCTTAGAACATAGAACTTCAAATGAGAAAATTTTCTTTTTTAATTGTCTTTAGCCTTTTTTCATTCCTTACCATTTATGCTCAGAAAGTTGAGATTCCCCTGGACACATCGGTGGTCACCCAACATTCTGTGACCATTAATGGCGAAAGGATCGACTACAAGGCTGAAACAGGAACGCTCCCTCTTTGGAACGAAGACAGGGAACCAATAGCAAGTTTATTTTACACCTACTACACCCGAAACGGAATTAAAAATACCGAAGATCGCCCTTTAGTGATCTCTTTTAACGGTGGCCCTGGTTCTGCTTCGGTATGGATGCATATCGCCTATACAGGGCCTCGTGTACTGAAAATTGACGATGAAGGTTTTCCTGTGCAACCTTACGGAATTAAGGAAAATCCACATTCTATCCTTGATGTGGCCGATATTGTTTATGTGAATCCAGTAAATACAGGTTACTCCCGACCTATTCCCGATAAAGATGGAAAAGTAGACCGTGAAAAGTTCTTTGGGGTCCAGGCCGATATCGAATACCTGGCCGAATGGCTGAATACTTTTGTGACCAGAAAAAATCGCTGGTTATCACCTAAATACCTGATCGGGGAAAGTTATGGTACCACAAGAGTCTCAGGTCTTGCCCTCGAATTACAGAACAGCCAGTGGATGTATCTGAATGGGGTTATCCTGGTTTCGCCCACCGAAATTGGTCTTGACCGTGAAGGTCCTGTGGAGATCGCTAACCGTCTTCCTTATTTTGCGGCAGCAGCATGGTACCACGATGCTTTACCGCAGGAACTTCAGAGTAAAGATCTGGATGAATTACTTCCGGAAGTTGAAGAATATGCCATCAATGAATTATTACCGGTACTGGTAAAAGGAGGATTTACTGAAGATTCCAAAAAGCAGGAAGTAGCTGAAAGAATGGCTTATTATTCAGGCATCTCAGAAAAAGTGATACTTCAGAACAATCTTGAAGTTCCATTCAGGTATTTCTGGAAGGAATTGCTCCGCGAAGATAAAGGCTATACCGTTGGACGTCTTGATTCAAGATATCGCGGCCTGGATGCAAAAGAATCTGGCGACAGTCCTGATTATAATTCGGAACTTACATCATGGCTGCACTCTTTCACTCCGGCGATAAATTATTATTTGAGGGAAGAATTAAAATTCAAGACAGACCTTAAATATTTCATGTTTGGACCTGTTCATCCATGGGACAGAACCGGAAATAATACCGGAGAAAATCTAAGGCAGGCCATGGCCCAGAATGCAAATCTTGACGTGATGATCCAGTCTGGCTATTTTGACGGAGCAACCACCTATTTCAATGCAAAATATTCAATGTGGCAGCTTGATCCGAGTGGAAAAATGAAAGACCGCCTCAGCTTTAAAGGATACCGAAGCGGTCATATGATGTACCTGCGTAGCGAAGACCTTGAAAGGGCCAATGATGATCTGAGGGAATTTATTCAGAAAACATTGCCTGGTAAAGACGAGCCTGCAAAATATTAACTCATTAAATATCCCTTCAGATCTTCATAACTGCTAATCTGAAGGGATTTTTTCTCCTTCCCGATTATCTTTTCTATAGATTCAGGAATATCTATCTTCTTTCCAATCACCTCCTCTACAGTATCCAAAAATTTAACCGGATGTGCGGTTTCAAGGAAGGTACCATAATATCCATTCTTATCCTTAAGAAATTCCTGTAAGCCTAAATATCCAACAGCTCCATGAGGATCCATTACATACCCGGTTTCTTCAAAGACTTCTTTTATGGCTTTTTTAGTTTCCTCATCATTAAAACTATAGGCCGATAAATTCTTTTTTAATGACAGATATTCATTATTGAAAAGCTGAAGGATACGTACGAAATTACTCGGGTCTCCCACATCCATCGCATTAGAGATGGTTTGAACACTTGGTTTCGGTTTATAGACTTCGGTTTCAAGATATTTTGTAACAGTATCATTCTGGTTATTTGATGCCACAAAATGATCGATAGGCAGTCCCATTTCCCGTGCAAGCATCCCGGCACAGATATTCCCGAAATTCCCACTTGGGACAGAGAATGCCAGTTTCTGATCCTTTTGCTGTAATTGTTTATAAGCAAGGAAATAATAGAACATTTGCGGTAACCATCTTGCAAGGTTGATGGAATTGGCAGAAGTAAGTTTTCTCTTTTCAGTGATCTCCTCATCCAGAAAAGCCTTTTTTACCATGGCCTGACATTCGTCAAAAGCTCCATCTACTTCCAGGGCTGTGATATTCTGCCCCAGAGTGGTGAGTTGTTTTTCCTGGATCTCACTTACTTTTCCTTTTGGATAGAGGATCACCACATCGATCCCTTCCACCCCCAGGAAACCGTTAGCCACGGCTCCACCAGTATCGCCAGAAGTGGCTACCAGAACGGTAACATTTCCAATGTTTCCTTTTTTTATAAAATATCCGAGACTTCCCGCCATGAACCTCGCTCCCACATCCTTAAATGCCAATGTAGGTCCATGAAAAAGTTCAAGACTTCCTACACCTTCCTTAACATCCACCACGGGAAAGTCGAAATCCAGGGTTTCGTTAATTATCTTTTCCAGCTCATTATCGGGAATCTCACTGCCTACATAATCCTTTATGGCTTCAAAGGCAATTTCGGTTTTATTAAGCTCAGGAAGATTCTTAATAAAAGTTTCAGGAAGCTTTACGATCTCCTCAGGAAAATAAAGCCCCTTATCAGGAGCCAGCCCCCTTATAACGGCATTTTCAAAATTGCTTATATGTTCTCTGTTATTTAGACTGAAATATTTCATAGTATCTTAACTCCCTGTTGATTAATTCCTGAAAGATGCAAATCAAATTCGATCCCTTTTTTCTCATAAAACTCCTTTATTGCCTGTTTTACTTCCTCTGCATTTTCATCTCCTCTGCACAAGGCAAATACCGATGGTCCAGATCCTGAGATCCCAAAACCTAATGCTCCTTTTGCCGCGGTGAGCTCATCCAGTTCCTGAAAATAAGGAATAAGGATAGAGCGAATCGGTTCAACGATCTCGTCCTCAAGGCTCCTTCCAAGCAGATCATAATCCTCTGTATAAAGAGCACTAATAAAAGCTCCAAGATTTCCCCACTGGTTTATAGCCGCTTTTAGGCTTACATTCTGTTTAATAATGGAGCGGGAATCCTTGGTTTTGATCTCAATTAGGGGATGCAAAACAACTATTCTTAATTCTGAAGGTACCGGTAAACTAAGTACTTCCAAGGGGCAATAACTCCGTACAAGGCTAAATCCACCAAGTAGAGCCGGTGCCACATTATCGGCATGTGCATTGCCACTGGCTATAAGTTCCCCTTGCATTGCAAAAGGAATCAAGTCCTTTAACTCAAAAGGTTCTCCCAGCAATTTATTTGCGGCAAAAACAGCCCCGGCAGAACTGGCTGCACTGCTTCCAATTCCGCTCCCGGGTTTGATTTTTTTATTGATCTCTATATCAATTCCCTGATCTGAATCAAGATCGCTTAGCAGTGCCTTCACCGCTACTCCGGCAACATTCTTATCTGCTTCCAAAGGCAGGTCCTGTCCGGTAATCTTTGTGATCCTCACCTCTTTCAGATCATTTTTCCTCACGTACATTTCATCACCCACGGAATCCAGGCAACAACCGAGGACATCAAATCCGCAGGAGAGATTGGCCACAGTTGCCGGCGCGAAAACTTTTATTTCTTCCATATTTATTTTTTTCCTACCCTGATGATATCAGCAAATATTCCGGAGGCGGTTACCTCAGCCCCGGCTCCTGCTCCTTTAACAATCAATGGTTGCTCAGGATATCTTTCAGTGAAAAATAATACAATATTGTCACTTCCGCTAAGGCCCGAAAAAGGATGACCGGCTCCTATTTCCTGAAGTCCTACCCTGGCCTTTCCATCCTCAAGCTGGGCTACATATTTTAGTTCAGCATTATTATCAGCCGCATGAGTGTACATTTTCTTGAATTCAGGCTCATCCTTTTGAAGCAATTCGAAGAATTTTTCATTCGTTTCAGAATTCAAACTTTCCTGGGATAGGAAGTCATCCCTTTCAATATCTTCCAATTCGAGCTTATGTCCGCTTTCACGGGCAAGGATCAGTATCTTTCGGGCTACGTCAACCCCGCTCAGATCGATCTTTGGATCAGGCTCAGTATATCCTTCTTTCATTGCCTTTTCCACCACCTTATAAAAAGGTTCTGAAGCATCATAGTTATTGAACACAAAATTAAGACTTCCTGAAAGTACCGCCTGGATCTTGGTTATCCTGTCACCTGAAGCCACAAGGTTCTGTAAGGTATCGATAATTGGAAGTCCCGCACCCACATTGGTTTCATATAGGAACGAGGCTCCATATTCCCTGGCCAGGTCCTGAAGGTTCTGATAGTTCTCAAAAGCATCGGCACAGGCAATCTTATTGCAGGTCACCACTGAAATGGAATTGGCAAGATAATGCTTATACCAGCCGGAAATTTCAGGACTTGCCGTATTATCCACAAATACACTATTCCTGAGGTTTAATTCCTTAACGCGGTTAAAGAAGCCTTCCCTATCTGCTTTTTCAGCATTTTCCAGTTCTTGCTTCCAGTTACCCAGGTCTATTCCATCCTCATTGAAAAGCATCTTTCTGGAATTGGAAAGCCCAAGAACCCGAACTTTTAATCTCAGTTTTTCAAGAAGGTATTGCTCCTGCTTTCTAAGCTGATCTATGAGTTTACTTCCTACATTACCTACACCGGTTATGAACAGGTTCATTTCCTTTGATGGAACTTCGAAGAATTGCTCATGTAAGGTATTCAATGCTTTGGTGACATCTTTCTTCGAGATAACAGCAGAAATATTCCTTTCAGAAGAACCCTGAGCGATCGCCCTGATGTTGATATTGTTATTACCAAGCGCGCTGAACATTTTTCCACTAAGCCCGTGATGACTCCTCATCCTGTCTCCTACAAGAGCGATAACTGCCACATTATCCTCTATTTCAACAGGCTTAATCTTCTTATAGTCTATCTCTGCTTCAAATGCCTCATCAATCGCTACCTTGGCCTGTTCAGCTTCATCCGCTTTCACGGCGATACATATACTGTGTTCAGAAGAAGCCTGGGTAATGAGCACTACGTTAATATTCTCCTGAAAGAGGACTTCGAAGAAACGCTTGGAGAATCCGGGAATTCCTACCATACCACTACCTTCTATATTAAGAAGTTTAATGGAATCGATATGTGTGATACCTGTCACCCAGCGGAAATTCTTCTTACTGGATTTTGAAATCACTGTACCCGGATGATCAGGTTCAAAAGTATTCTTAATATGTATCTCTATATTCTTATCCAGCAATGGCTGTAGCGTTGGAGGATAAAGCACCTTGGCTCCAAAATGTGAAAGTTCCATCGCTTCCTCGTAAGAAATGTCTTTTAAAGAATATGCCTGAGGAACAAGATTTGGATTTGCAGTGAACATTCCATTCACGTCAGTATAGATAAGTACTTTTTCAAGATCCAGGGCTCCTGCTATTATTGCCGCAGTAAAATCTGATCCACCCCTGCCCAGTGTACTGGGAACTCCCTGTTCATTTTTGGACACAAAGCCAGGAACTATATAAAGATCGGCTTCATTATTTTTGAAAAAATCGATGATATTCGCATTGGTCTTTTCATAGCTTACCTGGACCTTCTCACTGAGGTTCTTACAAACGATAAGGTCTCTGGAATCGGTAAAAAGACTTTTAATATTGAGACTTTTGAAATATTCTGCAATGATCATGGAACTGAGGATTTCCCCAAATCCTGAAATGACATGACGTGTTTTATCGGAAAGTTCGTTCAATAAAAAAACTCCTTCATAAAGAGTTTCAAGTCGGTTAAATTGATTTTTTACCTTGCTCAGGATAGCACTTTGTGCAGTAACAGGGATCAGCTCCCGCACCGCCTCCAGATGCCGTTTTTCATTCTTCTCAAGGATCTCCTTGTAACTAAGGTCTTCCCGGGCAGCCAGTTCAGCCATCAATAAGAGATCATTAGTTACACCGCCAAAAGCCGACACCACAGTAATTACAGTGTCTTCCTTAAGATGTTGTTGAATAGTTTTAGAAACCAGTTTTATTCTTTCTGGTGAAGCGAGGGATGAACCTCCAAATTTCAGGATATGCATAACTGAAACCGTTTATAAATTAATTAGATTAATAAGTGATTAAAATGTACAGGTGCGGACGAATATTATATAGAAAGAACCCCAAAAGGGGTAATACCTGTCATCATAATAATAGCAATAGCGCGCATTCGGAAAGAAATTTTTCCGGCAGCCAGATTGATATTTGAACGAAGATTTTTCACAGTTTTTCCTTGAAAACTTGAATAAAGGTATTCAAATAAATTTAGCGGCAAAACTTTTTAATTAAATCCTCTCAAGAATTATCACATTAATAATTTTTCCAAATAAAAAACCCGATAATAAAATTTACCGGGCTGTTTTTTAATAATTTATGAATGCCTATCTAGAGTCCACTTATATAACTTCCATAAAGATCCTTAAACTGAAGGCCTTTGGAAAACCTGTGCTTACTAAGTTTTTTATACTCCACTAGAGCCCATAATAAAAACTCTTTCATAAAGTATTTATCCTTTTCATCTGTGTCTGACTGATATTTCTCCATAAGCTTATTAAGCGGTTCGATAGAATCCAGTTTTCCCATATACTCTGTTTCAGGCAGATCATCTGGGAGTTCAAAGCCTGAACCTTCAAAGAACCATTCAACAAGATCATCATAAGGTGTTGTTTCATCTGGTCGTTTTAACTTTTCTATTTTCGGGAAGTAATTTGGAAAAAGGGATTTAACAGCTTCGCCTATTAATTGTAAGGCAACAAAGGCGGCTCCCTCCTGCTCACCTTCATATACAAGTTCAACTTTGCCGGTAATAGAAGGAATTACACCAAGAAAATCACCAAACCTAAGCATGGTTTGAGCTTCTCCATTCTTTATGGCTCTTCTTTCAGCAGTACTCAGCAGGTTTTCAAATGCAGTAATGCTCATTCTTGCGCTCACCCCACTTTTATGATCTATAAACTCGCTATCCCTCGCTTCAAAACTTATCTGCTCAAGCAAATCCTTGGCGATCTCCGGCACATGTACTATCTCCTTTTGCCTGTCGTCCAGCTGGGCTTCCTGAGCAGTAATAATTTTCGCGACATCTATACTTTCAGGATAATGCGTGAGGATCTGGGATCCTATACGGTCTTTTAGTGGAGTAACTATACTACCACGATTAGTATAATCTTCAGGATTGGCAGTGAACACGAACTGCATATCCAGAGGTAGTCTTAGTTTAAAGCCTCGAATTTGCACATCGCCTTCCTGCAGAATATTAAAAAGGGCTACCTGAATTCGTGCCTGAAGGTCGGGGAGCTCATTGATCACAAAAATGCTGCGATTTGCGCGCGGGATCATCCCGAAATGAATGACACGCTCATCTGCATAACTCAAACGTAAATTTGCTGCTTTAATGGGGTCTACGTCACCAATAAGGTCGGCCACGGTAACGTCGGGAGTCGCCAGCTTTTCAAAGAACCTTTCTTCCCTGTGGATCCAGGATACAGGAGTTTCGTCCCCTTTGGTATTAAGAAGGTCTTTCGCATACCGGCTTATTGGATTTAAAGGATCATCATTGAACTCTGAACCTTCCACTACAGGGATCCATTCATCCAATAGATTTACCATAAGACGTGCCAGCCTGGTTTTTGCCTGGCCACGGAGCCCCAGGAAA
>JAWWBH010000051.1:0-13930 GCA_033721075.1 Christiangramia sp.
TCACATTTTTAGAGTAAAAATCGGTTTTAAAATAAAGTTTTTTATTTTTGCCACCTAATCAAAATTAAAATAAAAAATTATGTCAGACATTGCATCAAGAGTAAAAGCTATTATCGTTGACAAATTGGGTGTTGACGAGAACGAAGTTGTAAACGAAGCCAGCTTCACCAACGACTTGGGTGCTGATTCACTAGACACGGTGGAATTGATCATGGAATTTGAGAAGGAATTTGACATCCAGATTCCAGACGATCAGGCTGAGAATATCGCCACTGTAGGTCAGGCAATTTCATATATCGAAGACGCTAAAAAATAAAAATCAACACACCATATGGAGTTAAAGCGAGTAGTAGTTACGGGCCTTGGTGCCTTAACCCCAATTGGTAACAATATAGAGGAATATTGGGAGGGGCTTAAAAATGGTAAAAGTGGTAGTGCACCTATCACTTATTTTGATACCGAAAAGTTCAAGACTAAATTCGCTTGTGAACTCAAAAATTTTAATCCACTAGATCATTTTGATCGTAAGGAGGCAAGAAAGCTTGATAGATTTGCTCAGTATGCAATGGTATCTGCAGACGAAGCTATTAAGGATTCCGGGATAGACCTTGATGTTGTTGACAAATTTCGCGTTGGCGTAATTTGGGGAGCAGGGATCGGAGGTCTTGAAACCTTCCAGGAAGAAGTAATTAACTTCGCAGAAGGAGATGGCTCTCCTAGATTTAATCCATTCTTCATTCCGAAAATGATAGCAGATATTGCCCCTGGTAATATCTCAATCAAGCACGGATTCATGGGAGCGAATTACACTACTGTTTCGGCCTGTGCGTCTTCAGCGAATGCCATGATCGATGCATTGAATAATATCCGGCTAGGATATAGCGATGTAATTGTATCAGGGGGGTCTGAAGCTGCAGTTACGATTGCAGGAATGGGAGGTTTTAACGCAATGCATGCCCTTTCTACCAGAAATGATAGTCCGGAGACTGCATCCAGGCCTTTCGATGCTACCAGGGATGGTTTTGTGCTTGGTGAAGGTGGAGGTGCGCTTATATTGGAAGAATATGAGCATGCTAAAGCCCGAGGCGCAAAGATCTATGCCGAAGTACTTGGTGGAGGCCTTTCATCAGATGCTTATCATATGACTGCACCGCACCCGGAAGGGGACGGCGTAGTGGCAGTTATGAAAAACTGTCTCAGGAATGCAGGTTTAAACCCTGAAGATGTTGATGCAATAAATACTCACGGAACTTCTACTCCACTTGGAGATGTTGCTGAACTTAAGGCAATTACAAAAGTCTTTGGTGAGCATGCAAAAAATATCAATATCAATTCCACAAAGTCTATGACGGGTCATTTGTTAGGGGCAGCAGGAGCTATTGAAGCTATTGCAGCCATACTTTCCATGAAGTACGGGATCGTTCCTCCTACTATTAATCATGAAAACGTTGATGAAAACATCGATCCTGAACTTAACCTTACTCTAAATAAGGCTCAAAAGAGAGATGTGAACGTGGTTATGAGTAATACCTTTGGGTTTGGCGGACACAATGCCTGTGTGTTGTTCAAAAAATTAGACGAATAAACCATGAGCGTTATTCGTAACATATTAAATTCCCGCTCTTCCAAGGGCGGGAATTTTTTTAATATGCTCACATCTATTCTGGGTTTCAAGCCAAAAAACATTTCTCATTATAAAAAGGCTTTTACCCATCGTTCTTTAAATCAGAAGGATGCTGAAGGCAATGCCATTAATTTTGAACGTATGGAATTTCTTGGAGATGCCATGCTTAGCGCGGTTGTCGCCTCTCATCTCTTTAAGGCCGTTCCAGGAGGAAATGAAGGTTACCTTACTAAGATGAGGTCAAAAGTGGTTAGCCGTAAACACCTTAATGAGCTGGGGAAGGATTTGAAATTAATTGAGCATGTTCAAACCAATATCCCAAAAGATCAGTTTGGCGTGAATATCCACGGGAATTTATTTGAAGCCCTTATAGGGGCTATCTATCTGGATCGCGGCTACAAATACTGTAAACGGTTTATATATGACAGGGTCATAGATCCGTATGTTGATATTGAGCAACTTGAAGGAAAGGTAATTAGTTACAAGAGTCTTGTGATAGAATGGTGCCAAAAGGAAAAGAAGGAATTTGATTATGAAGTGTACGAGGATACAGGCAATGATGAATTAAAACATTTCGCTGTAAAGCTTCGTATCGATGATAAGGTTGTAGCCAAGGCCAGGGCCACATCCAAAAAGAAGGCTGAAGAAAAAGCTTCTAAGCGTGCTTATTATGCATTGCAGAATAAAATAGAGTAATTTTTGACGATTTAACGCAAACTATAACGTTTTCGTAGAAAATTATGAATTTTAAGTTAGCTTTATCTTCCTTTTGTCAATCATATATTATCTTTAGCCTTAAAGTAAAAATTTATGCAATCGCATAAAATGCTGCTGGAGGTTGAAGACGAGCATTTCTATTTGATAGCTGTTTATGCTTCCCTGGAAGGATATAAAATGGCTTTTTCTATAAATAAGTATCTCAGGGTAAAGCTCGAAAGAGATAGAAGGGATATTGATTTTAATCATACCGATTTTCATGCGGTATATGCTTTGTATTCTTATAAGGACCCAAATGCTTATTATAGCTTAGACCTTGTTGCTAATAAATTTAAAGGGAAGCCCAGGAAAATTCTGAATTCGGGGTCGCTTTTTGAGGAAGAAGTATTAAGCCCACAGGAAGTACACCTGATTCCTGAATATAATAAAGTTGATTACTTTCTAAAGATCAGTGAAGAAATTCAGCAAAAGGAATTTAACCGGATTCTTGCCAAAATAGGTCAGATCCCGGGAGTGCAAGCTGCATATGCGATTGATGTGAATAAATTAAAGTCCAAACAAAATCTAATTTTCGAATAATGCCTACCAACAAAAAAACCAAAATAGTCGCAACACTGGGCCCTGCAACCAGTAATAAGGATGTTTTAAAAAAGATGTTGCAGGAAGGTGTAAATGTTTTCCGAATAAATTTCTCTCATGCCAATTATGATAATGTGCGGGAGCGCATACAAATGATCAGGGAGCTCAATGATGAACATGATTTCAATGCCGCTATCCTTGCCGATCTTCAGGGGCCTAAACTTCGTGTAGGCGTGATGAAAGAAGAAGTGGTTGTAAGTGAAGGAGATCAGATTGTCTTTGCAACTGGAGAGGAATTCAAAGGTACTGCGAAAAGAGTTTATATGAATTATGACTCATTTCCGCAGGATGTAAAAGCAGGGGAAAGAATATTGCTGGATGATGGAAAACTTATTTTTGAGGTTATAAGCACCAATAAAAAGAATGAGGTTAAGACAAAAGTGATCCAGGGAGGTCCCTTGAAATCTAAAAAAGGAGTAAACCTGCCTAACACCAGTATTTCCCTTCCGGCCCTTACACAAAAGGATATAGAAGATGCCAAATTTGCCTGTGAGATGCAGGTAGACTGGATGGCGCTATCTTTTGTAAGACATGCTGAAGATCTAATGGAACTTCAAAGTCTTATTAAAGAACATAGCGAATATAAGATCCCGATTATAGCCAAAATAGAAAAGCCTGAAGGTGTCGCAAATATCGATAAGATCGTTGCCTATTGTGACGGACTTATGGTGGCCCGTGGAGATCTAGGAGTGGAGATCCCTGCCCAGGAGGTTCCCCTAATTCAGAAAAAACTGGTGCTTACCGCTAAAAAAGCCAGAATTCCGGTAATTATTGCCACACAGATGATGGAGACCATGATCACCAGCCTTACGCCAACAAGGGCAGAGGTGAACGATGTGGCGAACTCGGTTATGGATGGTGCCGATGCAGTGATGCTTAGTGGGGAAACTTCAGTAGGGCAGTATCCGGTTCAGGTGATTCAGAAAATGTCCCAGATATTAGAGAGTGTGGAGAATTCTCCGCTTATAAAAGTGCCTCATGAGCCTCCGCATGTAAGAACAAAAAGATATATCACCAAGGCGGTGTGTTATCATGCAGCTCACATGGCAAACGAAATAAAGGCGAGGGCAATCTGTACTCTTACAAATAGTGGATACACCGCCTTTCAGATCTCTGCCTGGAGACCGGAAGCGCATATACTTGTATTTACTTCAAACAGAAGAATTCTTAACCAGTTAAGCCTTCTTTGGGGGGTAAAAGCTTTTTTCTATGACAAGTTTGTAAGTACAGACGAAACAATAGAGGATATTAGTGCCATGGCGAAGCAATTCAAATTCGTGGAAACCGGTGATTTTACTATAAATCTTGCAGCAATGCCTATTACGGCGAAAGGGATGGTGAATACGCTGAGAGTTTCTGAAATTGAATAACCTTTTAACTTATTAAAAGAGAACCGGAAATTTATTTAAGGATGGATTTCCGGTTTTTTGTTTAGAATTTAAACTTTAACTGAACCGAAATTTCCTTTTTTTCTTCTTCGGAATCTTCCTTATCAGTATTCAGGTTTGATAATGAAATTCCAAGAAGCCGCACCGAATCCTTCATTTTTTCCTGATAAAGCAATTCTTTGGCGATCTCTATAATGAGGTCTTTACTCGCAATATAGTAACCAATGGTCTTACTCCGGGTTTGAAGCGTGAAGTCACTATATTTGATTTTTAATGTCACTGTCTTACCTGCTACCTTGCTTTTTTTAAGTCGGCGTTCGATCTCCTCAGCAATATTCTCAAGCCTTTCCAACATAAAGATCTCGGAAGAGATATTTTCATTGAAGGTCCTCTCGGCTCCAAGTGATTTTCTGATTCGATGTGGCTTTACCTCGCTATTATGAATTCCTCTAACCACATTGTAGAAATGGGCGCCACTCTTTCCGAAATGTTCTGTAAGGAACTCTTCGCTTTTGTCTTTAAGGTCTTTTCCGCTGAAGATTCCCAGACGATACATTTTATCGGCGGTAACTTTTCCTACTCCATAAAACTTTCTTATATCCAGGTCTTCCAGGAATTGAAGCACTTCTTCAGGAGGCACTGTTTTCTGGCCATTTGGCTTATTTACATCGCTGGCCACCTTCGCGATGAATTTGTTGATCGAAATTCCGGCCGAGGCATTCAAACCTGTTTGTGCCCTGATCTTATCCCTTATCTCTCTTGCGATAAGGGTCGCACTTGGATTTCCTTTTTTATTTTCGGTAACGTCAAGATATGCCTCATCCAGTGAAAGTGGTTCAACAAGATCGGTATATTCAAAAAAGATCTCCCTTATCTTTTGAGAGATCTCACGATAACGTTCAAATCTTGGGTTTACAAAGATTAGATCAGGGCAATTTCTTTTAGCGATCACACTGCTCATAGCACTTCTCACTCCAAATTTCCGGGCTTCATAACTGGCGGCGCTCACTACTCCCCGTTGGGAACTTCCACCTACCGCCACAGCCTTTCCTCTAAGCTCCGGGTTATCCAGTTGTTCCACTGACGCATAAAATGCATCCATATCTATATGGATAATTTTTCTCATGACGTTCACCTCGCAAATTTAAGCTTAAAAGATTTAAAGGATTGTGAGGGCAAAATTGTAAATTTAAGTTTGTAATCATTCGGTTTGATGACTTTATTCCATCAAATAAAATAAAGAGCCGGAGGAGAAGAAATTTTTAGATGACTGAAAAAACAGCAATTATTCTTGGTGCTACGGGCTTGACAGGTAGTATTCTCCTTGAAAAACTAATAAAGGATGACCGGTATAAAAAGATCAAGGTCTTTTCCCGCCAGCATGTGCGCCAGAAACACTCCAAGATCGAGGAGTTTCTCATAAATCTTTTTGAACTTGAAAAGGTTGGAGCCCTCTTTACCGGAGATGAAGTTTTTTGTTGTGTGGGTAGTACTCAGAGGAAGACCCCAGATGAGGAGATCTACCGAATGGTGGATTTCGGTATTCCGGCTACCGCCGCCAGGCTTTCTAAACTTAATGGAATTCGTACTTTTGAGGTGATCTCGGCAATGGGAGCCAATGAAAACAGCAGGTTCTTCTATAATCGAACCAAGGGGGAAATGGAAGGCGCGGTCATGGAGCATCACATTGATAAAACCTTCATACTCAGGCCATCTCTAATTGGGGGCCAAAGGCAGGAAAGCCGGCCGCTGGAATACGCCTGGAAAAAGATCATGAACCTGGGAGATCATCTGCTTGTGGGAAAATTGAAGAAATACCGTAGCATACATCCCGAAACTATAGCAAAAGCAATGGTTTACCTGGCCAACAGCGATTATTCCAGCGGGAAATTAGAATCTGATGAGATCAAGAGGATAGCAAACAGATATAAAGAATAACTATGACCGAAATAGAGCGTAAATTCCTGGTGAATTCTGATGAATTTAAAAAGCAGGCCGATAAAAGGAAATTAATCATACAGGCCTATCTTAATACACATCCAGAAAGAACTATAAGAATTCGGATTAATGATGATGAGGCTTTTATCACTATAAAAGGAAAATCTTCTGAAAATGGCCTCTCCAGATTTGAATGGGAAAAGGAAATCCCGGTAAGCGAAGCCAGGGAATTACTTAAAATATGTGAACCGGGCAAGATAGAGAAATACAGGTATCATGTAAGAATGGGTGATCATACCTATGAAATAGATGAATTTTTACATGACAATGAGGGATTGGTTCTGGCCGAGATAGAACTTGAGAAAGAAGATGAAGATTTTGAGAAACCTGAATGGCTGGGAACCGAAGTCACCGGAAATCTGGATTACTACAATTCTAAGTTGATAGAAAACCCCTATAAAAACTGGAACTGATGAAAAGAATTATTACTGTTATCCTTATAGCTCTTTTGCTGGGCTGCAAGGAGTCGCACAAAGAAGAAATTTCAGGAACAGAAGTAAAAGATGTGAAAGGAGATACTGTAGCGATTCCGGATATTAAAAACCTTGAGGCTCAGCTTAAAAAAGATGGTTACCAGACTTTTAGTTATAAAGATGGGGATACCACCTATTTAATGCAGCAATATTACATGGTATTTTTGAAAGCAGGACCAAACCGAAGCCAGGATTCCACAGTAGCGGCCGAATTGCAAAAGAAACATCTGGCCCATCTTTCCAGGCTTTACAAAGAAGGCTATACCAGTCTAACCGGCCCCATGGGTGATGACGGGGAGATCAGAGGTGTTGTAGTTTTTAACACTCCAACCCAACAGGAAGCTGACAGTCTTGCAAGGCTGGACCCTATGGTAAAGGCAGGTAGACTGGAAGTAGAAGTTCATCCATGGTGGGTGGCTAAAGGAGGTAAATTGAATTAAGAAATGATACCAGGGAACAGGTTACCGGATTTAAAGTATGTGGGTAATGAAAATAAAAAAATTTGCCTGCACCTCTTTTTCCAGATCATCGGAAAAATAAGGATGGCCTTAACCCCAAGAAAGAATCACTGGTGGTATATAACACTGTATGTAAATGAAAAGGGTTTTACCACGGGTCCAATTCCCATTGAAAATGGATTCGCCTCTTTTTCCATGTCCCTGGATATTCTTGATCATGAATTCATTGTTTTTAAGAGCAACGGGGAATCCCGTTCCTTTGAACTGGAACACGACCTTAGCGTGGCTAAGTTCTATAAGCGGGTAATGGAATTTTTAAAAGAACTGGATATAGAAGTAAGCATTATATCCAGGCCTTATGAACTGAATATTGATAAAGATTTTTCAGAGATCACAGATAAAAGTCACTATGACGCTTTATTTGCTACTACCTACTGGCATGTTTTTCTCTGGATAGATTCGGTTTTTAAGGAATTCAGCGGACGGTTCTACGGGAAGACATGCCCGGTTCATTTGTACTGGCACTCCATGGATCTTGCAGTAACACGTTTTTCGGGGAAAAGAGCCCCGGAAATGCCTAAAGAAGCGAGAATTTCAAATAAAGACGCATACAGCCATGAGTGTATAAGCTTTGGTTTTTGGGCAGGAGACGAAAATATTCAGGAACCGGCGTTCTATTCATATACCTATCCCTCTCCGGAGGATATAGACATGGAAGAACTGGAGCCTGCTAATGCGAACTGGATCATGAATAATGGAAGTCCTATGGCCATACTTACATATTCTGACCTTAGGGAGAATGAAAATCCAAGAAAAGTTTTGTTGGAGTTTTTGGAATCGGCTTACCAGGCTGGTGCCAAACGTGCAGGATGGGACGTTGAAGAATTTAAAGTTCCACCATTAAAAGAGCTTTAATTAAAAGAGAGTATTTTATTCTTTATTTCTTCCTTCGGCAAAACACCCGATTGTCTCCATAATTGCTCACCGTTCTTAAAAAGCATAATTGTGGGTACTCCGCGAACCTGATATCTGGCCGCCAGGGGCTGGTTCTTATCCACATCTATCTTCACGATCTTTACCTTATCCCCAAGCTCTGCTTTAACCTCCTTAAGGATTGGAGCTAACATTTTACAGGGTCCGCACCAGTCTGCGTGAAAATCGACCAGAACCGGGGTGTCGCTATTTATGATATCACTGAAGCTGCTTTTCATAAGAAAATTTTTTAGCTCTTAAATTTATCGATTTGGCCTTTACCAAACTTATATAGGAAAGTTAAAAAGTTCCGGCGACACCTATTCTTCCCAGACCAACATTGAATTTCCAGCTTATTCCTGAATCTTCTTTCTGGCCATAATCCCTTTCTTTTGTTAGGTAATTGTCAATTGAATCAACTACCAGTACGCTTAGTGCCATACTGAGTCCTACATCTGTAAGCCAGTGAGCGCCTTCCCACAACCTTGAAGCTGGTGGAATAAGACCTATACCGATAATTCCCGCTTTGACAAACGGATTTTTAAATTGCTTTGACAGGGCGTATGCCGTTGTAAAAGAGAGAATGGTATGACCTGAAGGAAATGAATGATAATTAGGCTCATTGCTAAATGGTTTAAAATCTCCTTTTTCCGACCCCTCTTTTGGCCTGGCACGGCCTACGGCTGTTTTTAATATAGACTGAATGATGCCGGCAGTTGTTGCAGCAGAGATCATAAGAACACCTGTTCTTCTTACCTTTTCATTCCTGGTGAATAAACCATAGAGATATACAGCTCCGTTTACGGCATAATTGTTCTGGGGGCTGCCATAGTACCAGCCAAAATCCTGAATGAACATTGGAATATCATCTTCCTGACTTCTAAACCATTCGTTTGCCTCGTCATCAAAAATGTACAATACGGCTGTTCCTGCTACTATTGCGCCTGCTGTCAGGAAATCATCCTTCTGCCATTTAATGGGTTGAGCATAGGTTTTTTTAAGCCCTCCGAAGGCACTCAGCCCGTCATACTTTAAAAGCTCCCAGGTTGTGGATACTGAATCCTTATTTTTTGGCGTCTGGGCTTTTAGTTCAAGACCTAAAAATAAGAGGATCAGGAAAAGGCTTATAAACTTATTCTCCGTAAATACCAATTTTCAAATCTCCGTTTTTATTCATGGTTGCCCTGTACATTCCGGCAGTATTGAACTCCATAGAAACGTTTCCTTCATGGTCAATGGCGATAATACCACCATCTCCCCCAAGTTCAGGTAATTTTTTCTGGATGACCTCATGAGCAGCCTCCTGAAGGCTTAAGCCTTTATATTCCATCATTGCTGAAATATCATAAGCAACCACCCCGCGAATAAAATATTCTCCCCATCCCGTGCTTGAAACTGCGCAGGTCTTGTTATTGGAATAGGTCCCGGCACCGATTATGGGAGAATCTCCTATCCGGTTATATTTTTTGTTTGACATCCCTCCGGTTGAGGTTCCGGCGGCAAGGTTTCCATTTTTGTCCAGGGCAGCACAGCCAACGGTACCGAATTTTTCATCTTTTACCAGCGGATCATAAAATGCTGTCTTATTTCCAGTCTTTTCTCTTTCCCTGGAGCGTTCCATGGCCTTGAACCTTCTTTCAGTATAGAAGTAGTCAGGATCAACTATTTCAAGCCCCTGTTCTTTTGCGAATTGTTCCGCCCCTTTTCCGGAAAGAAGCACATGGTCTGAATTAACCATTACTTCATATGCCAGGTTTATAGGGTTCTTAATATTGGTAACTCCTGCCACTGCCCCTGCATTAAGGGTGGCACCATCCATTATGGAGGCATCCAGCTCGTTCGTACCTTCATTAGTGAAAACCGCCCCTTTGGCTGAATTGAAAAGCGGACTGTCTTCCATTACATTGATCGTTCTCTGAACTGCTTCGAGGGCAGTACCGCCATTTGCAAGGATCTCATGTCCTGTTCTTATAGCCTCCTCCAGTTTTTCCTTGTACGCCTGTTCAAGTGAATCGCTCATATTCTCTTTCAGAATGGTTCCTGCACCTCCATGGATCACGATCCCAAAATTTGGCAGACTGTCATTCTCACCAGTTTTTTCTGCTTCGGGGTTGGGATCTCCGCCATTTTTCGATGTGTTTTCATTACAGGAAAAGAACAATACCAGGCTAAAAAGAAGAAGTAGTTTTTTCATAAAGATTCGGTTTAAGCCGAAAGTTAATCAAATTCATTAAAATTTATTAAGGCTTATATTACAAAGGCTGAAATTTCTTGTAGGTATTATGAGCCTTTCTGAAGCATATTGAGTAATTTTAGGTAAAATATTGATTATGGCAGTCGAAGGACCTTTCAATTTACACAAATGGATAGAACAGAACCGTGAAAGCTTAAAGCCGCCGGTAGGAAACCGAAATCTTTACCGGGAATCTGGTGATTATATAGTGATGATCGTTGCCGGTCCTAATGCCAGAAAGGATTATCATTATAATGAGACCGAGGAATTATTTTACCAGCTCGAAGGAAATATTGAGGTTCATATCCAGGAAGACGGGAAAAAGAAAACTATGAAACTTGGCCCGGGAGACATGTACCTACACCCGGCCAAGATCCCTCATTCACCGGTAAGACATGACGGATCCATCGGTCTCGTGGTGGAAAGAAAAAGGCTTAATGAAGAGGGAAAAGACGGATTGATCTGGTACTGTGATAACTGTAACAACAAACTGCACGAAGTGTATTTTCCACTACATGATATAGAAACCGATTTTTTAAGACACTTCAGGGACTTCTACAGCAATAAAGATCTTAGAACCTGTGATAAATGTGGAGATGTGATGCCTGTTGACCAGCGATTCACCGCAGTTGAGGAATAGCAATTTATTTTCACTATTTTCGCAGCAACTACACAAATTAATCGATAAAAACGCAATTTAATGAGCAAAATCGCTGAAGAATTCGGGATTAAACAAGCCCTGAAAGATTTAGGTTTAAATGATATTAATAATGGGACCTCTACAGGTGAGGACTGGTTCAGTAATGGTGACATTATAGAATCATATTCGCCGGTTGACGGTGAACTTATTGGAAAAGTAAAATCCACTACAAAAGTGGATTATGAAAAGGTGATCACCACCGCCGAAAAAGGCTTTAAAGAGTGGAGGACCTGGCCAGCGCCACAACGTGGTGAAGTGGTTCGCCAGTTCAATGATGAGCTACGCCGGTTAAAAGAACCGCTTGGAAAACTGGTTTCCTATGAGATGGGAAAATCTTACCAGGAAGGTCTTGGGGAAGTGCAGGAGATGATAGACATCTGTGATTTTGCAGTAGGTCTTTCAAGACAGCTGCACGGACTCACCATGCATAGTGAACGTCCTGGTCACAGGATGTATGAACAATACCATCCGCTAGGGGTTGTTGGGATCATTTCGGCATTCAATTTTCCTGTAGCTGTATGGTCATGGAATACTGCTCTGGCCTGGGTTTGTGGAGATGCATGTATCTGGAAGGGATCAGAAAAGACCCCGCTTACTTCAGTAGCCTGCCAGAACATCGCGGCAAGAGTATTCGCTGAAAATAAGGTTCCTGCAGGGATAACATCCCTGATCACGGGCGATTACAGGGTAGGTGAAATGATGACGAAAGATGAGAGGGTTCCTTTGATTTCTGCTACGGGATCAATCAGAATGGGTAAGATTGTTGCCCAGGCTGTCGCTGCCCGACTTGGAAAGTCACTTCTTGAACTTGGAGGAAATAATGCGATTATTGTAACTCCTGATGCTAATATCAAGAATACGGTGATAGGAGCGGTGTTTGGAGCTGTTGGAACCTGTGGGCAGCGTTGTACTTCCACCAGAAGGCTTATTGTGCACGAAGATGTTTATGATAAGGTAAAGGACGCTATTGTGAATGCTTATAAGCAGATAAGAATAGGGAATCCATTGGATGAGAATAATCATGTGGGACCTCTTATCGATAAGGATGCGGTTAAGAATTATCAGGCCGCGCTGGATAAGGTTGTGGAAGAAGGAGGAAAGATACTCGTAGAAGGTGGCGTGCTTGAAGGAGAAGGCTATGAAAGCGGATGTTATGTAAAACCCGCTATTGCTGAAGCCGAGAATCATTTTGAGATCGTACAGCACGAGACTTTTGCCCCGGTTTTATATATCATGAAATATTCAGGAGATGTTGGCAATGCACTTGAACTTCAGAATGGTGTAAGGCAGGGTCTTTCTTCTGCTATTATGACCAATAATCTAAGGGAGGCTGAAAGATTCCTTTCTGCTGAAGGTTCAGATTGTGGAATTGCTAATGTGAACATTGGTACTTCCGGTGCCGAAATTGGCGGAGCCTTTGGTGGGGAGAAAGAGACCGGCGGAGGCCGTGAATCTGGTTCTGATGCCTGGAAGATTTATATGAGAAGACAAACGAATACGATAAATTATACAACAGAGCTGCCGCTAGCGCAGGGGATCAAGTTCGATCTGTAGTTTAGTTTTTTAAGTGTAATAAAAAACCCGCTTTATCATTAAGGCGGGTTTTGTTTTAAAAATATTTTTTGAATTTAGATCATTCCATTGGCCTCCACCCACTTGAATTTGTGTTGATCCTGAGGCACTGCAATTCGATCTGCAATCCTGGTCATCCTATCGGGGAGTGCCATCAAATAATCCCGGGCTTTTTCAGCCTCATCGGTAAGGGACCTTATTTTATCTATTTCCCAGTAAGCGTTTAGCTTTTTCAGGATTTCAATATAATCATAGGTCGTATAAACTCCCAGTCTTTGTGCTGCATTTGAGAAGTTTTCAAAAGCTTCTGCGATTCCCTGGCCAGATTCCCTGATGAACTGGGCCGGCATCACGATCTTTTTCTTCATCATATCGTGGAACGCCAGCATCATTTCACTAGGATCATGCTCAAAGATGGTTTTTACGAACTCGCGATAGGCCATATAATGCCTCATCTCATCTCCTGCAATGATATTACACATCTTCCCGAGCATCTTGTTTCCTTTTTTCTTGGCAAGCTGCCCAACCCTTTTATGAGAAATATTGGTTGCCAGTTCCTGAAAGCTGGTATACACGAAGTTTCGATAAGGATCCCTTCCGGTTCCAATATCAAAACCATCATTGATCAAATATTGAGTGGTTTTCTCAATTTCCTTCATATTCACTCTTCCAGAAAGGTATAGATATTTGTTCAGGGTGTCTCCATGGCGATTCTCTTCACCGGTCCAGTGGCGAACCCACTTTGCCCAGGCATTCTGATCATTTCTTCCGTGCCCGTGTTGTTCCACGCCCTCCATATCCATAAGCCAGGATTCGTAGGTTGGCAGGGCCTCTTCAGTTACCATATCAGCCACAAGTACTACCCAGAAGTCATACCCAAGTTCCTTGGCTTCTTCCCTTATCTGGTGGACTTCTTCAAATCCTTCCTCTTCCTGAAGATTTGGGAGAAGATCTGTTGGTTGCCAAATCTCTTCAACAGGGATCAGATACTTGTCTATAAAACCCTGAACAGATTTTTCAACCGTTTGCATCACTTCTAAACGTATATTGTCTAATGCCATTTTTAATTTTTTAGTAAGCTTTGGTAGCTTTTACATATTAATACCACAATAAGCATGCAGTTTTTTACAATTCCAAACAATCTGGTGGATTTAAA
>JAWWBH010000052.1:0-13915 GCA_033721075.1 Christiangramia sp.
ATAAAGCAGGCATTTTTAACAAACCGTATCTAATCACTCAAAATGGACAATTTAAAGGCTATCCTTTCAGGACCTATGGTTACTCAGGCTATGAAGGCGGGTATAGTGATCATTTCCCGGTTTATATTTATTTGATAAGACCTATAGATTCAAAGGGAAAGTGAGAACTTTCTATTAGGTCAAGCTGAACTTGTTTCAGCTTCTTTTTGAAAAATATATCACTGGACCCTGAGATAATTCCGATAACTATCGGGGCAGGATGACCTCCAAAAAACAAAAAGCTCCGGAATATCCGGAGCATTTTTTAATTATAAAAAATCGCCACATTTCAACAGGCTCAATTTGGCAGGTATATTTTACTGTCTAGAACCATGCCGCCCATGGGATCCTGGAAAGCATCACCACTAATGCCAGTCCGTAAAAAATTGCCAGCATCTTGAACTTTGGCTTTGAAGTAAGTTTCTTTTTATGTTTCGAATATCCAATGGTGATCAGGGCAATAGCAATAATCATCATTAAAGGATGTTCCACATTATACAATCTGAGTACAGAATCGCTCATCACGCCTCCCATACCTTCTTCAGCCCACATTTTAAAATAAGGCGTGGTGAAGTAGAGGATTATTCCAATAAGAAATTGAATATGAGAAATGATAAGGGTAAACAATGCAATCCTGAAATTGGTCGCTGAATACTCCTTATTCGCGGCGAAGCCAATGATACCGTTAAAACTTGCAATAAGTAACATAAAAAGCACCAGATATGCCCAATATGAATGAATAAACTGAATGGTTTCGTACATGATAAATTTAATTTTTGGTCTTTGCTAAAATACTAAAAGCATTTGTTATTATTCCCAACGATTCTCTGCTGCTTCACCACCCCAGATCATGGTGGCCAGATATGGGTTGTCTATAAATGGATTCCGGTTACCCTGGGCAGCTTCAATGACATTATTTCGGTGGATCTCAAAGGCTGAAACCGGATCGGCTACATTCCACTCTAAAAATAACTGTAGTGATCCCACAGTTTCAAAATCCTCACCATACCTCAGATTCACATACATTACCATGCGGGCCACATCACCACGCCAATCGTCACCAGGATACCATTTATTCCCGTCCACAAGTTTATATTCTCCACTACCACTGGTATAAGGATAGTTAGATCGCATTTCGTTCACATCTATGTCTGCCGCTCTCATATGATGCATATCGTTCTTAGCTTCTTCTGAAGAAAGTCTTGATTGCGGATAAATATGCTCGGTATTGAAGGTTTCCCATTCATCCCGCGTATTACCTTCCCAGTACTCATCCTCCGGTCGACTTTCACCAGAATACATCAGGATAACATTAGCAGGATTGTCAGGATCCTCATCAGCATCATATAGATAATCATGTCTCTCATAATATTCAAGACGGTTAACATGCTGCGTTGTTGTGAATGAGGAAAGCTCATTATACAACAGGTCCGGATCTATAGAAAATGTAGCATCAGAGTAATAATCGGATAAATTCCCTGGAATATTAAAACTTACAGGTTCAACCACCGTAATGGTCACCGTGGCTGTGGAACAGGTAGAATCATCATCGCAAATCGTATACGCAAAGCTATCTTCCCCGGTAAAGCCTGATGAAGTTGAATAGGTAATGGTTCCATCATTATTCAAAGTAGCGGTCCCTGAAGAACTTTCGTCATCTACAGAAGTTATTACCGCATCATCAATAAGGTCATCATTGTCCAGAACGCGGTCCAATACAACATTTGTAGAATTGGTTTCAATCACATAGGTATCATCATTTGCAACTGGAGAACCTTCATCCTTTACATTTATTCTAATAGTAGCAGTAGCACAGTTAGGAGTTTCATCATCATCGCAAATGGTATAAGTAAAGCTATCCTCTCCAGCGAAACCATTTGGAGCGGTATAAACAAAAGATCCATTCTCCTTTTTTTCTACTGTTCCCTTAGTCCCATCTGTGTTAAAATCAGAGAGACTGGCGCCATCCACCAAATCATCATTATCAAGGTAATTGTTGATCTCATAGGAATCATTTTCGGTAGTCTCATAAGAATCATCTGTTGCTACCGGAGAACCGGCATCCATAACATTTATTTTGACCGTTGCCGTTGAGCATCTGTCTGAACTGCCCGGAACGCATAAATCATAAGTGAAATTATCCTCTCCCTTAAAATCTTCAGGAGGAGTATATGTCCAGGTTCCATCCCTGTTATCCCTAACTTCGCCACCCTTAGTGGTTTCAGAATCAAAATCTGATATTCTGGCATTATCAACGCGGGTATCATTTTCCAGAAGAAGATCTGTATCAAAGGTCAGTTCTTCATTTTCAGTGGCACTCATAGAATCATCCTTAGCGACCGGATCATCCTTGGACGGATTTGGAGCGGGTTCAGGACTATCTTCACTGCTACAGCCGCAAAAAAGAATGGCTGCAGCCAGAATAAAAAGCTTCTTCATTTTAATGGGTTTGGGAATTCAAATATCGTTTAAATGAGGTAATTAAAAAACCTCTTATCATAGGAGACAAGAGGTTTTATATTAATTAGGAATAATCAAATCTTATACTTCGTAAAGGACCCAATCTCCATTTGCATCTTTGATCACATAGATCTCTCCGGTAGTATTCGTACCGTTGTAAACCGCGTAAGTGATAAGGTATTTTTGTCCTACTTCCGCATTTGGAGCGATTTCATCAAGTAATATGTTCATCGCTTCAAGGATCATATCATCATCCCAGCTGGAAGAGTTTCCTCTTTTTTCAAAGTTGCTGTATCTGGCCATACTGTCTGTTGGGCCCGGATATTCAGATGCAAGTTCAGCCGCGATAAACTGGTAATCATCTCCACTAAGAGTGTATTTGATTGTATTATCTGGCACCCACTCTGAACCATTATTTCCAAAAGAAAGGGTTTGTTCAATAACCGATGGGATATCACTAAATGAACCATCTTTAAATATGAAGTTCGCATAACGGGTAGAAACTCCCTGGCCACTTCTAAAGAAATCATAGGCTACAGCCGCAAAATCTCCTTCTTCAGCATAAGGGAACATCATTTCCAACCAGATAGCGATCTTATACATCGCTTCATCCTGGTCTGAGAAGTTAGGATAAGACTGACCCATTTCAGAATAGTCATCCCCTTTAAGAGTCAATGGCATATTCCAGCTACCATTGGTATAAGCGTAGGTATTAGTTTCTTCAATTGTGGAAACTGAAGTAGCTATCTCATATGAATCTCCATTCTTTATTAAAGTAAGAGTTCCTGTATGATAACCTCCCTGATAATATTCATATTCTACCTCGTAAACCTTTCCATCATCAGCGTCTGGGAAGTTTGTTAGAAGAACTGTTTCAAATGCAGTTGCCAGCATAGCATCACTCCAGTAAGTGCTTCCACCAGATTGTCTGTTAAAGTTCCCATAGTTATCAAGGTTTGAAACTGAAGAACCAAATCCGTCCACATCACCAAAATCACTAATGATCAATTCAATATCAGAATCGGTTAGAACATAAGTCTCACCTTCAGGGGTAGTTTGGAACTCAACAAAGTTGTTTCCATCGAATCTCACGGTTTTTGTTTCAGATCCAGGACTTCCAGTATACACATCATAGGTAACCTCATAAAGCTGTCCAGTAACTCCGTCTACATTTTCAGAAAGCACAACGTCAATAGCCTCGAAGATCATTTCGTCACTCCAATAGGCATCCCTGTCTTCTCTTCTGTCAAAGTTGTTATAACGAGCGGCACTTTCAGCTGCATCTGCATAGGTATCAGCAAGTTTGTCTTCAACGATATCGAAATCATCATCAGAGAACTCGTAAGGAATATCTGTAGCAACCACATTATAGGTAGCTTCTACATAAGAACCTTCTTCAGCAGTATCAAACTTCTGTTCAAGAAAAGTAGAAACCTGAGAAGACGCTGAGAAATAATTCTCACTTCCCGGATAATCATCATTTGCTAAAGTATAATCATCAACTCTAATTGGAGCATAAAGGTGATATACCACTTTAACTGAAGATCCTTTTCCAAGTGCAGGGAAATTTTCCGCAAGTACGATCGGGATCAATTCCTTAGCCTCATCTTCAGAGCTGAAATTTGGATAGTTAAAGTCAAGGATATCAGTATAATCATCCTCTGTCATTGTATAATCAATATTCCCTTCAACATTCTCCAGCTGAGCGTCTATTTCGTCGTGGATGTCTTCCATAGGCTCGCAACCTGTAAAAGCGAGACCTACCAACATCATTATTAATAAATATGTTTTTTTCATCTTAATATTTTTAGAAATTAACTTTCAATCCTACAGTATAAGTACGTCCAAACCCATACCATACAGAAGCGGTTTGAGCATTTGAGTTAGTTCCGTCAAATGCAAAACTCACATATTCGGTATCAAGAAGGTTGTTTACATTTCCATTCAGGGTAGCGGCAAGTGCCCCTATTTCGAACTTATGAGTAAGACCAAGATCAACCAAACCATAAGCAGGAACTTCCCATGGGGAATAATTATCGTCTGAACTAACTCCAAGCGGATCGAATTCAGCGAAAAGATTATCAGCATAAGTCCAGTTAGCTCTAATGAAGGTATCTTTGAAAGCCTCATAGTTTCCACCTAATGCGAAAGTATTTTGAGCGGCACCACCAACCGGTACATCCTGAAGGTTCAGGTTGATTGGGTTTTCCTCGTTCACGGGCTCCTGCTCCTGATTGTAGATAATCACGTCACTAACATTACTATCCCACTTCCAGTCTCCCAAAGAAGCCATACCAGTAATGGTAAGTTCTTCAAATGGCTTGTAAGTGAAGTCAATTTCAATACCCTGGTGAAGTGCGTCTACACCCAGGATATTTGCGAAATAGTTTTCTTCAGTTGCAGTATCAAAGAAAGACTGAGTAAATGGCTTATCTTGCCAGCTTGTGCGGTAAAGGTTCACATTAGCGCTTAATTTTTCGCTACGGAAACCATAACCCAGTTCGTAACTAAATATCTTCTGGTTTTCAGCCTCATCATTGATATCGTTTCTGAAGTTCTGGAACACCTGGTTAAAGAAAGGCGCTCTTTCAAAGAAACCAATGTTTGCAAAAACATTGTGCTTATCATCGATGTTATAGTTTGCACCACCTTTTACACTAGGAGCCACAAAGCTGACCCAGCCAGTTTCCTGAAGCGGATCTGAGTCAAGATAATTGAAGTAATCAATTCGCTTGTAAGAAGTATTTGAAATAGCTCCTGAAACGAATGCAGACAGATCATTTTTAGAGTATTCTGCCTGAAGGAATCCACCTTCCCAGTGAACTAGGCCGTCGTTGTAATAGTTGATCTTGTCCCCTACACGTGCAACGTTCGTTGGATTGTTCTCATCACTATCTTCATCAAGCCAGTAGGAACCTCCTAATAGATCCTTTACTTCCTGGAAATGTTTTCCTTTATAATATCTAAGATCTACACCAGCCAGAAGGTCAATATCTTCAGTGATCTCTGTAGTGAAAGTTGAAAGGGCTCCATACCAGTTATGATCGTTCCTGGAATTATAAAGAATCGTTTCAGAACCAAGAGCTCCATTATCAACATTCTCATTAACCACCTGGTCAAGATCAAATGGCTGAAGGTAACCACTTCTGTAAGGTGAATCTATACTTCTTAGATTAGCTGCACCTTCGTATCCACCTCCACCTCCAGTTCCGAAGGAAGCGTAAACAGCAGTAGATAATTTACTTCTATTAGAAATAGTCCAGTAGTGATTAAGCGACATCTGTGGCTTGTGGTAGAAGTTATCCTGAATATGAGTAACCTCACCGTTAAGGTAACCCCAGTCACCGTTAAATCTAATGCCTCTTTCGCTATCGCGATATACACTTATATTTTGGGCTGTCTCACGCTGACCGTGCTCCTGTGGTGCACCAAAAGCAGTAAAGGACAATTCGTGATCTTCGTTAATTTCCTTTGCGAAGTTGACGAAATAAGAGTATCCAGTGAATTCGGTTCCATCTACGAAACCATTTCCTGAAGTTCTGGAAACAGAAACAGTAGCGGCAAAACCATTTTCAAGTTTTCCGGTAGAAACTGTTCCTCCCACTTTCAAATAACCATCGTTACCTGTAGTAGTAAAAATATTCCCTCCTTTGGCTGCATCAGTAGATTTAGTTACAATATTTACAGTACCTCCAATAGAAGGAACTGCAACTTTAGAAGCCCCTAAACCTCTCTGAACCTGCATGGTTCTGGTAACATCTGAAAGCCCGGCCCAGTTACTCCAGTAAACACGACCGTTCTCCATGTCGTTCACGGGAACACCGTTAATCATTACCGCTACATTCTCAGAGTCGAATCCTCTAAGACGAAGTTCAGCATCTCCAAAACCACCACCTTGCTTATGTGCATAAATACCAGGAGTAGTCTTTAGAATTTCCGGGAATTCCTTGTTACTCAAACGAAGCTCAATTTCCTCTGTTTTGATTGTAGAAACCGCGACAGGAGTTTTTCTGTCTATAGCCAGGGAGAAAGTGGTAATAACGATCTCATCAAGGGCATCCGCATCTGGAGACAAAATGATCTCTCCAAGATCAGCCGACCCATTCTGGATAGAAAATTTAACAGGTTTACGTTCATAACCAACGAAGCTGATCTCCACAGTTCCGGTAACTGCATCAACCTGCAGGCTAAATTTACCGTCGAAATCAGTCATTGTACCATTGTTGGTTCCTACTACCGTCACATTAGCGCCCGGCAGAGGTCCATTTGTTTCAGAATCGATTACCGTTCCGGTAATGGTTCCCTGAGCAAAAATTGTAGCAGACGCTAAAAGCATCGCTAGCAGTAATAATTTCCTCATTTGTTTAATAGTTTGTGTTTGATTAAAATTCACTGCAAAAAAAACACTTTCCTACAAAATTTTCATTATCCAAATGTTAAGACTTTTAACTTTTTATTCACCGCATGAGGGACGTAACAATATACATTCTTTTATGACCTCCCATCAATACTTAGATCGCAAGCCTATCTGCCTAGAAGACAACTTGTTAATATTTATATGCCTATTAATAATTTTATGTTAAAGAAACCCACGGTATTACATAAAAAAAGCTCCGGATTTTCCGGAGCTCTTGGTATTCAAATTAAGATTATATTATTTCAAATAGTAATTTAAAAGTGCTCTCGTAGAAGAATCATGCCTGTCTACATCTTTAACCTCAAATTCCGCAAGAATTTTACTCGCCAGTTGCTTACCCAATTCAACGCCCCACTGATCATAACTGAAAATATTCCAGATAACACCCTGCACAAAGATCTTATGCTCGTATAGCGCAATAAGTTTTCCCATAGTTTGAGGAGTGAGTTTATCTATCAGAATGGTATTCGTAGGTTTATTCCCTTCAAAAACCCTGAAAGGCTTAAGCCTGTCTATTTCGTCCTGGGTAAAATTCTTGAATTTCAGTTCTTCTTCTACTTCCTCTTCATTCTTACCATTAAGCAAGGCTTCAGTTTGGGCAAAAAAGTTTGCCATAAGTTTGTCATGATGTCTTTTATCCTTGAAAAGTGACCTTTTAAAACCAATAAAATCGGCAGGGATTAGTTTTGTTCCCTGATGGATCAACTGGAAAAAGGCGTGCTGGGAATTTGTACCCGGTTCACCCCAAATTATGGTTCCGGTTTCATAATCCACTCTTTTCCCATTCCTATCTACACTCTTACCATTGCTTTCCATTATAGCCTGTTGAAGGTAAGACGGGAACTTATCGAGATACTGAGAATAAGGAATCACAGCTTCGCTTTCAGCCTTAAAGAAGTTATTATACCAGATGCTCAACAGAGCCAGTTGAACGGGCAAATTCTCTTTAAAGGGCGTATTCCTGAAATGCTCATCCATTTTTCGACCGCCCCCAAGCATAGCCTCAAAGTTATCATAGCCAATAGCCAAACTAATGGACAGACCAACCGCGCTCCAAAGTGAAAAACGACCGCCTACCCAATCCCACATTGGGAATATATTGTTGATATCTATTCCAAAGGATTCCACCTTTTCCAGGTTAGTAGAGACTGCCACAAAGTGTTTGGAAACTTCCTTCTGTGGAACCGATTTCAGAAACCACTCACGAGCAGTAGAAGCATTGGCAAGGGTTTCCATAGTGGTGAAGGTCTTGGAAACCACAAGGAACAAGGTAGTCTCAGGATTCAGATCCTTTAAAGTCTCATGTACATGATCACCATCCACATTTGAAATAAAATGCATGTTAAGATGATTCTTATAGAATTTCAGACTTTCAGTAACCATCACTGGCCCAAGATCGGAACCTCCAATCCCAATATTTACAACATCTGTAAAGTTCTTACCGGTATAGCCTTTTCTGGTACCGTCGATAATTTCAGTGCTAAAATTCCTGATCTTTGCTTTCACCTTTTCCACCTCAGGAAGTACGTTCTCGCCTCCTACATTGATTTCAGCATTCTTATCGGCTCTCAATGCCGTGTGCAGAACGGGGCGGTTCTCGGTTTGGTTAATTGCCTCCCCCGAAAAATAACTATTGATGGCTTCTTCCAGATGGCATTCATCAGCTAATTGAAGCAAAAGACTTCTGGTATCTTCAGTGATCCTGTTCTTACTATAATCTAAATAGAATTCTTCCCACTGAATACTGAATTTCTTAGCACGATTTTCGTCTTTAATGAACATATCTTTCATATGCTCATTTTCAATTTCGTTAAAATGACTTTTTAATTCCTTCCAGGCTTTGGTTGTGGTTGGATTTATATTTTTCATCTATATGTTTTTGTAGGGAATTTGATCAAGTTCTTCTTTTAAGGGCTCTATATAAGCAAAATACTTATCCTTTAGATCCTCTTCAATCTGTTTCGCAGTAGGCAGATTTTGACGATAAGGGTCAACTTGCCTTCCGTTTACCCAGAATCTGTAGCACACATGGGGGCCGGTAGCCAGTCCGGTGCTTCCAACATAGCCTATCACATCACCCTGCCTTACCGCCTGGCCTGTTCTTACCGCTCTTTTGGTCATATGAAGATATTGGGTAGTATATTTACTATTGTGTCTTATTTTTACATAATTTCCATTTCCTGAAGTATAGCTGGAGGCTATTACGGTACCATTTGCAGTACTAACGATTGGTGTTCCATAAGGAGCAGCATAATCGGTGCCCAGATGTGCCTTCCATCTCTTCTGCACAGGATGGAAACGCCTCTTTGTATACCTTGAGGATATCCTTGAGTAATTTAAAGGAGCTTTAAGGAAAAAGCTCTGCAATGCCTTCGCTTCCGAATCATAGAAACTAGGTTTTCCAGATATGGTATCGGTAAGATACCTGAACGCATAGAATGGTTTATCTGAATGCCTGAAAACGGCCGCGTCTACTTTTTCAATTCCGGCAAAAATAGTGTCCTCAATATATTTTTCATGGTAAACCATCTTGAATTGATCTCCCTTTTGGAGTTTGAAGAAATCGATACTCCACTGATAAATATTGGATAGTTCGTATACCAATAGATTACTAAGTCCCTGTGCCTGCATAGCCTCAGATAGCGAGGAAGTAATAACTCCGGACACCTCACGTCTTTTAATGGTTACAGGACGCTTACGTTTGGCTGCATAAATACTGTCTGCTAGCGAGACTACGGTATAATTGATCTTATCATTCTCATATATAAAGAACTTAGGGGTTCTGGCGGAGTCTTTGTCTTTGAGGATCATATACTTCTTCCCGGCAACAATTCTAGCAGGATTAAAAGTATCTTTTACCTTTTGAGTGATCTCATACACTTTTCCCGGATCAACCCCACTTTTATCCATTATAGACCCAAAAAAATCACCTGACTTTATAGTGTCCTTTACCACCTCATAATTGTTAAGCACAAAACCGTATTCCTTTTCCACCGGAGGTAGTTTTTTTTCCTTAACCTCCTTTACAGCCTGGTCTTTTTCATCATCATTACAGGCAACGAATGCCAGCATCATCATTAACAATAAGCCTAATTTCTTCAATTTTTCTTCTTTTTTATTTTTCCGTATTAAATGTGTGATTAACCCATTGTTTGCCCCAATCTTCCTGCTCTTCCTTACTCCATAAATTAGGAAAGAAAGATATTTTTTGAAAGCCAGGTGGTAAAAACTGTTTCCAGTTGGTTCCCCCTGTGGCCTTTATTGTCGATTTCTCTTTACTAAGATAACGATAAGCTGCCCCCATATGCATTAATAACCAGTTGATGTTCACATTAACATCCAGGTTTCGCAACGCCTTAATAAGATCTTTATTGTTCCTTTCTTCCGCTGACATTTTAAGATAGCAGTGGTAAATGGTATTTCCCTTTACCTGATTTGCAATCCTTAAAAAGCGAGGTGTATATCTTTTTTCGAATTGTTTTAAAGTAAGTGTCTTTTCTCCCGACTTCAGATCAATTCCTCCCTTTTTCCAGTAAATATTCTCATAAAGCACTTCCAGACTGTTTTCTTCTGAAAAATTATCGCGTATTTCGGTGGAGACCAAATGCTCCATAGGGGTAGCATATAGCTCAATCATTCTAAACTGCGCAGACTGGAACCCACTGGCGGGCAACAGTGCCATTCTGAATTTTAGGAACTGCTCTCTTTCCATGCCCTTGATCATTACATCAAATGAATCTATAAGGATCCGGAAATAGCGATTCATTCTTTTCAGCTTTTCGATAAAAAACGCGGGTGTGAGGTGTGGATTATCTATTATTTGTTTTTGCTCATGGATAATGAGCTTAAAATAAAGTTCTGTGATCTGGTGATAAGTGATGAAAACTGTTTCATCAGGAAAATGGGTATTGGTTTTCTGAAGACTGAGAAGGGTATCCACACTTATGTAATCCCAGTATGACAGATAGCGGTCGTAAAGAAGACCATCCAGATAGGAACCCATATCCTGACCCGAATTCCTGAATTTTTCCTCAAGTTTATTAATTCGCTCAGCGATTTCGGGCTTTATTTCCATTTTTTAATTCATTATAATACTAAACTGATGCTTGAGCCCCTTATAAGCCTCCAGATCGGCATCTAAAGAACCAACGGCCAGGTCGGCTTCAATCTTAATTGGGATCTTATTCTTATCGTCACTCACCCAGAAAGTTAAGCTTTCCTTCTCCTTAAACACCCGACCCGCCAAAACATAAGGCCTGAATTTTAAAGTAGCTACCTTTCCAAATTTGGTTTTGATCACTTCCCTGCCAAGAAAAACAAGCTTAAAATCTGTATTCTCATCATCGATGAACATCTTAAGTGTCATTTCATCTCCTGGCGTGAGATCCCTCCCATTAATTTGGTTGCGAATATAATAAAATGCCGACAACATATCATGTACATTATTCGGAACCCAATAGCTCTGTCTTTTATTGGTTTCTTTATTTAGTACATGGGCTTTATTGTCCTGGTGGTCAAAGTCTATTTCCAAATCCTTGGTATATCCTCCTTCATTAATTTTCCTGATAAATTTATAAGGTTTCCCAGTCTGGCGGTCAATATAAGTTTGATAGTCATCATCTACCTTGAAGAAAAGACTTAATAAGCCGGTTGATTTTCCGCGTCCTTTCACATGATAAACCGGTTTGTTATTAAGACTTGTCTCATCCACTTCAAGGGTAGCATAACTGGCATTGAACAGGCCATAATGAATACGGAATTTGAACCATTCTCCGGACTCGAAGGCCTGCTGGGAAAATCCCTGAGTGGTGGATATAAGAGAATATATAAGGGTAATTGCAAGAAGTCTTTTCATCGTATTAAATTTCCTAAGTTACAGTATTTTGTGGGCCTTATACGCTAATTACAATTACTATTCCAAAAGTATTAAAACAAAAAACCCCATCAAATTAATGATGGGGAATTTTGTCTTATTAACCAACTAAAACTTAAATTATGAAAAAAATTAAATCATTCCTGGTAACCACTCCAAAAATGCGGATGCAAAAGTCTGATATTTCTACCTTGAATGCAACGCGAAAATTAACTTTAACTAAAAATTTATGTGATTGTCAAAAATTCATTTTTTGCACCTAAATTTTAGCAGTTTTTTAATCTTAATTTAATGTACCTCGTAAATCCTGCTCCCTTTCTATTGCTTCAAATAAGGCTTTAAAGTTTCCTTTTCCGAAAGATTGAGCTCCTTTACGCTGAATGATCTCAAAAAACATGGTTGGCCTGTCAAGAACCGGCTTTGTAAATATTTGTAACAAATAGCCCTCATCATCCCTGTCTACAAGAACACCAAGCTCTTTTAGAGGTTCAAGATCCTCATCGATCTCCCCTACCCTATCTAAAAGATCATCATAATAAGTCTCGGGAACATACAAAAACTCTACACCGCGATCCCGCAATTGAGTCACTGTTTCAATGATATTGTCTGTCGCCAGAGCTATATGCTGAACTCCTGCTCCATTGTAGAAATCTATGTACTCCTCGATCTGTGATTTTTTCTTGCCCTCGGCGGGTTCATTGATAGGAAACTTAATTCGGCCGTTCCCGTTACTCATTACCTTACTCATAAGGGCGGTATATTCAGTTGAAATATCCTTATCATCGAAGGAAACCAATTGAGCGAATCCCATCACTTTAGCATAAAACTCCACCCATTTGTTCATTTCGTTCCAGCCAACATTACCAACCATATGATCAATAAACTTCAGCCCGGTATCCCCGGTTTCTGCCATGGTATTCCAAGCCCTGTATCCAGGAAGGAAAGGACCTTCATATTCATTTCTTTCCACAAAAAGATGAACCGTTTCCCCGTAGGTATGTATCCCTGATATAACCGCTTTCCCGTTCTCATCTTCCAGTTCATATGGCTCTACATAAGATTTGGCACCCCTTTTTGTGGTTTCTTCATGGCTTTTACGGGCATCGTCCACCCACAGGGCCACGAATTTCACCCCATCTCCATGCTTGTTGATATGCTCATTAACATCACCACCTCTTTCAAGCGGAGAAGTTAAAACCAGTCTTATTTTTCCCTGTTGCAGCACATATGAAACCGTATCTTTTTTCCCGGTTTCAAGCCCGGCATAAGCCACGGGCTGAAATCCCCAGGCATGCTGATAATAGTAAGCTGCCTGCTTTGCGTTTCCAACATAAAGTTCAACGAAATCGGTTCCCAGAATCGGCAAAAAGTCCTCTGCATCGGGAACAACCTTTTTTAGTTTTAATGATGTGTTATCTGTAGTCATAATATTTTTAATTTTTAATGTGCTAAATGATAAAACTTTTTCAATTAAAATTTAAAAGCTTACCACATAGCCCTGTCCTGAGCTAAAAGATCTTCTTTCATATTTATTCCTTATCCTCTTCTTCCAACCATGATTTGTGATAGCTTTCATCGGCTATTTCCATCGCATCCTCTGTAAGCATCAGCGGTTTGAAAGTATCTACCATTACTGCGAGTTCTTCGGTCTCTACCTGCCCGATACTTCTTTCCACCGCTCCAGGATGAGGACCATGGGGTATTCCCGCGGGATGAAGTGAGATATGGCCAGCCTCAATATCGTTCCGGCTCATGAAATCCCCGTCCACATAATAAAGCACCTCATCACTATCTATGTTACTATGACTATAAGGTGCTGGAATAGAATCCGGGTGATAATCATACTTACGAGGGCAGAAACTGCAAACTACAAAAGCATCGGTCTCAAAGGTTTGATGTACCGGTGGTGGCTGGTGAATCCTACCTGTTATTGGCTCAAAATCATGAATGGAAAATGCATAAGGATAGTTATAACCATCATATCCCACCACATCAAAAGGATGGGTAGCGTAGACCATATCAAATATCTTCCCTTGTTTTTTAATCTTTATTAAAAAGTCGCCTCGCTCATCATTAGTCTCCAATTCATAAGGTTGTCGAAGATCACGTTCACAGAAAGGCGAATG
>JAWWBH010000053.1:0-13648 GCA_033721075.1 Christiangramia sp.
AGCCATTTTATATGCATTTTTAATGGGACTGGTGATCTTTGCGGGGATCATGTTCTTCGCGCCAACTATAGTAAAGGTTTTTACCGGTGAAGCTGAAATTATAGAAGAAACACCTTCAGCCATGAGATGGGTTTTTGCCGCAATCCCTATTGTCACTATACAACTTATTGGAGCCGCCTATTTCCAGGCTATAGGCAAGGCGGTGCCGGCATTTTTACTTACTTTATCCAGACAGGGCTTTATATTTATACCTTTGGTACTTATTCTACCGCTATATTATGGAGAGTGGGGGGTATGGATATCATTCCCGCTGGCCGATATAATTTCTACAATTATAACGGCTTACTTCCTGAACAGGGAGATCGTTAAGACCCTGAAATAAGGCTTTCTGATAATTCACTTAAATCCTTATCTTTAAAATCTCTCAAATAAATCATTTCTAATGAATAGATATCTACTTCAGTTTGCTATTTGCATATGCCTTATAGCTTCAGGCTTATTTCAAAATGAAATTTACGCACAGGATTCAGACAAAAAACTTTATGAAGCCCTTGAATACCGACTCATAGGTCCTTTCCGTGGAGGAAGGAGTGCCGCTGTAACAGGTGTTCCCGGAAAACCTAATCTCTTCTATTTTGGAGCAGCGGGAGGAGGGGTATGGCAAACCAGGAATGGAGGAAGAACCTGGGAGAACATTTCAGATGGATATTTCGGAGGTTCCATAGGAGCGATAGAGGTAGCCAAAAGTGATCATAATGTAATGTATGTTGGAGGTGGTGAAAAAACGGTTAGAGGGAATGTTTCTTCCGGATATGGGGTTTGGAAAACCGTAGATGCCGGAAAAACCTGGCAAAAGGCCGGGCTTGAAAAAAGCCGGCACGTTCCCAGGCTTGTGACTCATCCCGATGATTTTAATACGGTATATGCTGCTGTACTTGGAAATATCTATAAGCCTACCGAAGAACGCGGTGTTTATAAATCAACAGACGGGGGAAAGAACTGGAAAAAAGTTTTGTTTTCCAATTCTCAGTCTGGTGCAGTAGACCTGGTTATGGATCCAAATAACCCGAGAATATTGTATGCTTCTACATGGAATGTACAACGTACCCCATATAGTTTAAGCAGTGGAGGAGAAGGCTCAGCATTATGGAAGAGTACAGATAGTGGGGAAACATGGAAAGAGATCTCTAAAAATAAAGGTTTTCCTACTGATACTCTTGGGATCATAGGAGTTACCGTTTCTCCTGTAAATAGTGAAAGAGTCTGGGCTATCGTTGAAAATAAGGAAAAAGGAGGAGTATATAGAAGTGATGATGGTGGGGAAACCTGGGATCATGTTAATGATGAAAGAAAATTGCGTCAGAGAGCCTGGTATTATACAAGGATCTATGCCGATTCTAAAGATGAGGACATAGTTTATGTTCTCAATGTGGATTACCATAAAAGTATCGATGGAGGAAAGACCTTTAGCGATCACAATGCACCCCACGGGGATCACCATGATCTCTGGATCGCTCCCGAAAACCCGCAAAGAATGATCATGGGAGATGATGGTGGCGCGCAGGTCACCTATGACGGTGGCGAAACCTGGACCACCTATCATAACCAGCCAACTGCCCAGTTTTATAGGGTGACCACAGATAATGATTTCCCATACAGGATCTATGCTGCTCAGCAGGACAACTCGACAGTGAGGATAAGACATCGTACCGAAGGAGGCAATATAGATGAAGCTGACTGGGAGCCGACTGCAGGTGGCGAAAGTGCACATATTGCAGTAGACCCGGAAAACCCTGATATTGTTTATGGAGGAAGTTACGATGGTTTTTTAACACGATACAATCATGAAACAGGTACAGTAAGAAGCGTTAGCGTTTGGCCGGATAATCCTATGGGCCATGGAGCCGAAGATCTTAAATACAGGTTCCAGTGGAACTTTCCTATTTTCTTTTCACCACATGATCCTGATAAGCTTTACACAGCTTCAAACCATTTGCATGTTACTACCAATGAAGGAGAAAGTTGGGAAGAGATAAGCCCTGATCTTACCAGGAATGATAAATCAAAACAAAAATCATCCGGAGGCCCTATTACACAGGATAATACTTCAGTAGAATATTACAGTACCATATTTGCCGCGGCAGAATCTCCGGTAACTCCGGGAGTACTATGGACTGGCAGTGATGATGGTCTTATCCATGTTTCGAGGACTGGCGGCGAAAGCTGGGAAAATGTCACTCCAAAAGGGATGCCAGAGTGGATGATGATCAACAGTATAGAGCCTTCTGCTTTTGATGAAGCTACGGCTTATGTTGCAGGTACACGCTATAAACTTGGAGATTTTGCTCCGTACCTATATAAGACTGAGGATTATGGTAAATCATGGAAAAAGATCACCAATGGTATCAAGCCGGAACATTTTACCCGGGTGCTCAGAGAGGATCCAAAACAGGAGGACCTTCTCTATGCGGGAACCGAGACCGGTATGTATATTTCGTATGATGACGGCGCCAACTGGAAGCCTTTTCAGTTAAATCTTCCAATCGTTCCAATTACTGATCTGGCTATCAAAGAGAATAATCTTATTGTCGCCACCCAGGGAAGGAGCCTTTGGATACTTGATGATCTTACTCTTATCCATCAGCTTTCAGATGTTGACGACGACTCAGCGAATATACTTTTCAAGCCAAAAGATGCTTACAGGTTGGATGGACGATCCGGTGAATCGCTTACCGCCGGGACCAATCATCCCTCGGGCGTAATTACATATTTCTATGTGAAGGATCCTGAAGACAAAAAGATTAAAATAAGCTATCTGAATTCTGCTAACGATACCATTCAGAGTTTTAGCACCGAAGATGAAAAGAACAAACTGGAGGTGGAGAAGGGCTCCAATATGCATAACTGGAATATGCGCGGGGAAGGAGCGGAAAAGCTTGACGGAATGATACTCTGGTGGGCAAGTACAGATGCTCCACAGGTAGTGCCTGGTGATTATAAGGTTGTACTCGAAGTGGAAGACAAGGTTCTAACCGAAAGTTTCAAAATTATGCCAGATAAGAAGGCTGAAACCGATATTGCCGGCATGCGCAGACAGTATGAGTTTATAAGCGATGTGAATGAGACGGTAGACAAGGCTCATAAGTCCATTAAGAAAATGCGTAATATCGATGCGCAGTTAAAGGATTTTCAGAAGCAGTATAAGGGAAATGAAAAGGTAAAGCCACTTTTGGAAAAAGCAGAGAGCTTAAGCGAAGAGCTTTCGGAGATTGAAAATGCCCTTTACCAGACAAAGAACAGAAGTCGTCAGGACCCCCTTAATTTTCCAATTAAGCTTACCAATAAACTGGCACATTTAAATAGTCTTGTTGGAATGGACGATTTCCCTCCAACAAAGCAGGATATTCAGGTTAAAGATCAGCTCACGGCGAAAATAAATGCCGAGCTGGATAAATTTGATCAGTTGCTTTCAGATGAAGTAAAGCAGTTCAATCAACAGTTCAATGAATTAGACCTTAATTATCTTTTCGTTGAAGCCGAAGAAGAATAATGGAATACTATAATTATATAAAAGCCCTGCACCTTATCTTCGTGATCACGTGGTTTGCAGGGCTCTTTTACATCCCGAGGCTGTTCGTATATCAGATAGAAGCATTTCAGAAGGATGAGCCTGAGAAGAGCATTATTGGGAACCAGTTAAAACTGATGGCCAAGAGACTATGGTTCATTATTACCTGGCCATCGGCGATCCTGGCAAGTGTCTTCGCCTTTATTCTTCTTTTTATGATCCCGGAATGGCTTCAGCAACCATGGATGCATGTAAAACTGGCCTTTGTGGTGCTGCTTTATGCCTATCATATCAAATGCCATTTCATTTATAAAGAGTTACAGGAAGATGTTGTGAAATGGACCTCCAATCAAATGCGGATATGGAATGAGGGATCTACTCTAATATTGTTTGCGGTGATCTTCCTGGTAATCGTGAGGGATGCCATCAACTGGATCTATGGAGTGATAGGGATCTTTTTGCTTTCGGCAATTCTGATGTTGGGGATTAGGCTTTATAAAAGAATAAGGGCGAAGAACCAGGATGCCTGAAATGGTGCGATAATTGTAACAATTGAGGCAAGTATGCTTATATGAAACTGCTTAAATTATCTTTAAGAACCCGTATTTTCATCTCCATGATATTATTGGTGCTCGGGGCGTCAATACTCATTTTTGGAGTTACGGTCTATCAGTATAAGCAGGAAGCTGAAAATTATCACGAAGAAAGACTTGAGAGAAAGCAGAGAGCGATCCTTGAAAATATTAAATACGTTCTTACCCAGACCACCTATGTTGTTTCGACCGAAAACCTTGAACCTATTTTTAGCGGAAGGGATAAGATAGATGAGATGGCCGAGGTTCATGAAATGCAGATTCATATCTACGATCTTGAAGGAAACCTCATTATAAAGTCTGATCAGTCTTTTTTTAGAGATACTACAAGAACAAAACTTGATAAAAGTATTATTAGGAAGCTTGAAGCATCTCCTGATAAGAGTTACATGAAGAAGACCGAAGTGAACGGGCAGAAATACCAGTCGGCGTATACTTATATTAACGATAATAAGTTCAAACCACTGGCTATCTTATACCTTCCTTATCTTCAGGACGACAGCCTGCTTAACAGGGACCTGAATAACTTCCTGGTGCGAATGGCAGAGGTCTACCTGTTCATGCTTGTAATAGCCATCATACTTTCTTTCTTCCTTTCAAAATACATTACCAAGTCACTCAAGATCATTTCAGAAAAGATCAATCAAACCCGGCTGGATAAGAGAAACCAGAAGATAGAACTTTCCAACGCCACAGAGGAGATATATGCGCTGGTTTCGGCATATAACAGTATGATAGATGAACTTGAGGAAAGTGCCGTTAAACTTGCTACGGGTGAACGTGAACAGGCCTGGAGGGAGATGGCCAAACAGGTAGCTCACGAGATCAAGAATCCCCTTACCCCAATGCGGCTGAGCGTACAGAGCTTTCAGCGGAATTTCGATAAGGATGATCCTGAAATAGAACAAAAGGTTAATGAATACAGCAACACCCTGATCAACCAGATAGATACGATGAGTTCGATCGCTTCGGCATTTTCAAATTTTGCAAAAATGCCCGCGCAGCAGAATGAGACGCTGAACGTGCCTAAAATTGTAAAACTGGCACTGGATATCTTTAACGAGCGATACATTGAATTCAAATGTGAAAAAGAAGAGATCCTGGCAAAATTTGACAGGACACAGTTGATCAGGGTAGTGACAAACCTGGTAAAAAATGCGATCCAGGCACTTAAAGATGTGGAAGATCCACATATACTGGTGATGGTGGAAGAAGAAGAGGATACGGTGAGTGTTTCGGTTTCAGACAATGGTTCAGGTATTTCAGATGAGAATAAAGACAAGGTATTTGAACCTAAATTCACCACAAAATCCAGCGGAATGGGATTGGGTCTGGCCATGGTTAAAAATATAGTAGAGACCTACGGCGGATCCATTAGTTTTGTTTCAAAACAAAATAAAGGCACTATCTTTAATGTTAGATTTCCAAAATAAACTTTATGAGTTATAACAATATTCTAGAAGAGATTGAAGACAATATTCTAACCATTACGGTTAACAGGCCCAAAAAATTAAATGCTCTAAACAGGGAGACCATACAGGAACTACATAATGCATTCAGGGAGGCCAGGTCTAATGAAGAAGTTAAGGTTATCATCCTGACAGGAAGCGGTGAAAAGGCATTTGTCGCCGGGGCTGATATTAGTGAGTTTGCCGATTTTTCTCCTAAAGAGGGGAAGCGTCTGGCAGCCGATGGGCAGGAGAAATTATTCAGTTATGTGGCTAATTTTCCAAAACCCGTGATCGCAGCAGTGAATGGTTTTGCACTGGGCGGCGGACTTGAGCTTGCCATGGCGGCTCACTTCAGAATAGCAAGTGATAATGCCAAAATGGGACTTCCGGAAGTTTCCCTTGGTGTGATCCCGGGATATGGAGGAACTCAAAGATTACCTCAACTAGTTGGTAAGGGACGAGCTATGGAAATGATCATGACTGCCGGAATGGTAGACGCCAATCAGGCATTGCAGTATAATCTTGTTAATCATGTGGTGGAACCTGACCAATTGCTCGAATTTGCTGCCAATTTAGCCAATAAGATCATGAAGAATTCCATGGTCGCCATAGGAGCGGCAATTAGGGCCATAAATGCTAATTATGAAGCTGGGGTGAATGGTTTTGAGACCGAAATTCAGGAATTTGGAAGATCTTTCGGAACAGAGGATTTCAAGGAAGGAACTTCAGCCTTTCTAAATAAGAGAAAAGCAGATTTTCCAGGGAAATAATTCAAAGAAGGCCGGTAAAAAAGTTTTAAATCGTCACCCTGAACTGGTTTCAGGCTCTTATTGTATAAGATTCTGAAATAAATTCAGAATGACACCTTTTTTCTTTCAGACAGTTTTTATTTAAAACAATTAGGAAATAATCCCTTAAAATGGAAAAAATCCATATTTTTGTTCCATGTCTTCTGAAGAATATATCAAAGGTCGTGGAGCTCAGTTGAATGTGCCAAACAGGTTTGATGAGCACAGTCATGAAATGAGGGATGATTTTCTCAATTATTGCGCTGTGGAAGGGGATGAGGCAACTGAGGCACGAACCACCATAATAGATACTTTTCCCAAAACCATCGTTAATAAAGTGACGAGTCCCGATGTTGGACTTGAGTATTCACTTAATCCATACCAGGGTTGTGAACACGGCTGTATATACTGTTATGCGAGAAATTCTCATGAATACTGGGGTTATAGTGCGGGGCTTGATTTTGAACAGAAGATCCTTGTTAAAAGGAATGCTGTGGAGTTACTGGAAAAAAAGCTGAAAAGCAGGGTCTGGAAAGCGACTCCAATTGTGCTTTCTGGTAATACCGATTGTTACCAGCCAATAGAGAAAAAGCTTCAGATCACCAGAAAACTGCTTCAGACTTTTTTGAAATACCGGCACCCCGTTGGGATGATCACCAAGAACGCGCTGGTACAAAGAGATATTGATATTCTCAGGGAACTTGCAGCCGATAACCTGGTGCATGTGAATATTTCGGTTACCTCGCTACAGGAGGAAACAAGACGAATACTTGAACCGAGAACCGCCAGTATCAAAAAGCGACTGGAGACCATTGAAAAACTTTCTGAATCAAATGTGCCGGTGAGTGTGATGATGGCTCCTATCATTCCTTCTATCAACAGCCATGAGATAATGCCTTTAGTAAAAGAGATATCTAAAAGAGGAGCACTTGGGGTAGGCTATACTATTGTTCGCCTTAACGGTTCAATAGGCCAGATTTTTTCAAACTGGATAAGAAAGACAATGCCAGAAAGGGCCGATAAAGTACTGCATCAGATAGAGAGTGTTCATGGAGGTAGTTTAAATGACAGCAGGTTTGGGACAAGAATGAAGGGAGAAGGTGAATTTGCGGCTCAGGTTGCCCAGCAGTTCAAAATCGCAAGGAATCTGTATTTAAAAGACCGGGAAAGACCTAAGCTTAACTGTAAATTACACGAAGAATTCAAGGATGGACAAATGAAGCTTTTTTAAACTTTTCCATTCCATTCTGCGTAAAACTGATTAAGATATTCGATCATAAAGGCGTGGCGGTCTTCAGCGATCCTTCTTCCGGTTTCAGTGTTCATCCTGTCCTTTAAAAGCAATAACTTTTCATAGAAGTGATTGATGGTAGGCGCGTTTGAGGCTTTATATTCCTCTTTGGTCATGTTTAATTTAGGTTCTATTTCCGGGTCGTAAAGCGTTCTGCCTTTAAAGCCTCCATAATTGAAGGTGCGCGCAACGCCAATAGCCCCAATAGCGTCCAGCCTGTCTGCATCCTGGACTATATCCAGCTCTATGGAAGAGAATTTTTGGTCTATATTTCCTCCCTTAAAAGAAATATTTTCAATTATCTGTATCACATGTTCTATTGTTTCCTGGGAAACATTCTGGGATCTCAGGAATTCTTCAGCCATCTCTGGTCCCACGCTTTCATCTCCACCGTGGAATTTAGAATCGGCGATATCATGAAGTAATGCTCCAAGTTCAACAATAAGCATATTGCACTTTTCTCCTTTAGCAATAAGCCGGGAGTTGTTCAATACTCTTTGAATATGAAACCAGTCATGCCCCCCTTCAGCATCCTTCAGGGTCTTTTTTACAAATTGAATGGTATTCTTTACTACTGAATTTCCAGACATAAAATTTCTTTATCGTATATCGGCAATTATCGTTCTTTCCACTTCAGCTGCAAGACTGGCTGCGTCGTTCGAATCCACAGGAATGGGCTTATGGGTTTTCAGATGAACATGTACCCCCAGGTCAATTGGGAAGTTGCCATGTTTAAAAAGTTTCCAGGAATTGTTGATGGTGATGGGAACCACAACGGCTTCCGGTAATTTTTTGAAAAGAATCATCATACCGTTGGCCCTGAATTCCTTTGGTTTTCCCGTTCTACTCCTAGTTCCTTCCGGGAATATAACGGCAGAACGTTTTGTTTTTGAGAGATAGTCCCCAAACTCACTCATTTTAACTAAGGATTCTCTTCTGTTCTTCCTGTCAATTAACACAGAACCTCCATGTCTAAGATTAAAGGAGATACTTGGAATTCCCTTTCCCAGCTCTTTTTTGCTTACAAATTTGGGGTGATGTTTCCTGAAATGCCAGATTATGGGAGGAATATCATACATTCCCTGGTGATTTGCCACAAAAATACAGGTCCTGTCTTCCGGTAATTCATATTCGTTCTCTATGGTAAAAGTGGTTCCCAGGATATTCAAACATCTCAAAAGAAAAAAGTTGAAGAGATCCACACTTTTTTTATGTGCTTCATAGCCCCCAAGTTTAAGACTTAACCACTGGATTGGATGAAAGATCAGCAGGGTAAGAAAAAAGAAAATATAAAAAATGACCGATAACGGATAGGAAAAAAATCTCTTCATTTTGTTTTTTAATACTACAAATTTAGCTATTTCAAATTTTAACCATAAAAAAACCACGCTGTAAGCGTGGCTTTTTATAGCTATCTAATTCAAGATTAGCAAAATTCATTATAAGCACCTATTAGGTTTTCAGCTATCATATCTGCCGGGCGTCCTTCAATATGATGGCGCTCAAGCATATGAACAAGTTCTCCATCTTTGAATAAGGCCATAGAAGGAGAAGATGGAGGGAAAGGAACCATAAAGCCCCTTGCTTTATCTGTAGCCTCTTTATCTACTCCTGCAAATACGGTGAATAAATTATCAGGTTTTTTACTGTTCTGTAGAGATAGTCTGGCTCCCGGACGCGCATTCGCTGCCGCACAACCACAAACTGAATTCACCACTACTAAAGTAGTTCCTTTAGCTTCCATAGCCTTTTCTACATCTTCTACAGTATGTAATTCTTCAAAACCAATGTTCGTAAGGTCTTCTCTCATTGGTTTTACCAATTCTGCTGGATACATATATCTTTGTTTTTGGTATTAAACGTTTATGAACAACAAAGATACCAAATAATGTTTAGGTGGGCATATTTCGAATTTCTAATTACTATGTGTAAATAGGTTTGATTTATCGGCTTAAAAAAAGGGATATGAGCGGGGAGATTGCCATTTAAATATTGAAAATGTTATCTTAGCGGCTAAAGAAAATTGCCGATGATCAAATGGCTGGCCGCAATTCTGGGATATATCTACTTCCGGTTTCCCGGAGCTATTCTTGGATTTATTATAGGATCTTTACTGGATAACTATATACGTTCTTCAGGAGGAATGTTCAAATCACTTTTGGGTGAGCAGAAACAGAAGGTCTCACCGGGAGATTTTGAGCTTAATCTGCTTTCGCTTTGTTCTATTGTGATCAAGGCAGATGGAAATGTTTCTCAGACCGAACTGGATTATGTACGCTCTTATTTTGTACAGGCCTATGGCAAGGAAAGGGCCAATGCCACCTTCAGAACATTTAATGAGGTTGTTAAGAGCCGCCAGGTTTCGGCATCCAATATTGCACGATATCTTGCAGCTAGAACAAGGTATCCCACCAGGTTGCAGATCATTCATTTTTTATTCGGGATCGCCCAGGCCGATGGCAGGGTAAGCGATGCAGAAGCTGAGGTGATTAAGGATATCGCAGGTTATCTTCAAATAGGCCATCGCGATTTTGAGAGCATTAAGGCCATGTTCTTCAAAAAGACCGATTCTGCCTATACCATTCTCGAGATCGACAAAAGTGCCAGCGATGAGGAGGTAAAGAAAGCTTTCAGAAAGATGGCTAAGAAATACCATCCCGATAAACTGGGTCATATGGATGAAGCTTACAGAAAGGGAGCCGAAGAGAAATTCAGAAAAGTCCAGGAAGCATACGACCAGATCAAAAAGGAACGCGGAATATAAATAAAGCCTCCCGTTTTTACAGGAGGCCTTCCAACTAAAACTAATTATCTGAAAACCCTTAGTTCAATTCTCAACCTGATATAATTAGCCTTTTATCAATTCTTTCAATCTTTCTGAGGTCATATATTCAAAACTCCTTTTGCGAATCCTGAAATTTCTGTCCAGCACGAGCAGGGTTGGGAATGAGACCTTATCATCTTCCCGGCTTGCAAGGATCAGAGGAATCTGATGTACTCCATTCCTTTTTGTCTTCGCCTGTTCATTGATGAAGGTCTGACCCTCAAATTCAATGGGAGCCATGCTTTCAGCATTCATTTTTACTGCATAGTACTCCTTATTGATAGCTGAAACTATTTCCGGATTTTTGAATGCATGCCTCTCCATTTTTTTGCAATAGACACACCAGTCTGTATAAAAATATACCAGTACAGGTTTGCTCTTTACTTTGAGGGAGTCATCCAGTTGCTCAAAGCCTATCCATTCGATCTCCGATTTTTGTGCGGAGACCGCCTGAAGGCAAAAAAATATGAATGTGACAAGTATAATTCTCATAGCTTAAAGTCTAATCATGAAGGTTTCCAAATTTGATCCCAAAAAAGAAAGTACGGGGCCGTGATGGTCCATAGATATAATCTGAATCCCGTGTAGGGCCGGAATCAAAATCATCCTGATATGCATTGAACACATTCTGGACTCCCGTACTAAGGTTTATATGAAAGTCTTCGGTTATATCGATATGCTGTGTCAGTTTTAAGTTCACATCTACAAAGGAGGGAGATTCTTTTAAATCCAGGAATCCATTCGCATTCACCACTTTTGGAATGCTCATCTCACCCGTGTAAGTACCTGTAAAATCTGCAGAAAAACCTTTGAACGGGGAGGTGTTAATATTGAAATAGCCATAAAGATCAGGATTCCTTACAAATTCAGAAATGATCACATCTTCCTCTGCTTCATTAGTGGCTTCATAGAGTACCTGGTCTTCTTTCTAGATCGATCTTTGATAGGTTCCTCCTAACTGAAAGGTTAAAGCGGAAGAAGGGGAGACTCCTATTTCGAAATTTGTTCCTGTTACATAGGCTCCGCTACCGTTTCTTACCTCTTTCAGAATAGAACCGTTTGGCAGGCTGGCACCCGTACTCACGGTAGTAAATGGATTTTTAAGCTCTGTATAAAAGCCCTCAAGTAAAAAATCGGTTTGAAGCTTATTAATACTTTTGGAATAATTGAAGGAAGCCGTATAGGCGTTGGAATATTCGGTTTCAAGGTCTTCTGAAAGGATCACGAACTGAGGTTCGCCTCCAACCGACGAAATATGAAGGTCTTCGTTGAATGCCTGTGGAGCCCTGAATCCTCTGGCATAACCTCCCCTGAATTGTAATTCTTCAGTTATATTATATAACAAAGTCAATCTGGGGCTCAATACTGTCTGTTCTATTTCAGATTTTCTCTGAACATTTTCAACGCTATAACTACCAAGGATGTCCACATGGTCAAGTCTGGCACCAATCAATGCGGTGAATTTTTCAACGGGCTTCCATTCATACTGGGAAAATGCTGAATAAGTATTTACTTTCTGATCTATGAACCTGTTATATCCGGCAATATCGTCTTCAGTATTGCTTAGGTTATATTCAACTCCTGTGGTAAGCACATCATCGTTCTTAAAATATCTTGTGTGCTGGATTCCAGACAGGAATGCAAGATCCTTAGTGTTACCGTAAGCATTTGAAGCTGCAATACTGTCCTGGGCGGTTCGGCCTCCACCTAATCCGCCATAAAAACTCTTCCTGTCTGTATGCTGTCCCGATGCATAAAATGAAAAATTATTGGTCATTTCCCTATTTGAAAGATCGTAAGTAAGTCCTCCAATTATGGTGTTATGGTCCAGTTCTTCTGTGATATCGGTAAGATGAGGAGCGAGTTTCAACCTGTCTCCACCTCTCCGGTATTCCTTAAGAGCAGTAAGATCCATAGTGACCTTACTTGTCTCATTAGGTTTCATAAAAGCTTTAGCACCAAGTGTATTGTTGGTGAGTTCGGTTATCTCGGTAAAACCATCCCCGTTAGCATCATAGGCCGCGCGGTCACGATTCATCCCGTAGATGGTTACCCCGCTGTTAAGATCTTCGGTCACCACAGATCCTGCTACATTAAGTGTCCTATCCGGTATTTTCCCATCGATCAAAGACATGTTTCCAGAAACGTTCCAGGTATTCAATACGGGTTCCTTAGTAATAATGTTCACCGTTCCCGCGATTGCATTTGAACCAAAAAGTGCAGAACCGCCACTTCTTACCACTTCTACACGATCCAGGATAGAAGTTGGGATCTGTTCGAGTCCATATACACTATTCAGTGCACTGAATACAGCCCTGCTGTTAATAAGGACCTGCGTATAGCTGCCGTCCAGGCCATTTAACCGAACCTGCGTGAAACCACAGTTCTGGCAATTGGTCTCTACCCGAACGCCAGGTTGAAAATTGAGGGTCTCTGCGACAGAAACAGACTGGGTGGCATTGAATAACTTTGAGTTTAAGACGTTAACTATCACCGGTGCTTCCTTTAGATTGATGCGATTCCTGGTCGCGCTAACCACCACCTGGTCCAGTCCCAATGCATCTTCAGTCATATTTATATTCAGCCTTTTATCAATATAGTCCTGAGGATTTATGTTAATCTTTCTGGTTTTGAATCCTATGGCCTGTATGGTAAGCTCAGCTTTTTCTGGCGGTAGTGAAAGGGAGAAACTCCCTTTCATATCAGCACTGGTCCCTGTTGAGGTTCCCGAAATAAATATGCTCGCGAAAGGAACCGGATGTCCATCTTCGCTAACCAGACCTGAAACCTCTATATTTTGTGCTCCCGCCGCCGAAAAGGCAAGGCTTAAAACGATCTTTATCAAACTCTTCATCAAGTAATTTTTGACAAAGGTATAAAAATATTTAGGCTTACCTAAAAAATTGATTAATCAAATTAAAAAATGTATTTTTGGCGAAATTAAAACTTAATGGATGTTTAGCTTATCTGAAGAAAATTATCTTAAAGCCATATTCCATCTTGAAACCTCCTACAAAAGTGGGGTAAGCACCAATGCCCTGGCAGAGGAAATGCAAACGAAAGCTTCTTCGGTCACAGATATGGTCAAAAGGCTTTCAGATAAGGATCTTGTGAACTATAAAAAATACCAGGG
>JAWWBH010000054.1:0-13616 GCA_033721075.1 Christiangramia sp.
ACAATAATTTATGATCAAGAACCAGAGCCTGAAGCTTTTGCTTTTAGCCCTGTCATTATCGGTTTCCAGCTGTGCTGTTTTTCAGAAACAGGAAAAGGCTCCTGCTACTGCCAGTAATGACTCCAAAAAAGATAAGAACGGAATAAAACCTTACGACAAGGTGATCACTAAGGATGCAAAAAGTGACGAAGGATTATTTACCGTTCATAAACTTGAAGATAAATACTTCTATGAAATCCCTGACAGTCTTTTTAACCGGGAAATGCTCACCGTAACGCGTATAGCCAAGACTGCCAGCGGAATTGGTTTTGGTGGAGGTAAGCAGAACACCCAGGTTCACCGCTGGCAAAAGAAAGGAGATAAAGTACTGCTCAGGGTAGTTTCTTATGATATCTACGCCAATGATTCACTCCCGGTCCATGAAGCTGTGGTAAACTCAAATTTTGAACCTATCATACAGTCTTTCGACATTAAGACAGTGGGTAAGGATTCCATCAGCAAAACCACCGTGATCGATGTGACCGATCTTTACACCAAAGATGTGCAGCCTTTAGGCCTTCCAGATCGTACCAGAAAACAATATAAGGTCTCAAGACTTGACGAAAGCAGATCTTATATAGATACGATTAGAAGTTATCCTGAAAATATCGAGATAAGACACGTAAAGACCTACAATGCAGGTGAGCCACCATCTAATGAAAGTATGGGATCCATATCCATGGAATTCAGTAATTCTATGATCCTGTTACCAAAGGTCCCTATGGAAAGAAGATATTATGATGAGCGTGTTGGCTGGTTCACTACTGAACAAACCGATTATGGCCTTGCTGCACAGAAAAGTAAGACCGTAGAGTTCATTGACCGGTGGAGACTTGAGGTGAAAGATGAGGACATGGAGAAGTTCAAAAACGGAGAACTCGTGGAACCAAAAGAACCTATCGTTTACTATATAGACAGGGCCACTCCTGAAAAGTGGAGACCTTTCATAAAACAGGGAATTGAAGACTGGCAGGTTGCCTTTGAAAAGGCCGGTTTCAAAAATGCTATTATCGCAAAAGATGCTCCTACAGTTGAAGAGGATCCGGACTGGAGCCCGGAAGACGTAAGATATTCGGTTGTTAGATACCTGGCTTCTCCAATTCCTAATGCCAACGGTCCTCACGTAAGTGACCCGAGATCTGGAGAAATACTGGAATCAGACATCAACTGGTATCATAATGTAATGACCCTGCTTAGAAACTGGTTCTTTGTACAGACCGCTGCGATCAATCCGGAAGCACAGGACGTAGAATTCAAGGACGAAGTAATGGGAAGACTTATCAGGTTTGTTTCTTCTCACGAGGTTGGTCACACTTTAGGTTTACCACATAATATGGGAAGCAGTGTTGCTTATCCAGTGGAAAAATTGAGGGATCCTGAATTTACAAAGCAATACGGCACTGCTCCTTCAATCATGGATTATGCAAGATTTAATTATATAGCACAGCCTGAAGATGGCGATGTGGCGCTAATGCCAGATATTGGTCCTTATGACAAGTATGCTATAGAATGGGGATACCGCCCAATTCCTGAAAAAGAAGGAAAAGAGGAAAAGCCGGTCCTTGATGAATGGATCCTGGAACATGCCTGTGACCCTATGTATCGCTTCGGAAGGCAACAGGGTGGCGGGGTGATAGATCCAAGTTCACAAACCGAAGACCTTGGTGACGATGCAATGCTTGCCAGCGAATATGGTATTAAAAACCTGAAACGAATCGTCCCTAAGCTTATAGAATGGACGGCTGAAGATGGTAAAGACTATGAAGACCTTGATGACTTATACCAACAGGTTCTTTCCCAGTATAACCGCTACATGGGTCATGTGGCCGCCAATATTGGAGGTGTTTATGAGTATTACAAAACCTATGATCAGGAAGGTGCGGTTTATACTCATGTAGATAAGGAGACACAGGAAAGAGCAATGGACTTTCTTCAGAAACAGCTTTTTGAAACTCCGGAATGGCTTATCAATCAGAATATTTTCAATAAGATCGAATTTGATGGAAACATTGAGCGTATCAGAAATATGCAACAAAGAGCTCTTAATAATATCCTTGATTTCGGAAGAATGGCCAGATTGATGGAAAATGAGGAGATCAACGGAAAAGAGGCTTATTCTTTACTTGATATGATGACCGAACTTCGAAAAGGGGTTTGGAGTGAGGTTTATTCTGGTAGAAAAATCGACCGATACCGCAGGAATCTTCAAAGGGCTTATATCGAGAGGATGGAGCATTTGATGAATGAAGAGCAGGATGAGATCCCGGAAAGATGGAGAGAATGGGTAACCAGAAGTAATATTGACGTTTCACAGAGTGATATAAGACCAGTAGTACGCGGTGAACTCAATACCCTGGAAAGACAGATAAGGAACTCCCTGTACAGGTCTGGTGATACCTTAACACGATATCATCTTCAGGATGTGCTTAAGCGTATAGATCTAATTCTCAACCCTGTAGAATAGCAGCTTTTAACATATCCAAATAAAAAAACGATCACTTTAACAGTGATCGTTTTTTTTATGTTAAAACATATCCTTCCAGGTTCTATATCCCTTAATTTTAGGTGAGTATAAACCAAAACTTTTTTAAGTGATGAAGAATATTAGCTTATTATTAGTAATGTTATTCCTTTCGTTTGGGGTCTTTGCCCAGGTTGATAAAAATAAGGGAAAAGCAAAAGGCCATGAAAAACAGGCCATGATGATGGAAGATCCTGAACCACATGCTATGATGTATGCCGATAAAATGGCAACCCGTTTAAGCCTGAATGCCGAGCAGAAAGCAAAGATCAAAAAAGCTCAAATGAAAAGGCTGGAAGCACAGAAAGAGCTCATGGCAGACCATATGGACGATATGGCCGATGAGCCCGAAGATATGGCTGATGAAAGAGCCAATATGCATAAACAAAAAATGAAAATTCAGGCCGATTTCAAAGAAGAAATGAAGGAGATCCTGAATGAAAGTCAGTATGCTAAATGGGAAGTCATGCATGAAAGAGAGATGAAAATGCATGAAGGAGAAATGAAAGGCAAGAAAAAGTCTTATAAAAAGGATAAGTCCAAAAAAGATGACACTGAATATTAGACTTTGAAAAAATAGTTTTAATGAACAGGGCAATTTGCCCTGTTTCTATTTTTAAACCTTTCGTTATTTACTGTGTCAAATAAACTCAAAATCAAAAACTTAAGATCATGAAAAATCTAATAACCTTAATGATCCTCTTTTTCAGCATCACATGCTTTGCCCAGGAAAGAGGAGAAAGAAGATCTGAAATGACAGATGAAGAAATGGCAATCCTTGGGGCCAAAAGGCTGGCAATGCAACTAGATCTTAATGAGGAACAGGAAGCCAAACTTAAGGAGCTCTATACTAAAAGAATTGGAGAACAAAGGGAACTTATGCAAGAGCGCCGGGAGGAACGTGAGGAAATTCGCAGGGAAGTAAAAAAAGAACGTGAAAAAATAAGAGAAGAACACCAGGAAATTTCTGAAGAATATAAAGCTGAACTGAAAAAGATCCTTACCGAGGAACAGTATACCAAATGGGAACAGCTTCAGGAAAAAAGACGAAAAGGAAGAAAAATGCATGTGCAAAAAAGGAGAAATCAGTGATAAAATCCTTTTCCCGCATATTAACCTGAAGGGCCTGCCGGCCCTTTTTTTATTTTATCCGTTTATCAGGAATTTTATTATAAGTCCTGCCGCCAGCCATGCATAACAAATGAAGGCAATATATTTGAGCGTTTTCTCCAGAACCTGGCTTTTGGGAGCCATTTCTTTCATAAACATTACATCATCTCTTTTAAAGAATCCCAGATAAAGCATATAGCCGGAAATTGCCAGAAATATCATGTTCAGCCAGAAGGTGTAATTGATCTTAAAATAGTCGGTATCCATGATCTTCACCGAAGACGGATCTGGAAGCAGGTTTAACAAATTAAAGCCGTAATGTAATGCCAGGGATGCCCCGATTAATGAAGCAAACAGGAGAAAAAGTATAAAAAAGCTCATTTTCCATCCATAATATTTGGCGTTGATCCTTAAGATTGGGAATACTACCAGGTCACTAAAGATAAAGGCCATCACCCCCGCAAAACTCACGCCCTTACCAAATAATAAGGCCGCCAGGGGAATATTCCCCATGGAACCTATGAAGGTTATAAACGCGGCCACAGGCCCCACAATGATGTGCTCGAGGATTGTAAAAAAACCAAGATCTGTATTTCCCTGCCCACTATTGATAAATAGGGTCTGAAAAAAAGAATCGGAAACAAAAGCAGCCACTATACCTGCAATGGTAAAACCTATGGTGACATCTTTCCATACCATCTTCCATTCCATGGCGTATTGCTGAGAAACTTTTGCCCATCCCGTTTCAGATTGCATCTTTTCTTTCCAGGATTTATCGGGATCGGCATCATCATCTTCACTGTCCAGACGTTCACGTGCTTTTTTGATAAGATTTTTAGGATTGATAAGTCGAATAAGCAACCAGCTTACAAGTATAAGTATCACCCCTCCAACATACTCCCCTACAACGAACTGCCACCCAAGGAAGATCGAAATAATGATCCCCAGTTCTATAACCAGGTTGGTAGAGGCGAGAAGAAAAGCAATGGATGAAACGAAGCTGGCTCCCTTTTTAAAAAGACTTTTGGTAGATGCCAGTGCTGCAAAACTACAGGAACTGCTAATGAAGCCGAAAAAAGTTCCAAGCAAGAGCCCTTTGGATTCTTCCTTTCCCATAGTTTTCTGCATTCGTTTTTCGGTCACAAATACCTGTATTCCACTACTAATAACATATCCCAAAGCGAAAGCCCATAGAGCCATCCAGAAAAATCCGGCAGTTGTATATGCTGCTTCCCCCCATTGACTTAAAAAATCCTGCATACTAAAAGTTAATTTTAAAACCCTGAGACAAGTTCAGGCTAATATTATTAAATAATAATGTCATTTATAAGGAGTCCCAATGAATAAGGATAATTGAGAAATCTCAAGAGATTTCTCACTTCGTTCGAAATGACCTTATTAATCCAGTTTAGCACCTCTCAACCTAAGTGCATTCGTGATCACGGATACCGAGCTAAAACTCATCGCCAGGGCTGCGATCATAGGTGAAAGCAAAATTCCAAAAACTGGATAAAGTACACCTGCTGCTACGGGAACCCCTATAATGTTATAGATGAGTGCAAAGAATAGGTTCTCCCTGATGTTTCGCATCACCTTTTCACTAAGCTTTTTGGCTTTGAGAACTCCCTTTAGATCTCCTTTAACCAGGGTGATCTCGGCGCTTTCGATTGCTACATCAGTTCCGGTTCCCATGGCGATCCCAATATTAGCCTGTGCCAGAGCTGGTGCATCATTAATACCGTCCCCAGCCATGGCAACCTTTTTTCCCTGCTGTTGTAATTTTTTGACCTCTTCCATCTTATTTTCAGGAACCATTCCTGCTTTAAAATCTGCAAGATCAAGGTGCTTTGCCACGGCCGCGGCTGTCTTCGCATTATCACCCGTAAGCATGATCACTTTAACACCATGTTCCTGTAATTCTCTCAATGCCTCTTCACTCGTCTTTTTAATAGCATCAGTAATGGTAATATAACCAACGATCTTTCCGTCCACTGCGAAATAAGATACCGTCTTCCCCTGTTCCTGCTCTGCGATGACCTTCTTTTCGACATCTTTTGAGATCTCAGCATTTTCTTCAAGCATCAGCTTATCATTTCCTAGAGCAAGTCTTTTTCCGCTAAGACTGGCATGAACACCCTTTCCTGTAACCGCGTTAAATTCGGAAGCTTCATTAAATTGAACATTTTGCTCACTGGCAAAATTTACAGTTGCCACCGCCAGGGGATGTTCACTTTGAGCATTTACAGAAGCTATTAAACTTATCATCTCCTTTTCCGAATAATCGGAATCAACTGAAACCACCTTTTCAACTGAAGGTTTCCCCTCGGTAATGGTTCCAGTCTTATCAATAATAAGAGTATCTATCTCATTGAATTCTTCCAGGGCCCGGGCATTCTTGATGAGCACACCATTTTGTGCCCCCTTCCCTACACCAACCATTACTGACATTGGAGTGGCCAGGCCCAGTGCACAGGGACATGCAATAATGAGCACTGCAATCGCATTTACAAGCGCATAGACATAAGCCGGCTCAGGGCCGTATATCGCCCATATAATATAAGTGATCACCGATACCACCACCACGATCGGAACAAAATAAGCCGAGATCCTGTCAGCAAGTTTTTGAATAGGTGCCTGAGAACGGCTGGCTTCATTTACCATTTTTATGATTTGCGAGAGCAGGGTTTCATCTCCCACTTTTTCAGCAGTCATAGTGAAACTCTGATTCCCGTTGATTGTTCCTGAACTCACTTTATCTCCTTCAGCTTTATCTACCGGAATAGGCTCTCCGGTGATCATGGATTCGTCTATACTGCTCTTTCCGGTTTTTATAATTCCGTCTACGGGAATCTTTTCACCAGGCTTCACACGTAAAACATCTCCTTTTTCGATCTTATCTACAGATATGGTTTCTTCCTTTCCATCCCTTACTCTAACAGCTGTATTGGGAGCCAGTTTCAGTAATTCCTTAATAGCGGAATTCGTTCGGCTGTGGGCACGGGCTTCAAGTACCTGACCAAGCAAAACCAGTGTAAGGATAACGGTTGCAGCCTCAAAATATACGTGTACCGTTCCCATATTGGTCTTGAACTGAGGCGGGAAGAAATCAGGAAAGATAAGTCCGAAAACACTAAAGATCCATGCAACACCTGCACCAATCCCAATTAATGTGAACATATTAAGGTTCCAGGTCTTTATAGACCTGTAGGCACGTTCAAAAAACATCCATGTTCCATAAAAAACCACAGGTAGTGAAAGCCCGAACTGAACCCAGTTCCATACCCTCATTCCGGCTACTTCATAAAGAGGATTTCCGGGGATCATTTCAGACATCGCAATAAGGAAGATAGGAAGCGTAAAGGCTACAGAGATCCAGAATTTACGAAGTAATTTTTTATATCCCTTTTCTTCAGCTGAAGCTTCAGGTTCCATAGGCACCAGATCCATTCCACAGATAGGACAACTCCCTGGTTCATCCTTCACCACTTCGGGATGCATAGGACAGGTATATTTTGTAGATGAAGATTTAAGACTAACTTCTTCCACAAGGTCCATCCCACATACGGGACAGTCACCTGGTTTATCGTATGTCTTATCCCCTTCACAATGCATGGGACAATACCAGCTGCCTGTACCCTTTCCTTCCTTTTTATTGCTTGCAGAATGAGAATGCTTATGGTGTGTCTTATCTTCATCTCCTGGCAACATGATATGGTAGTTACCCCCGGCGTTTTCAAGAGCCTTTTCAAATTCCCCAATTTTAATATGCTCTCTCATACTTATCCTGGCTTCTGCTTTCTCAAGATCAACAGAAACCTCCATAACACCATCAACATCTCTTAAAGCAGACTCCACATGGGAACGACATCCCATACAGGTCATTCCAGTTATTTTGTAGGTATGTTGCATTGGTTTGGATGAGGAATCCGGAGGACCCGGCTCCATTATATGATAATTTCCTCCTGCTTCCTGCAATGAGTTCTCGAATACCTGAGTAGGAATATGTGAATTCATTGTAATTTCGGCTTCTCCCTTTTCAAGATCGACGCTTACATTGGTAACATCTTCAAGGTTTCGTAGAGTCTTTTCTACATGCGACCTGCACCCGTTACAGGTCATCCCGGTTATTTTATAAGTATGTTTCATTTTATAAATGTGATCACCAGAAGTTATTATTTTTCAAAGAATTATAGAATACGAAGGTAAGACAGGTGAAATCGGGAGATGTTCAATCTTTTGGAAAAAACTTTTAAAAAATAATAGGCTGCCTAAAAAGTCTCTACTTCGTCAAGCTGAACTAGTTTCAGCTTGTAATCAACATTGATTTTTTAATACGCTAAGATCCTGAAATGAATTCAGGATGACCTTTTCCTGACTTTTTAGACAGCTATGATATTTCATTAAGCAAGATAGGCCTCACATGCCATTGCACATTCCCTACATGCCTGTGCACAATCTTTACAATGCTGAGCTTCATGTTTACCACATTCATCTGCACAGTCCTGGCATACCTTTTTACAATATTCTACCAGAGCATTTACATCTTTATAGTCAGTGGCCAAAACCTGGTTTAATGTAGAACATACCTCAGCACAAACCCGGTCGGTTCTAATACAGTCAACCATTTTCTTAACATCGTCCTCATCCAGGCAGGCATCAGCACAATAATTACAGTGATTAATACAATTGCCGAGTGCCTGAATCAATTTCTCATTTCTCATAACTAGTTGATTTTTATTGTTATACCTTAAATATAGAAATGACAGATATGAGCGAGTTATAAAATTATGCTAAGTTCTTTCGGTTTTAAATGTTTTTAACCTGGTATAGAAAAATTTAGGATTTTGTAAAGATTATACCAGCTTCCAGCTCCATCCATCCTGCCTCACCAGGGTTTGAAATAATCTACGGGTATTAATTAGCTCCTCGTTCACCTTTATACTAGATCTGTCATGGACAATCAGGCCTTGCTTCTTAAGTATACCGGTATCAGCCAGGGGTGGCGCCTCTTCTATTAATTTAATATGTGTTACCTCTGTGATTACTTCCCGGTAGTTCTGAAAGGCAATTTCAAGAGGTTTTAAATCCATCTCATTTGGTCTTTTCTCTTTATCTATTTCATATTTTAGTAAATATAGTGCCTCGTGTAACCTAGCCAGCTGTAAAATCACGGCGTTCTTTTCTTTCCAGTTATGGAAATAATGGATCACCGGATAGGCCCGGTGATTCTGGCTGTGATGAACCAGGGATTCAGAAAGGTCATCGATCTTCCCTGTAAATTCTGTAAAATCCTTACCATTCCAGGAATTGATAAGTATCTCTTCGGGACTATTCCCCAAATTGCTTAACCTGATCCCAAGTTTACGTTGTTCTATAATAGCGGAAAGAACGGGGATAAAGTAAGTAACTGACATGGTCAAAAGAATAAGGCCTGTAAAAGAGTATATAGCTGATATTATTCTCCAGCTGCCCAAGGATGGGATATAATCTCCTACGCCGAGAGTAGAAATAGTGAAGCCCGCATAATAAATCTTTTCTAACAGGTAGGCAGCTTCTCTGGTCGTACTGTTTATTACTGAATCGTGATCTGATGCAAGCAACAGCACAAAACTTGACCACAGCAGGAACACCCATATCAGGACAATAGAAATAAGCAGTATATATCCTGTATGGGATAGAATTTTCTTTTTCCCATCCCTACCCGATAGTCTGAGAAAGATTGTCCAGAAGCCATGCGAAAATCTGCTGGTTATCCATCCTCCTCCCTGCATGGACAAAGTAGTTTGAATAATATCCAACACAGTAAATAAATAGATAAGGATTCCTGCAATGAGGAGGAGAATTTCCATAAAGGCTTGTACATTATGAGTTACCAATATGAAAGAACAAAATTATTAAAGAATCTTTCCTAAAATAGCCTTAAATCTTTTGGCCTCACCTAAACAGCATCCAGACTATTCCTGTCATTCAGATTCAGGCTCTTGTATTCTGAAGGTGTATAGCCTGTAGTTTTTTTAAAGGAAGTAGAGAGGTATGCAGGAGTGGAATACCCAAGCAGATCGGCTATAGTAGCAATGCTGTACTCGTCGTTACTGATGAGTTCTTTTACCCGTTCGGTTCTAACAGCATTATAGAATTTCTGAATGCTCTGCCCTTCCTGTTCTGTGAACAAATGGGTAATATGGCTATAGTCGTAATTAAGCTTCCGGGTGGGTATCTCTGAAAGTTTTTTATTGGAAGGGTCATTAGAATAAACTTCATCAATAATGGTGGATTTAATCTGGTTGATCATTTTTTCTGCCTTATCCTGAACGATCTCAAAACCCACTTTTTCAAATTCCTTCTGAAGCTGATGAGTTTCAATACTGCTTAAGTTCCTTGAGATAATAGCCTCCCCCAACCGGATTTCCTGATAAGGAATTTCCAGTTTTTTCAGGATATTCTCTACCGTCATAATACATCTCTGGCAGACAACATTCTTGATATGAATTCGAATTTCTTCCAATTAGAGCTGGTTATAGCTTTATAAAAGTAGTAAAAATCAGGCTGTCTAAAATTTCTAAAAAGTCCATTTGAAAGAAATCCAGAATGACTTCACATTTTTCCAGACAGCCTGATTTCAATTAATGAATTTTACATGATAGTTTCTTCTACCCTGCCGCATTTTAGCATTTTATCACCAAAATACGGGTTTCTTATCTGGTCGGTATCTGAATACCAGTAGTCTCCTTTTCCACCAAACGCCATGGGACAAAACTGTTTATATATCTTTCCTGAAGAAATAGCTTCCTTTAAAACTGGTTCCATAGCTTTAGTAAGACTTGAAAAAATATCTCTCTGCTCGTTAATATTAGTAACATTTGAAAATCGTTTAGCCCTTAAAGCTATTTCATTACTACTTGCATCTTCACCATATACCTTAACCAATTTACTTGCAGCCTTTTGTACGGCTACATGGTCGTCTTTAACTAGAGCGTTTTTTATATCCAGGTAATAAGTATAAGCCTGTTGAACTGTATCATCTTTAAATTCAGCTACGCTCTTTTCAGTGTCCTTGGCGTGATCCATAGCTCCATTCTCCTGGTGCATCTCATGTTCCATTGGAGTTGAAGTCTCCTCTTTTTCTTTTTTGTTATCGCCACAGGATGTTAATACCAAACTTCCTGCGATCATACTTAATGTTATTAAACTTCTTAAATTCTTTCTCATCACTTTAATTATTAATTTGTTATTGTTTTTGACGTATTTAATTATTCTTATTACACTCTGTTTTTTGTCTTTTTACCTTTTTTCTTCTTCTTTTTCTTTGGCTGCACCACTTTCCGTACTGTTGGTGAAGAAATATACCACAATAGAAAACCACTAAGAACAGTGATCAAACCCAGCAAAGAGAAACTGCGCAAGGCCAGGTTATTGAAATCATCCCTTCCTTCATAGTCCATAGTGTGGGTCATCCATAAGAAATCAAACCATCTCCAGTCCCTGTGCCTTACCGTTCTGAAACTACCATTGGTTGCTCCAATGTAGGCCTTAAGGTTCTCATCAGTATCATAAGAGATCACATAAGCAGGCAACAGGTTCTCACGGTACTCATGATGTTTTCCGGTTTCAGTGATCCTCTCCACGCCAGTTACCTTAAGCTCATCTTTCATATACCGGCTTGCAATGGATAAAGCATCCTCTTCATTTATCTCATCCAGTTTTTCTCCGGTCCTTGCATTTATTAGAACTTCACCATTAATAAAATAATAAGGCTCCCCCGAGATCTCCTGAAGATCTATAGAGGTAATTTCCAATTCAGGAGATAATTCTGACGGACCTTTTAGATCGTTGAATGAAGCCTGTTCAGGATGATGCTTTTTAAAATGGTCACCATGTATCTCATCCAGATCGGTCCAGCTAAAATAAAGTCCGCTCACCGTCCACATTATAAACTGAATTCCAATAAAAATACCCAGATACCTGTGGACCTTCCGGATATTCATTGCTGTTTTTCTCTTTACGATCATTTAAGTTTTTCGGTTTTAAGAATTAAATATCGTTTAAAATTAATTCTAATTAACTAAAGTTTTTCCTTCACCTCTCCACAAGTGAGCATAGCTTCTCCATAGTATGGGTTTCTCACTTCTGAGGAAAGGCTTAGCCAGTCGGCTCCCTTATTGGAATCTGCCATGGGACAGTGCTGTATGTAAACCGTATTCCCAAGACTGTCAATATTCGCAGTAATTGCGATCATATTTTCTGACAGGATCACAAAGTGTGCTCTTTGGTTTTCCAGATTCTCATTATTAGAGATCGCCTCCAGCATTTCTTTCACTTTCTTAAAGTGAGCGGCTGCCATTCCCTGAAGATCAGCTTGAGGCATAGTTTTTAAAGATGCTTTAGCAGCATTCATGGCCTCGGTAGCATTAGAATTCACAAGGGCATCCTTAAGTTCAAAGTATTTGTCCAGTGTTTTCACGAATTTCTTCTGAAAATCTTCCGGAAGCTCCATCTTCATATTCATAGCCTGCTTCTTCTGGTTGTCGGGATTGTTCATCATCGATCTTTTTCCCTGAAGCTGTGCCGCAGCATCTACGGTAAAGGTTCCGTTCGTCACAACCTCATCTCCATCACTCAGGCCTTCAAGCACTTCATAACTATTATCAAGTGCATCTCCCAGCTTCACTTCCTTCATCTGAAATACCGGTTCATCAGGACTGGTCTTCACATAAACCAGTGAACGGGTGCCCGTCCATAATACTGCTGATCTGGGGATCAGAATAGATCCTTCCTGAATGCCTTCAGGTCTTTCGAGTTCCGCCTGTACGAACATGCCGGGTTTCAGCATATCATTGGTATTCTTAAGCTCCACCCTCACCTTAACCGTTCTGGAACTTTCATTCAGCAAAGGATCAATAAAGGAAATTTTCCCGCTGAATTCCTTATCGGGGTATGCATTAGCCGTAATTTTCAATTCCTGTCCTACATTAAGATTCGATATCTGAGATTCATAGGCGTCGAAAACGGCCCACACTGTATTGAGGTTAGCTATCTTATATAGCGGCTGTCCCTGCTTCACATAATCACCTTCCTGAACCAGTTTTTCGGTAACAGTACCGTTAACTGTGGCATATACGGGAAGATTCTCCCTAACCTCTCCCGAAGCCTCAATCTTATCGATCTGGGCATCGCTAAGCTTCCAGTACTTCAGCTTATTCCTCACCGCCTTATAAAGTGCGGGCTGTGATTCCTTGAGCCTCGAAGCTGTAAGCAGTTCCTGTTGCGCCGCAACCAGATCTGGCGAATAAATAGTAGCAAGCAGTTGTCCCCTGTTCACTCTTTCACCGGTATAAGTCACCGCCAGATTTTCTATCCTTCCACCCACATGGCTGGATTGTACCGCATTCGCTTCTTCATTCTCTTTTATTTTTCCTGAAAGACTGATCTTGCCCGGTGTTGCATCTGCATTTCCCACCACCGTAGTCTGAATATTAGCCAGGCTCATGGCATTTTCGGTCATTTTAATTTCATCGGCGGTCAAACCTTCTGCACCGGCTTCAGCGGGAATAAGTTCCATCCCGCAAATAGGACAATCTCCCGGTTCAGGTTGCATGATCTGAGGATGCATGGAACAGGTCCACATTTGTACTTCCCCTTCGGAATGCTCATGAGTTTCGGAAACTTCCTGATTTTCTTCTGAACTGCTATTAAAGATGAGAAACCCCAGTAACAATCCTGCAAGCAATACAAATAAAAAGGTTATAAATTATATCAATTTAATAAATATTTATCTGTACCTAAAAAATATACAATCAAAGCAGAATCCTGATAATAATCAACCACAGCATCAATAAGATTCATCTGGATCTTTAATTGCAGTTCCTGTATATCCAGTACATCATCAAAGTCCAGTTTCCCTGTTTCGTAGGTCTTAATAAGAATATCCTCCGCATTTCTGGCCTGT
>JAWWBH010000055.1:0-13577 GCA_033721075.1 Christiangramia sp.
AGACAGGAGGTATTGCGTCCAACGGAAGCGGTGATTATGTTATCGCATTTTCCACCGCGGAAGAAAACAGGATACCATATAAAATTGAATCTGATCTGCTGGAAAAGAAAGTAGTTCCTAATGACTTAATGTCCCCCATCTTTATGGCCGCCATCGAAGCTACCGAAGAGGCTATTTTGAATTCATTGTTCATGGCCGAGACCATGACCGGTTTTAAAGCTAGAAGCATTAAAGCGCTACCCATGGAAAAGGTTTTACCTATACTAAAGAAATATAATGTGATAAAGGAATAATGTCTTTCTAAAGACTACGTGTTTTCTGAATAAATGCCTGCTGGATCTTTTGGGTCACAGGTCCGATTTCGGGTTCATTAAATATTTTATTTCCGTCAGAGAACATTTCTTTTACAGCCATTACCTGGGTGGTGGTTCCGGTTAGGAAAACCTCATCAACTCCATCTAATTCAGATAAAGGAAAAGCCTCCTCTTTTACCTCAATATTCAATTCAGCACAAATAGCTATAACAAATTTTCGGGTGATTCCTGAAAGGATCTGAGGTCCTTCGGGATGGGTATAGATAATATTATCCTTAATGAAAAAGATAGTTGAATGGGAGCCTTCCGTAAAAAGACCATCGCGAACCAATAGATTCTCATCCAGTCCCAATCTGTGAGATTCGGTATTAGATTTAATATTTGCGAGAAGCGAGGTAGATTTGATATCGCAACGATGCCACCTGAGATCTTCGGAAACCAGCACGCTCCATTGTTTATTTTCAAAACCCCTGAGGGAAGCCGGGAAGGCATATATCAATACGGTTGACGCTATATTTTCAGGAAAATAATGAGTTCGTGGCGCAACTCCTCTTGAAACCTGGATGTAGACTGCGGCATCCTTATCTGACAGTCCGGCTTTCGAGATCGCTTCAAACATCATTGGTTTCAGACTCCAGGCATCAAGGTCTATCATGATCTCATCAAGGGAATACTGAAGCCGTTTCAGGTGCTCCTCCAGTCCAAATACCTTACCTTCATAAAAAGGAGTTACTTCATAAATTCCATCCCCAAGCATAAATCCACGATCAAATACCGAGATCCTGGCCTGATCATATTTCATCCATTCACCGTTGAAATAAACTATTTCCGGATAGGATTTTTTATTATGAACGCCTGCTGCCTGCACTTAGTTGAAATGATTATGTAACTGCACCATCCAGTCCTGTTCATAATAACGAATTACACTTATAACAATTGCCCCGGCGATAACATAGGCCCAATGATAAGAATCTCTTTTAACCATAATCCCTCCTACCACGGCAAAAATCACATAGGGAATACCCAGAATAAGGTTCGGAATCAACCAGGCTCCCTGGAAAATGGCGAGTACCTTCATTACAACATAGAAAATACTGTAAAAGAAAATGATCTTTGATATTAAAACAAGGTATCTCTGGGAAGTCTTACTCATTATAATTTTCCGGAGTTTTTCTTCGGTTCGTGGTTTGTTCAAATGCATAAGCCCACTGCAGTAATTGCTGCTCAGTAAAAGGTTTACCTATAAAAGTGAGGCCTTTAGGTGCGTTATTAGAAGTATATCCCATGGGCACTGTTATGGCCGGATATTTAGCGACCGCAGCAAAACCGGCATGATAATTATTGATAGAAAGTACCGCGTCCAGGTTATGCTCCTTCATTGGCTTTTCAAAAAATCGGCTGCCATTTCTCTTTAACGTATCTTTTATTGCCGCAAATTCCTCGGCTGTTGCAGAATCTTTGATGATCCCCAGGAATAAGGCCTGACCATAGGGTGCACGGGCCAGTGTGTCTTTGGAATTATAATCCACCACATCCTGAACATTCTCAAATTCCACTTCTCCACCATAATTTTTGAAATATTCAGGCAAGTCTTTCTTCATATCCAGGTTAAGCAGTCTAACAAAGTTTGGAAGGTTGATCTCTTCAGCCTCATATTCCACTATTTCTGCACCTGCATTTTTCAGGTCATTAACAGCTCTTACGTATAAGGTATCTTCCATTAAAGATTTGATCGCGCCAAACCTTCTACCCTTGAGATCTGTTGCATTAAGATTTGCATAAAAATTATGCTCCTCCTTCCCTGCTGCTTTGGACGCAGGATCTTTTGGATCGGTTCCGGTCATTGCAGAAAGCAGGATGGCATTATCTATGACATAACGCGTCATGGGTCCAGGAGTATCAAGGCTGCTGGAAATAGGCACGATTCCTCCCCTGCTAAGAAGGCCGATGGTAGGTTTTAAACCCACGATCGAATTCTGGCTGGATGGAGAAAGTATAGAGCCTGAAGTCTCAGAACCTACTGCTACCGGTGCAAGATTAGCCGCTACAGCCACCCCGCTTCCAGAACTTGAACCACCGGTATCAAGTATCTTTCTGCCATATGGATTAAGCGTTTGTCCTCCTACAGCCGAATAACCACTGGGGCATTCCCCGCAGAAAAAATAAGCCCATTCACTAAGGTTTGCCTTACCCAGAATTATTGCGCCATTTTCTTTTAAACGCTGAACAATAAAAGCATCTTCTGTATTGTTGTCCTGAAGCGCTGCTGCTCCTGCAGTTGTTGGTATACCAGCGGTGTTGATATTATCCTTTAGAAGCACAGGAATTCCGAAGATAGGATGATGATTCTCACCACTGTTCTTTAGTTCATCTTTCTTTCTGGCTTCTTTTAAAAGATCGGGATTGAGTGAAATTACTGAATTTAATGAAAGCTCATTGTCCCGGTCATATTCTTTAATCCTGATAAGATAAAAAAGGGCCAGCTCTTCATAAGTAAGTTTACCTTCATCTATTGCCTGCTGAATCTGAGGGATCGACTTTTCAAATACTAAAGATTTTACTTCTTCATAAACTTCTCCCGAAAATTCTGATAGGTCAGATTCAAAGGGTGCCCATAATTCATCATTATCGATAAACTTTGAATCGACCACTTTGAATTCCAGTTCTTCTACAGTATCTGTAGAATCGTTTTGAAGCTGATCATCATTGAGAGTATTTTCAGCTTTATCATTCTTGCAGCTATAAACTGCGATTAAAGAAAGTAGAAGTAATAGTCTTTTCATAGGTTTATTTAAAGAAGGAATCTACAAATTCAAATTTATTGAACACCTGCAGATCTTCCACTCCTTCTCCCACACCTATGTATTTTACAGGTATTTTAAACTGATCGCTTATACCGATCACAACTCCGCCTTTGGCGGTACCGTCCAGTTTGGTAACTGCTAATGAAGTAACTTCGGTTGCAGCTGTAAATTGTTTGGCTTGCTCAAAAGCATTCTGTCCGGTTGAACCGTCCAGTACCAGAAGTACTTCATGAGGAGCATCGGCCACCGTTTTCTGCATCACCCTCTTCACTTTAGAAAGCTCCTTCATCAGGTTCACTTTATTATGAAGCCGGCCTGCGGTATCGATCAAAACCACATCGGCATCCATCTTCACGGCATGCTGAATGGTATCGAAAGCAACAGAAGCAGGATCACTACCCATTTTCTGTTTGATGATAGGGACATCAGTCCTGTCTGCCCAGATCTGCAACTGGTCTATTGCAGCTGCGCGGAAAGTATCTGCAGCACCAAGCACCACCTTTTTGCCCTGTTTCTTGAACTGGTGAGCCAGTTTCCCTATGGTCGTAGTTTTACCAACGCCGTTCACTCCAACAACCATGATCACATAAGGCCTTTTATCAGCCGGAATGTCAAGTTCAGAATAATCGCCAGTATTCGTCTCGGCCAGTAAAGCTGCAATTTCTTCTCTTAGAATCTTATTAAGCTCATCAGTTCCCAGGTATTTATCACGAGCCACCCGTTCCTCTATTCTGTCAATTATCTTGATCGTTGTGGCTACCCCCACATCACTACTTACAAGTACTTCTTCCAGATCATCCAGTACCTCATCATCCACTTTGGATTTTCCGGCTACAGCCTTGCTCATCTTATTAAAGAAGCTGGTCTTTGATTTTTCCAGTCCCTTATCAAGATTTTCCTTTTTCTCTTGTGAAAATATCTTTTTAAATAAACTCATTTTGTTTGGCAGGTTTTAAAAAATAAAAGAAGGTTAAAACCCTCTAGAAATGCGGCAATAAATATACACAAAAAGAAAAAGCCGTCCAGACTTATTCTGAACGGCTTCTTTAAAAAAATAATATCGTTTGTGAAGCTTCTTACTTCTTCAAAAAGTCGTTTACGTCTTCCGGAGCCATGATTTGTTCTACAAAAGTATAGGCACCGGTTTTCTCAGATTTAACCATTTTTATCGCTTTGGTTAATCTTTTAGATCCTGTTTGAATAGATGCTACTGATTTCTTTGCCATGACTCAAATTATTTTATTTCTTTATGCACCGTCATTTTCTTAAGAACAGGGTTGAATTTTTTCAACTCTAATCTATCCGGTGTATTTTTTTTGTTTTTAGTAGTAATATATCTTGAAGTACCTGGTTGACCAGATGCTTTATGTTCTGTACATTCTAGGATTACCTGAACTCTGTTACCTTTCTTTGCCATTGTGAATGTTTTTTATCGGATTATTTCTTAAGAAATCCTTTAGCTCTCGCCTCTTTGATTACGGCAGAGATTCCTTTCTTGTTGATATCTTTTAATGCAGAAGTGCTCACTTTAAGAGTGATCCATCTGTCTTCTTCAGGAATAAAAAAACGTTTTTTAACAAGGTTAGCGTTAAATTTACGCTTTGTCTTATTCATGGCGTGAGAAACATTGTTCCCAACCATTGCTCTTTTCCCGGTAAGTTCACAAACTCTTGACATTGCTCTATACTTTTCTCGTTATTTCAAAACAGGCTGCAAATTAACGATTTTTTTACCTAACAGGCAACTAATTCAAAAAAAATATTTTAGGGAATTTCAGGAAGCTTCATAATGCTCAAAATACGGACTACGAAAGGCCTCGAAGAAAGAACCATTAAATCTCGTCTCTTTAAAAATTAACTGAATTCCTGCAAAAATAGGCCAAATTATACTTAAGATCTGTCCCGATACTTAATAATATTTTGTTGAAGCAATTCCATGGCCTTATTTACCGTTTTGCCTATTACCTTTTCCCGGTGGTTCCCAAACATGAATTTTTCGGAAATCACTTCCATGGGTGTTGCAATAGCAATGAATACAGTTCCTATTTCGGCATCGCTATCACCTTTGGTAGGTCCGGCATTACCTGTGGTGGATACCGAAAAGTCCGTATGGAATTTTTCCCGGGCACTCACTGCCATCGCTTCAGCCACTTCAGCACTTACAACCGATTTCTCCTTTATAAGCTCTTCAGAAACACCCAAAAGTTCTTTTTTAGCCTCTGTGGCATAACTCACGATGCTTCCTTTGAAGGTAGCAGAGGAGCCTGGAGCATGGGTGAATTTCACTGCGAGCCTTCCGCCCGAACAGCTTTCAGCAGTAGATAAGGTCCAACCCTTTTCTGCAAGCATTCTAGCGATTACCACCTCCACTGGATCATCATCTTCATATCCATATATAATCTCACCGATGAATTCATGTAAAGCAGTTACCTGGCTATCAATAAGGCTCTTTAAATATTCTTCGTCGTTTCCCCGGGCGGTAAGCCGCAGTCTAACCTTCCCCAGATTTGGCAGATATGCCAGCTTGATCTCTTTAGGAAGATTATTTTCCCAGTCCTCGATCTTTTCAGCAAGGGCACTCTCGCCAAGCCCATAGGTAATAATCGTTTTATGGAGGATCACAGGCCTGGAAAAGTTCTTCATCAACCTGGGGATCACTTCATCCCTTGTAAGTTCCTTCATTTCATAAGGAACACCGGGCATTGAAATAAATACTTTTCCTTCATCCTCAAACCACATTCCGGCTGCGGTACCATATTTATTAGGAAGAACTGCAGCCCTGGAAGGTATTAAAGCCTGGTCGCGGTTAAGATCTGAAATAGGAGTGTCTATATATTTTTCAAAGAGTTCTTCAATATGCTTTAAGACCTCTTTATTCCTTACCAGCTTATCATCAAAAAACTCACAAAGGCATTTCTTCGTGATATCATCCTTAGTAGGACCCAGGCCTCCTGTGATAATAACCACATCAACCCTTTCCCTGGCTTCCTTTAAGCTTTGAAGAATATGCTCGCGGTCATCCTGGATCGAAGTGATCTGGTAAACGCTTACACCTATTTTATTAAGTTCTTTGGAAAGAAATGCCGAATTGGTATCTACAATCTGACCGATGAGGATCTCATCACCAATTGTAATGATTTCAGCTTTCATACATTACAGGTTGAAGTCCTGCTTAAGTTCTTCAGCGGCGACATCCACTTTTCTGGAGATCTTTTCGGCAGCATCGGGCACTTCATCTTTTCTTTTTCCCTGCTTGGACCACGCCTCGATGATCATGATCTGATCCATAAGTTCCAACCCAAATAGCTGGAGATTTGGCTTCATTTTGTGCGCATACTGGTATGCTAAGGAAGCATTATCATTCTCTATAGCTTCATTCATAGCCTCTACATCTGGCGGGATCTCTTCAAGGAAAGTTTGTACCACGACAAGCATGAATTCTTCATCACCGCCTGCCATTTCTCTGACTTCGTCTAGATTGTAGCTGCTCATTAAATATTATTTTACTTTAATTGAAAACATTTTTTTGCCTTCCAGGTAACCAGTTAGACGATCGTCAGGAGAAACTTTTCCTACCCCGGCCGGCGTACCTGTGAATATGATATCCCCTATTTTTAAGGTGAAATACGTCGAAATATACGCAATTAATTCGTCAATTTTCCATAGCATATGGGAGGTACTGGCCTGTTGAACAATTTCATCATTCAAATCCAGACTAAAATTGAGATCATCCACATCGCCCAGCTCTTTCTTATCCAGCCACTTATTACTAATAACTGCTGCACCATCGAAAGCCTTGGCTTTTTCCCATGGCAGTCCTTTTTCTTTTAATTTTTGCTGAAGGTCCCTCGCAGTAAAATCTATTCCAAGTCCAATTTCATCATAATATTTATGGGCGAATTTTTCCTGGATATGTTTTCCTATCTTTTTGATCTTCACAAGAACCTCCACCTCATAATGGATATCATTAGAAAAATCGGGAATAAAAAAGGGTTGTTTCTTTAACAGGATCGAGGTATCAGGTTTCTGAAAAAGTACCGGATCTTCAGGTTTTTCATTCTTAAGTTCCTCGATATGATCGGTATAGTTCCTGCCAACACAAATGATCTTCATCAGGACAGCTTATTGTTAAGTTTACGAAGTTTTATTGCGGTAAGTACCTTTTTTGTATAAAGGGGGAAATCGGCGTTCTGAATCCAGCCAAAATATCCTGGTTCTTCCTCCAGCACCTGCTCCACATGCTTTCCTTTATATTTGCCGAAAGTGAATACTTCCTTCCCTTTTTTGTCCAAAGCTATAAATCCTGCAAAATCCACCGATCTCTTTCTGGAACTGAAATTGGAAAGCCATTTCACATCATTTTCAAGATCTTCATATTTATCCAGCTGAGATTTAAGCACTTCGTAAGTAGCTTCAGTATCGGCCTGGGCGCTGTGGGCGTCATCCAGGTTTTTGCCACAGTAAAACTGATAAGCTGCCGATAGTGTCCTTTGCTCTTTCTTATGGAATATCGTCTGTACATCCACAGCAACAACATTTTTCATTTCGAAATCTATCCCTGCTCTTAGGAGCTCCTCCACGAGAAGCGGAATATCAAACCTGTTGGAATTATACCCGGCAAGATCACAACCTTTTATAAGATCGTGGACCTTAGAAGCCAGTTCTTTAAAAGTAGGTTCATTTGCAACCTTCTCATTGGAAATCCCATGGATCGCCACTACTTCAGCCGGGATCTCCCTTTCAGGATTCACCAGCCAGGTATGACTTTCCTTATTGCCATTGGGGAAAACTTTGAGGATAGCCATCTCTACGATCCTGTCATTGGTAATATTGGTTCCTGTGGTTTCAAGATCAAAAAAACAAATTGGCTTGGTAAGCTTGAGGTCCATTTTTAAAAAATTTCTGTAAAGTTAGCATAATTTAATAGTCCGAATATGACCAGTGGCAGGATTTAATTGAGTTTTTTCATGCTTTAAAATTAAAAAAGCCACGTATAACGCGGCTTTCCATAATTTTATTCAGATCTAATTAAATTTCCCTGTCCTTATCAAAACCTTCCAGGTATTGGGCCACCCGCTGCACAAACTGTCCTCCAAGAGCTCCATTCACCACCCTGTGATCATAACTGTGAGAAAGGATCATCTTATAACGTATTCCTATAAAATCTCCTTCAGAGGTTTCGATGACCGATGGCATCTTTCTTATCGCTCCAAGAGCCAGAATACCTACCTGCGGCTGATTAATGATAGGGGTTCCCATAATGCTTCCAAATGTCCCCACATTGGTCACGGTATAGGTGCCACCCTGGATCTCATCTGGTTTTAATTTATTCTGCCTTGCACGTGTGGCTAGGTCGTTCACAGCCTTCGCCATCCCTACAAGGTTTAATCTATCTGCATTCTTAATAACAGGAACTATTAGATTTCCATCCGGAAGCGCTGCAGCCATTCCAAGATTGATATTTTTCTTTTTAATGACTTTGGTAGCATCTTCGTTCACCGAAATATTGATCATCGGGAAATCGCGAATCGCTTTGGCGACCGCTTCCATAAAGATGGGTGTAAATGTTAGTTTCTCGCCCTCTTGCTTTTGAAAAGCATCTTTATGTTTATTTCTCCAGTTCCAGATATTGGTAACATCAACCTCAATAAAAGACTGTACATGAGCAGAGGTCTGTACGCTTTGTACCATATGATGAGCGATCATTTTACCCATTCTGCTCATCTCTATGATCTGATCTTCTCCACTTGCAACAGCCTGGGGTTGTTGAGAAACTTTAGATTCCAGACCGCTAGTATCTAAAGGCTTACCCGTAGTTGAAGCAGCCTTTTCCTGTTTACCTCTATTTTCTAGATAATCAAGAATATCGTTTTTGGTCACCCGACCTTCCTTGCCTGTGCCTTCTATTTTTTCGAGTTCTTCAAGAGAGATACCTTCCTCCTTGGCAATATTCTTCACTAAAGGAGAGTAAAACCTGGAAGAATCTGAAAAATCTTCATCAGTAGAAGTTGAAGCTGTCGCTTTAGCATGCTCTACAGTTTCTTCCACTTCAGCCACTTCTGCTGGTTCATCCTCGGTGTCTATATTGGCAGACTCCTCTACCTCAGCATCTGTTTCAATTATGGCAATCGTTTGTCCTACCTGAACTACATCATCGGCCTCAAAAAGTTTCTCTACAAGCTTGCCGTCTACTTCACTTGGCACTTCGCTATCTACCTTGTCTGTAGCGATCTCAAGCACCGGTTCATCCATCTCTATAGTATCACCAACTTCTTTTAGCCAACTAGTAATGGTCGCTTCCGCAACACTTTCGCCCATCTTGGGCAACTTTAGTTCAAATTTTGCCATATCTTTAAATCAGATGTGATTTTAGTTATCTCAATTGCGAATTTAATTAAATTACCGCTTAATAAATATTAAAAAACCAATAAAATTGATTTATTCTGATTTTCTTCTAGTCAGAATATCTTTCCGAATTCAGGCTAAAATTACGATTTCAGCCACGGAATTGAAAAACTTTCGGTCAATTTAAAAGAAAACCTGGATCAAAATCCTGGCAAATCCTATCCTTTCATCGAATTCTCGAAAGGGATCCTGTTAGTGATACTCCTTCCCAGGGTAACCTCATCAGCGTATTCCAGTTCGTCACCTACAGAAATTCCCCGTGCGATCGTTGATGTCTTAACATCGGTTCCTTCAAGCTGTTTGAAAATATAAAAATTGGTAGTGTCACCTTCCAGAGTACTGCTTAAAGCGAATATGATCTCCTCCACTTTCCCTTCTGCCACCTTCCCGATAAGCGGCTTTATATTCAGTTGCGAGGGGCCCACCCCGTCCATCGGACTAATCTTTCCGCCAAGTACATGGTAATGACCCCTGTACTGACCTGTATTCTCAATGGCCATCACATCCCGGATATCTTCCACAACGCACACAATCTCAGAAGACCTCGATGGATTTGAGCATATTTCGCAAAGTTCAGTATCACTTATATTATAGCAATTCCTGCAAAGTTTTATATTCTTTCGAAGTTTTGTGAGAGCGTCTGAAAGCCGGGTAGTCTGGTCCTCAGGTTGTTTCAATAGATGCAACACCAATCGAAGTGCAGTGCGCTTTCCGATCCCTGGCAATTGAGACATTTCATCTACTGCCTGCTCCAGTAATTTTGAAGAAAAATCCATATGCGAATTTATGATTTTTTTGACTGATGAGATTACTTAAAGCTTAATTTGTAAATTGCCGCGCACAATACCTATCTATGCAACCATACCAAGTCCTCCTTCTTATCGCCGCCTATTTTGCAGTACTTATCCTTATCTCATATTTTACCGGGCGTGGCGGTAGTAATGCCGAATTCTTTAAGGCAAATCAACAGGCTCCATGGTACCTTGTCGCCTTTGGAATGATAGGGGCCTCTTTAAGCGGGATCACCTTTATTTCTATACCGGGAACCGTTGAAGCCGATTCCTTTAGTTATTTCCAGGTGGTACTGGGCTATACCATAGGATATGCGGTGATAGGCCAGGTATTGCTGCCGCTTTACTATAAGATGAATCTTACTTCCATATATACTTATCTGGAAAACCGATTTGGAAACTCCTCCTATAAGACCGGTGCATCCTTCTTCCTTTTATCAAGGGTGGTTGGTGCAAGTTTCAGATTATTCCTTGTCGCGAATGTTCTTCAACTCGTGGTCTTTGATTCCTTTGGTGTTCCCTATTATGTAACTGTATCCATAACTATCTTATTAATCTGGCTTTATACTTTCAGGAGTGGAATAAAGACCATCGTCTGGACAGATACGCTTCAGACATTCTTTATGCTACTGGCCCTGGGTATCACCATATATTTTATTTCCGAAGACCTAGGCTTCTCGCTAAGCAATTTATTGGGTTATCTCTCTGAAAGTGAACATTCCCAGATCTTCTTTTTTGACGACTGGAAAAGCAAGGATCATTTTGTAAAACAATTACTGTCTGGTGCCTTTATCGCAATTGTTATGACCGGGCTGGATCAGGATATGATGCAAAAGAACCTTACCTGTCGCAGTCTGAAGGATGCTCAAAAGAATATGTTCTGGTTCACGATAGTTCTGGTATTCGTAAATTTCCTTTTCCTGGCCCTTGGTGTTTTGCTTACCGATTATGCAGACCTTAATGGGATCACCGAGCAAAAAGATGACCTGTTTCCTGCAATTGCCACCAGTGGTGATCTTGGCTTTGCCGTAGCGATATTCTTCATATTAGGTTTGATCGCGGCAGCATATTCCAGTGCCGATAGTGCCCTTACCTCACTTACAACCTCTTTTAGTATCGACATACTTGATATTGAAAAAAAATACGATGAGCAAAAACAGGTAAGAATTAGGAAACAGATTCACATTGCGATTTCAGTATTGCTGGTTTTAGTAATGCTGGCTTTTAAATACGCAATTGCAGATAAAAGTGTGATCAATAAACTATTCCAGTTTGCGGGCTATACTTACGGGCCATTATTAGGACTTTACGCTTTCGGATTATTTACCCATTGGAAAGTTAAAGACAGGCTGGTGCCTATTATTGCCATCGCGGCTCCTGTATTATCTTATATTATAAGCCTGAATAGCCTGGTATGGTTTGGCTTCGAATTTGGATTTTTTATACTGATCCTCAACGGCTTCCTTACCTTTTTAGGATTAATACTGGTGAGAAGAAAGCATGACTAAGGTACATGCATTCTCAAAGAAAATCCCATTATTCCTTAGCAGGTCGTATAATTCAGGATTCTCGGTGCCGGGATTGAATATCACTCTCTCAGGTTTAAGTGAAAGTATATAATCGTAATATTCCTTTTGCCGTTTTGCATTAAGGTAAAGTGTAATAGTATTCACACTTTCAAAGGGAAGTTTTTCTGTCTCAATATTAACCCCATTTACATTCCCCTTCCTTAAACCTATAGCCACAGTAGGTTGCCCATGTTTGACAAGGCGATTAATAGCAAGATTTGAATACCGGGCGGGATTAAGAGAAGCTCCCAGAACAAGAGTTTTTTTCTTCATATTTCAAAGTTAAACAAAATAAAGTGTAACATTCTTAAAGCTGAATAGTCTTTAGAATGAGGACTGGCCCTTGCAGAATCATCCTATTAAAATTTGATGGTTAGTGTTAATACTGATGATTTTGCCATGCCTGCATTTCTTCACCGAAATGCAGGCTTTTTTCTAAAAATCGTGTAACGAAAGTAATTTTTGGTCGTCTTTATATTAGAAGGTCTTTCATTTTTGTGCCTTCATCCGTTCATCTATTATGTATTACACAGTATTTTGTATAACACAATAATCATCAAATCAATCAAAAAATGAAACAGTTAATCTTAGTTTTTTTAGTAATTACTTCAGCCATAAGCATGGCTTTCACCGACCCCGTGGGAAAAATATCAGGAGCGGTCGTAGACCAGGAATTAAATGAACCCATCCCCTATGCCACGGTAATAATCAACGACATGGAAGGCAACCTGGTTACAGGGATAACCTCCAGCGAAGACGGTACTTTTACGATCCCAAACGTTAAGGCCGGAGACTATATCTTTAAGGTACAGTTCATCGGTTACAAGACCTTTTCAAAAGAGGTGCACATAGATAAAAACAATTTCAATGTAGATTTTGGAGTTATCAAACTGGAACCTGATGTAGCCATGCTTGATGAAACCGTGGTAGTAGCCGAAAGAACCACAATCGAACAACGTGTGGACCGCAAGGTGATCAATGTTGGAAAAGACCTTATGACTACCGGAGCCAGTGCTTCAGAGATCATGGTGAACATTCCTTCGGTTAATGTAGACCAGGATGGGAATATTTCCATGCGCGGTAATTCCAACGTTCGCATTCTTGTAGACGGAAAGCCCACCAATATGGACCCGGCTCAGTTACTTAAGCAGATCCCTTCAACTTCTATTAAAAGTATCGAGTTGATCACCAATCCTTCAGCAAAATACAATCCGGAAGGCATGAGTGGGATCATTAATATCGTATTACATAAAAATGCCAATCAGGGTTTTAATGGCAACCTTAATACAGGACTTACTCAGGGTGAAAATACCAGGTTCAACGGTTCGCTTGACATGAATTATCGCACCGGAAAATTCAATTTTTACACAAACCTCGGGACCAATTTCGGTAAAAATAGCTTTGGGGGAAAGATCTATCTTCCAGAGCAAAATACCAGGCAGGAGTTTGATGTCATAAACGACAGGGAATCTTACTTATATAAGTTAGGTGTGGACTTCTATCTTAACGAAAAGAATACATTCTCATTCTACACCAATCAGAATGATTTTGAAGGTCGCCTTTTTGGTTATATCTCAGTAATGGACGAAACCGATCCTTCAAGAAACCTGACACAAATACTCGACTTAAATTTCGATAATATCAATTCTACTTATAACTTCCTTTATGATCATGATTTTGAAAAGGAGGGACATGA
>JAWWBH010000056.1:0-13394 GCA_033721075.1 Christiangramia sp.
CCCTGCTTTTACTCCCCTTAGTGGAAAACTGTTTCAAACATGGCGCCAGTAAGATGATCAATAAACCCTGGATCAATATAAAAGCAGAACTGGACCACGAAACTTTCTCCATAAAACTGATGAATGGCAGGAAAAGGAATGTTCTGGTTCGCGTAGAACGAAACGGAACAGGCATTGAAAATGTGCGACGCAGACTGGAGCTGTTATATCCTGACCAGCATAGCCTCGAAATAAAAGAAGAGCCTGATGTTTTTATTGTCGATCTCAGTATCGATTTAAAGCATACAGCTTCGCTGAAAAACAGTACAGAAACCAAACCGCTGCTGGAATATGAAACCTAATGAAAACAGTAAACCCAGGTGTCTCATTGTGGATGACGAGCCGCTCGCAAGGGATGTGCTAAGGCGTTATTTTGAGAAATTACCGGTTCTTCAACTGGTGGGGGAATGCAGCAATGCCATAGATGCCTTTGTATTCCTTCAATCCAATGAAGTGGATATTCTTTTCCTGGACATCAGGATGCCGGAGCTGCTGGGGACTGAACTGATGCAATCCATTAAAAATCCGCCAAAGGTGATCTTCACAACGGCCTATAAGGAATATGCCTGGGATGGTTTTGAGCTGGATGCCGTAGATTATCTGCTGAAACCCATACGTTTTGACCGTTTTTTAAAGGCGGTGCATAAAGCCCTCCCGGGCTATGAAAACATCCTGCCTGGCCAGGAGCCTGTTGAGGCTGAAAGGAGATCTGGAGTGGATTCCATTTACCTGCGTATAGACCGAAGACAGGTAAGGATCGTTCTGGATGAGATCCTGTACATTGAGAGCGCGAAGGATTATGTAAAGATATTTACACAGGACAGGATGCACCTGTGCAGGCAGACCATTTCCTCCATTGAGGATTTGATCGATAAAAATCAATTCGTGCGTATCCACAGGTCATTTATTGTTCCGGTCAATAAGATCAGATCGTATACCCATGAACTGGTAGAGATCAATAAAAAGGAACTGCCTATAGGAAAGTATTACTTAAATCATTTTCTGAAAATAATGGATTCCAGGCTGGCTTAGGAGCACACTACAAACAGGTTCAATACCTCCTGCATACTTCTTATAAATTGCCGGAGACATTTTTACAATGCTGCAGATCACTCCGGTTTTTGATCCCGATTTATTCCCTGAGGATCTTATCCATCTTCTTACCCCGCGCTAATTCGTCGATAAGCTTATCCAGATAACGGATTTTCTGCATGAGTTCATCTTCGATCTCTTCCACCCGGTAGCCACAGATCACACCTTTTATCTTTGACACATTAGGGTTAATTTGTGGAGCCTGGTCAAAGAAAGTTTCGAAATCGGTTCTCTTTTCAAGGTGCTGCTCCAGTGAGTCCTGGTCATATCCGGTAAGCCAGCGAATAATAGTATCAACCTCTTCTTTTGTTCTTCCTTTTTTCTCGGCTTTAGTGATATAATGCGGGTAGACACTTGAAAATGCAGTTGTAAATATTCTGTGCTTTTTCATATTCCTAAGGTTGATTAATAAGTACAATTTAATGATTTTAATTTTTGCTCCTATTCAACCTTCCAGAAATTCAGCACTTCCATCCATTTTAAAATATACATGATAAGAAAAGTAATTCCGGTACTAACGAATACTGCGCCCTGCCAGAAGTAGAGTCTTGAATTCCATTGTTTGTACCTCTTTTCCCCCAGTTCCTTTTTACTGTAATATCGCATGATCTTCCAGTAAATAAAAAAGCTTATTAAAAATACCGATACTGCTATCATCACAGTTATTGCTGAAATCTTTTCCATTTCTATACTTTGGTTTATTCATCAGGATATTCATTTTCATCCTCATGAAACTGTGGTGTGAGTAGATAAGCACTCACAACCGTTATGATATAACTTTACAGGACCAGCCCAAAACCTTAACCCAGCACTTCCTAACTGTTTACTCTTAAAGCCATTCCACCGGCTGGTACTCCAGCTGAATTGCCGAAAGTTCCGCATCGTTCACTTCCTGCATAGCCTGCTCATAATCTTCAGCAGAATCTATCACCACCCCATTCAGATGCTGCTTTAAAGTAGAAAAGAACTTTACCTCGAACCAAACCTTGTTAAGCAGTTGCTGCTCCCCCGCTGTAATTTCATTATTGCCGTTAAGAAGACCCATCATTTTTCTGTAAGCTACCTGCTTTATTTCTTCGGCAGCGGCCTGACTGGTAGGTAGATTACGGATGGCTCCTATTACAAAAATGATCTTTCCGTATCCCAGCTTTATTGCATATTCGTCACCATACTTTAACTCATACAGGGCTGGATCTTGTTCATATATTCCGGCCAGCGAATCCCTTACCGCCCAACTGTTCTGTATTTGATCGAAGCCATCGATATACTTAGTACCTCCCATAAGCACCCCCTTTTCGGTTACCGGGTACTGTTCAATAACCGACTGGTACAGATCGGTACTCACGGCAAAACTGGTGGCAAAGTAAGACCCGGGATAGTAAAACTCATCATATAATCGATAGGGATACATCATCTCTATTGGGTCGGCATCGAACTGCCAGCTAGGGCTTTGATAAAAGGATTGATTAAGCTTGTTATAGGAAGTCTCAGCAGCTACAAAAGGATTCGCCACCGGGACGTGGTTGCCAGTGTACACTCCCACACCAACCTGCTCCTGGTACGCATAGTCTTCATCAAGGATACTTTCACCGTTCCTGGTAATGCGTAGATTCCGGGTTCCTGCAGCTGCATTGTAGGAAGTGATACTGCTACTGCTATTATCTGCCGCGGTAAATTCTACTGAGGTCAGCTCACCACTGGTATAACTATGAACAGAAGTGCCCTGCTCGCTGTACACCTTTTTCACAGAGGGGAAGCCGTTCTCATATTCGGTTTCGAACCATAGATCACCCTCTGGCGTATAGTATTTAGACCAGAGTGGCTTGTTATCCTCACTGCGGTTTACCTCCATGTACAGGTGCTGCTGAGGGTAACTGGCATAAATTTTAGCCGATTTGATATACCCGTTATCGTAGTATTCGAATTCTTCGGAAGGCTGATCGATCCCTCTAAGGTATTGGGCTTCCTTGATCCACCCGTTCGGGTGCTGACTTATCAACTCAAAGGCCGAAGTAGATTCAATGGAATAGTCGGTTTGTGGAACATTATCATCCTTCTGGCAGGAATACAATAGTACTGAAACTGCCAGAAGCAGGAATAGGTAAAAATGTTTACGCATTAGATGGGGGGATAAAGGTTTTTGAAAGATGATTAAATTTAGATAGCCGAAAAATCCTGTGCTTTGATAAGAGACGAAAATAGGGAATAAATACAAGTAAACCAACGGTCTCCTGTAATAGAAACAAAAAGAGCCTTAAGGGGTCGCATCTTAGACCTGATTTAATAAAATCATTCACTTTTCCTTCTTAGGTTACCGTCTGTTTGAGATGAATCCTTCTTATATAATGGGATTATTCATTTCTGTACTTCTTATTAAATCGCTTTCCTGTTTTTTCGTGAAAAATAATTTTCACCGCTATTAAAAATATTGAGATTGATCGAGCGCTGTTTTTTTTAGGTTCTTAATTTTCATTTCAAGTCCACTTCTATAGGACTTTAATAAAGAGGTATTTTATTCAATGCTTCTTCAGTTTTTCAAAGACAGATACCGATCCAAATCTGAATAGGACCTATTTATTTTACGATTATATGATAATCGCAGGCCCAGGGTTTGAGTTAATTTGTTAAATTAACATTATTAATATTCAGCTTTTGGTACACAAATCTCATACGTTATCTCCTGAATTGTCCAAATATATGGTCGCCATGCTATATAATAAGGATTATTGTCCCGGGCACAAGATGGATAAATATCTTCCAGATGCTACCACAAATATTATTTTTGAGCTCACGGGAACTCCAAAGTTCATTTATGACAATCATACAAAAAGGGAAAAGCAAAAGTTTACAGATGTCTGGTTTTCCGGGGTGCTTAAAGATTATATAACCATAAGTTCAGCAAGCGAGGAAATGATGGTCCTGGTTTTTAAACCAGGGGCAGGTTTTCCATTAACTCATGATTCGGCAGCTGATTATTGCAATAAAGTTTTACCAGCCAGTCAGGTATTCGGAAAATCTATTATGGAGCTTCATGCCAAATTAGTAAAGCCCACTTCTCCCGAGGAAAAATTTTTAGAAATTGAAAAGTGGCTACTCCATCAAATCAAACAGGAAGATTTTTATACAGAAATTATTCAGTATGCAATTAATGCTATTGAAAATTCTCCTTCAAGGATAAATATCGCAGAACTGGCTAAAAAAACGGGCTACTCTCAAAAGCAATTTATACAGCTCTTTAAAAAGTATGTGGGGATAACCCCAAAACAGTTTCATCGTATAAAAAGGTTCAATGAGATTTTGACTGCAGTAGAAAACAAAGAAAAAATATCCTGGACTATCGTGGCCGCTGATTGCGGGTACTTTGATCAGGCACATTTTATCAGGGATTTTCAATCTTTTTCGGGCTTAAACCCAAAAAAGTATATAAGTGATATTGGCGAATTTCCATACTTTTTCCCTGTAAAGTAAATTTTTTACAATTTTCTCATCTAATTATTGCGTTTATTTATATTCAACTCCTAATTAATTTAAAATTTTATTATGGAAAACATAATAATCAACCATTGGGCTGTATTGGTCTGTGCCATTTTCAACTTAATTCTAGGTGCATTATGGTATTCTCCCGCATTGTTTTATAAGGCATGGCAAAAAGAAAATAATTTGACAGATGAACAATTAAAATCTGCAAATGCCGGAAAAATGTATGGAATAAGCTTCTTTTTAGCTTATTTAATGTCCTACAATATGGCGTTCTTTCTTGGTGATGCTTCGACAGATTGGGTATGGGGAATTACCGCAGGATTTCTAACAGGATTTGGATGGGCAGCATCCATATTCACTGTAATTGCTTTGTTCGAGCAGAAAAGCTGGAAATATATCTTTATCAACTCCGGATATATCATTATTTATTTTACCGTAATTGGTTTTATCATTGGTATCTGGAGATAAATTAAAAATACTCATCTTTACATAAGTCTCTCAAAATGCCTATAACATCTCAAGTAATAGAAAAGAGTTTTTTGACTCCCTGAATACTGGAAATGTCCAAATCTGATTGAAAATGCAGGGCTTACTGAAAAGTCCGGTAAAAGGCTAATTAAATGATATGCTGAAATGAAAAATTTTATCACCCCTCTAATATTGCTTTTTCTGCTGAAGTTTACCCATGCTCAAACACCGGAATGGTATGAAGAAGAAATGCAACGGCAACCTGGTACCTGGGTCGCAGATAATAAAGACTATATGAATGAGCAGGAAACCGATGATGCCTATGCCATTGAATGGACTCGCGGTGCGGGAGGTCAAAGCTTACTGGGAGTCCTATATGGTCTAAAGAATGGTAAGAAAACCCATGAATACTGGCAGTTTATACAGTTCTGGGATGTAGTAGAAAAGAAAGCAAGGGTCATTCAAATATCTGCCTTTTCGCCAACCAAAGGTGAGGGATTTTTGGAAAAAGTCGATTCCCTCCATACAAAACTTGTTCAAACATTTGTATCATCAAACGGCAACTCATTTGTGGATGCACATAAAACAGAGATACATCCCGATCATGAAATATCCACTTCATTTAAAATTGAAAATGATGAGTGGAAAAGGAAAAGAACATATCACTGGAAAAAACAAAAAGGATTTAATAATAGCGAATATGAACTCTATCTAACTCAGATTAGTGCTGCGGAAGCTTTTCTTCAATTAAAAAATATAAGTACTGCCAGGGCATATTTAGAATCCTGCAGTGAAGAATTTAGGGGACTTGAATGGGATTTTTTGAATAAATACCTGGACCAGAGTGAATCTATTTTGAAACCGGAACAAGCAAAAAGATTCACCGCCATTAAATTGAGCAATAATGGAAAGATTCTGGCCGTAGGGGATAGTGAAGGAGTTATAAGCCTTAACAGTTATCCGGATTTTCAGCTCTTAAAGAATTTAAAAGCGCACGAAAATGTGATAACCACTCTGGATTTTAACAGTACAAATAAAATAATCGCATCCGGTTCTCGCGACCATAAAGTGGTTATTTGGGATATTGACAAAGGAGAAAAAATAATTGAAAATAACACCTCTTTTTCACAAGGTATATATGACCTGAAGTTTAGTCCCAACGATGAAATTCTGGGTGTTGTCTCCTGGGAAAGGACCCAGGGGGATCCTTCTGTTATGGGCTTTGTTAAAATTTTAAATTCAAAGACCGGTGCTGAGCTAAAAAAAATTGAAACAGAACCTCATCCTGCTGCCGGAATCGTCTTTACCGAAAAAGGAAAAAAAATCATCGTAAATACCTGGGGACAAATGGTAATCTGTTATGATCTGGAGAGTGCCAGGCAAATCTGGAACTATGACCTTTCTGACAATGAAGAATACAATAATTTCCAGGATATCGATTTAAGTCCTGATGGAACCACTATTTCCCTGGCAAGTTTAGACCATAGGCTACATTTTCTGGATGCCAGAAATGGAGAATTGATTCATAAAATTGAGCCCTGGATTGGACATACAAAGGGCATAAAGACCGTAAAATATTCCCCTGACGGGAAATTAATTGCATCAGCCGGGGAGGATGAGATCATAAAAATCTGGAGCACCTCGAATTATACCCAAGAGTATAATTTAATAGGTCACACAGGTCTCATAGATGATTTGGAATGGTCTAAAGATGGTACTAAAATAGCTTCTGTTTCATCTGATGGAACTTTAAAAACATGGGACCTTTCCAATCCTTTTGAAGTTACTTACGATATATGTGTAAATGGCCCATGGCAAACTCCTTTAACAAAAGACCGGAAGTATTTTGCCGCGCCCTGTTCAGATGAACACATAAGTGTTTATAATATAACCTCTGGAAAGGCTCATTTCAGTCTGGATAGCAGGAAAAACCTCTGTGCAGATATTAGTGATGATGGAAAATATTTAGCCACGGCCGGTTTTGATGGCGTGGTAGACCTTTGGGATGTGGAAAATTCAAAGCTGGTAAATTCATTTACAGGGCATACCGAAAGAGTAGATGGCGTTGTTTACCTTGATAAAAAGAATGAAGTTCTTTCTGTAGGGGATAAGACCCTGAGAGTTTGGAAAAAAGATAAAAATGAGCCTGTATTAGTTAAAGATTTTGAGATTCCACCATTTCGGATCCTAGCAAATTCAGACGAATCAAAGGTGTTTATTGGTTTCAATGATGGTACGATCAAGGTTTTTAGCACATCCAACTGGAAAGAAATATTATCCTTTAAAGCCTTATCCTCGGTAAATGAAATGACATTGAGTGACAATGATGACCGGCTTGCAATTATAAATGGGAAACTCATCGATATAAGAAATGCCAGTACCGGGGAACAAATCTTTTTGTTGAATGAACATAAAAGTTCAGGATATGCCATAGATTTTTCACCGGATAATAGATACCTGATCAGTGGCTCTTTTGACCAAACCTTCAAACTATGGGATATGGAAACTGGAAGATGCACCCTTACCTTTCACGGGTATCAGGATGGGATCTACCAGGCAAAATTTATAACCAGTAAAAGCTTTCTTATAAGCACCGGAAATGGGAAGGTATTCGTTTATAAATTTTAAAAAGAATATTTAAAACCATGTAGTTTTGTGAGACGGGTCAGCATTACTGCGAGGGCTTTGCAAATGTGCAGTTAGTCTCTGGATTTTTTTGTTCTAACAGGGCTTTTAGTTTTTGTTTTCCCGGGTTTAGGTTTCCTGCCAATTCGGGGGTCCTTATGTTTAATAAATTCACAAACTTTGATTACTGAATTTTCAAAGTCGTCCGTATAAGCCGGAAGTATTTGCCATTCTGTTTCCTTAGTGTCATTAGAATAGGTGGAAATTGAACATAGACCGGGCAGGTCATTTTTTAAACTCCTGTGATGCTCCTTATTGGTTGCGATCCATACTCCGTTCGTGTCTGGATGGTCTTTTCGTTGTCGAAGAATAAGCATTATTTTTTCGCCTGCATAAATAGCAAACATGCCAAACATGGGCTTCACTACCACTTCAAGAGGAACAAGATAGTCAAGGAGAAAGTCAAAAGGAATATTCTTTGGTTTCATTTTGTTTGGCATTTCGGGTTTCACGGCCTTCCCGCCAAGGCTTTACGCATGCGTAGTAGCAGATTTGTGACACTTACCCGGTTTAAGCCCTGGTTTGTTGATCAGGATAATTCTTTTCTTTCCAAGGCTGCCGCCGGTTTGAGTTATGTGTTATAAAAAAGCATATTTAGTCTGATTCCTTTTTTATTAGATTATTCATTTTAACGATTTTCCACTCTCCATTTTTTAATCTCCATATACGCGAAGAGGTTTCTCGCATCGTATCTCCAGACATGCTGGAAATGTATTTTAGACTAACATAGTCATAACCTAAGTCCCTCTTTAAGAGTTTCTGGTCGTTATAAGTTTCAATAATATCTTTTTCAGGCAAATGGGGACCAAATTTTTCCACTTCTTTATAAGTCCAAACCTTTCCATTTTCCCACATATCAATGTTCTCGTCTAATCCAGATAAAATCTTTTCTAAATGCACACTTCCCTGAGTGTATTTATCCTGCCAGTCCTGCGCCATTTTTTCAAATTCATTTTGTTCCGTTTCAGTAAATGTTTTATTAGAATTACAAGACAAAAATGTTATTACCAGACTTAGATAAATATATTTCATATAATATTCTTGAATGTTTGACAATGTTCTCAGTTACCCCAACTTGTCGGAGCTGGGGAGCTTCCGGTGCTAAAACCTGGTTTATAGGCCATGTTAATTATTTTATTTCTGAGGCTGCCGCCTATTGGTGATGACCCACTTGTTTTAGGCAGGCTTTCTTCTGTTCCCTCATTTGTTAGTCGTATTTTGTAAAGCCATATTCTTTTGAATTTTGCATTATCGAATTGGAAATTTGTATGGCTTAATGCGTTGAAATTGTTTCACTTTTTTATTTCAATCAACTTATCAAATAAAACTATAAATCCATTAAATTCTTTGTACCAAATGTCTCGTTTTGGCATTCGTTGGGAATTGTTTCTTTTACGTTTTCTTTTATCATGTTCGGAAACATTTTAGAAGTTTCATCAGCTTTTTTAATTAATTCAAATGCGGTGTATCCAGTATGCCAACTCTCTCTTATTTCATCATACAGCCAATTCTCATCAGGAAAAGCTTGCACTTTAACCTTACCTGTGAATATAAAAATTATTATCACCAAAACGAGTATCGTATTTTTTTTTAATAGAGTTAGGTTCAATTATTGTCAACGGATTGAGAATAAATCGTTGCGTGGTTAAGCAACTAAATTAGTAAATATAAATAGGCAATAATTCAGGGCGAGGATTTTCCATTTAGGAATATCAGAAGCAATGCACTATACACGTTGTTATATGTTTTTTATTAATACATTATCAATGTGCCTTTTTCAACACACCGACTTGGACGTCATATCCCAAGCCATAATTTTCAAAAACATTAAACGAGACTTCATTGTTTTCGTTTACGATTTCAAAATTTGTTTCAACAAAAGTAGGTTCCCAAGACAGCTGGATCCACCTGCCATTTTCTAACTTTTCAAGTTTCCATTGTTTCCGATATTCCTTTTTTGCAGGATATTCAATCCAAAGGTCATTACCCTTTATTACTATGTCCATCTTAATTACACCCTCTAAATAATAGTTTTCATTGGGGAAAAAATCATATTCTCCGATTAGCTTCTCAAACTCTTTTCTATTGGGTTGTTTTTTACTAACGGTTTCTGTCTTTATATCTTTCTCTGTGATATTTGGCGAAACACCAATAATTTCTGCAACTTTTTGCGAAATGGCTTTTTCATATTTTGCTTGATTTGTCAATATGATGATGCTAATGGAATCATCAACAAACCTCATATATTCCGTGCCAGATACTCCCGGATGATAAATTATTCTTTTGTTTTGAATAGTTTGAGTGTTCCAGCAAAAACCATAATAAGTTGGACGGCCATTTTTGAGCTTATATGAACTCCACATTGAATCTTTACTTTTTTGTGACACCAGGAAATTAGTGGTCATAGAATATTCCCAGTTTATCATATCATTAATACTAGCATAAACACCACCAGCTGCATTGATTTCAGTGTCAATTAATCGCCATGAATTTCTATCAGGTATTATCTCATCATTTTTTTTTGAATATCCAAAAACTTGATTTGGATGAATTTTAAATTGATCCATTAGGTAAGAATTATTCATCTTCGATGGTTTAAAGATTTTATTATTTATGTAGTCTTTAAATGACATTTCACTAACCTGATTGATAATATATCCAAGCAAAAAAATACCTTCATCACTGTAAAGAAAATCCTCTCCTGGGTTGAAATTCAAAGTATCGTTTTTGGCATTTTTGTACATTTGTTCAGCACTATAACTTCCTTTTGCAGATCTGTTTCCCCTTTCTCCTCCTTTGCCACTTCCAGGTAATCCCGAAGTATGGGTCAATAGGTGCCTAATTGTTACACCTTTCCAATTAATAGGCGCATCAGGTAAATATTTGTGGATTTCATCATCCAAATTAAGAATGCCTTTTTCAAAGAGTTGCATTATTGCAGTAGCTGTGAAGTGTTTTGAAACAGAGGCCAACCAGAAAGCAGAAGAATCTGTTATGGGAATATTGCATTCAATGCTTGATAGACCATAGTTGCTCTTTTTTAAAACCCTCCCTTTCTGTGTAATTGCTAAAGACAATCCTGGAATTTTCTGTTCCAGCATGATATGTTCTATATAGCGGTCAATCTCCAATGATTTTTTATTGGAAATAGAGATTTGTGCCTTTGCGACAAAAGAGAGGATGCCTAAAATTAAAGTCAAATAAATTCTCATTTATTAAGGTTTTGAAATTGTATATAACGGTTTGTCTATGATTTCTCTACGGAATAGTCCTGAGAACTATTCCGTAGAGAAATCAGCTTAAATATATGGTTTACTTTAGATTTTTGCACTGCCGCCACACTGAATTATAGTTGTTGTTCGGCTTAGTTTTTATTATAGTCGAGCAATTTATTTAAAGCATCTCTATTTAAATATTCCCCTCGTCTAACCAATCCATAGATGGACAGTGTATTTTTAATATTTTCTAATGGGTTTTTATCCAAGATGAGAAGGTCAGCTATTTTTCCTTGTTCAATAGATCCTAATTCTTCTTCTCTTCCTGTATAAATTGCAGGATTGATTGTAGCTGTTTGTAAAGCCTCCAGTTCAGTGAATCCAGCTTTTACGAAAATTTGCAATTCTTCATGGAGACTAAAGCCCGGGTAAATATTTGGGTTACTTGTATCTGTCCCTGCTAAAAATCTCGCTCCATGATTCAACATGGGTTTTAAAGAGTTAAGCATTAAGTTATAATATGTAATCTCCGCCTGTTCATATTCCCTTTGTGGCTCCATGTATGACGGCATTTCTGAATTCTTGCCAAACCAATACTCTTGTTCTTTTTTTGGGATGTATTTTAATCTCTCATCATTTTTAAGTATTGAATCATTTTTATAAGCATAGGTTTTATTTGAAACCATTGTGGGGCAATACCAGGTATCATGGCTCGTAGTGATAGTTAAAAATTTGGGAAATAATGAAGGGTCGTATAGTTTCAGAAACTTTGAAATCATCTCACCTCTACTCGGGATTATTGAATCAGTACTGTTCCAGTTAAAGCAATTTGGATCTGATGAAAGATGTTCCAGCCCTAAAGTATGCTCAATACTTTTTTGACCTGCGGCGATAGCTTGCTCTGTTGTAATGCTCATGGGAACATGGCCTGCAAATGGAAAATGGAGGTTATTACATTCGTCAGCAATGGCCATATAGGTAGCTAAATCTAACTTATCATAAACTTTCAAAAAATCATAGCCGCGTTCATATTGCTCACGTACTATTTTTCGGCCTTCTTCTGGATTAGGAGCAATGTCAATACCCGACCAACTTTCTCCTGGACCGTCCACAATAGGCCCTGAATATAAAAATTCGAAACCACGGAAAAATCCATCTTTTCTTTTAGCGACAACACTATCGATCAAGGAACCCCCATGCATTGAGCGAATGCCCGTAATTCCAAGTGAAGTATAAAGTTTTGGAACCCAGTCGTAATCTACAATATGAGCATGCATATCCCAGAGACCTGGGATCACATATTTGTCTTTTGCATCTATTTTAGTGTAATTATTCTGATTATCAAAACGATGTGGAATGATTTTAAGAATTTTATCATCTTCAATCCATATATTTTCAGAACATCGTATTTCTCCCGTTTTTACATCTACAATATTTATATTAGAAATTATTAATATATCCCTAATATCGTCTCGCTTACAAGAAGCACAAAAAAGGGATAAGCCAATAAAAAGAAATTTACTATTATATTTCATTTCAAAATTAAGCCCAACGATGAGTATATGAGTCGTTTTAATGGCTTATATAAATTTTTGTACTCAGCCTGCAGGATGATCACTTGTTTTTTAACTTTTCAGCCACCTTATCATAATATTCCTGGGTCAGCACTTCTGTCCATTCAGTGGGCTGTTCACTGCCATACAAAGCCAGATAGGTAACATCCTTATACTTTGTGGAAGAATGCCAGTGCTCGGTATCTTTCTCACATCTAATTACGTCACCTTCCTTTAGAACTACGGGATCTTTTCCTCTCTCCTGGTAATAGGCTTCACCATCTACGATTATCAATACCTGCACAGAACTGTGTTTATGCCAATCCAGGGTTGAATTCGCCCTAAAGCTCGCTTTTGTAATATTATAACCCAGCTGTGCATCATCGTGAATTATGGGATTTAACCAGGCTTCGCCAATGTAATGCGTATTGGGTGCCTTTGTACCCTCAGTAAGATAGGAAGAAACCTTGTAGTCAGAATTCTGTGCAAATAAAAATAACGGGGCAAAACAAACAGGATTAAAACTGAATTTCTCATTTTATACTTTTTAAATTAAACATTGTCCTACTTCATTCATATTTCAAGACCTAAGCCACAGTTTGTAGGGAAAGATACTTATTTTATTCCTAACGCCAGCGCCATAAGCCCTTGCGGCAAGGCCTGCTTTACTTTGTTTCCAGGAACCAAGGATATTCGTAACTTCCGGCGTCAATGAATTCTTGATGAAGGAAAAAGAGAAGCCCGTTAAAAGATCAAAGAAGCCCTGGCCCACAAAAGCCGCGATGGAACAGGTTTACAGCATGAACCTGTGGGGTGCTGGTGATGCCGAATTCTATTCCGGTACCGGATCCCATCATCCGCA
>JAWWBH010000057.1:0-13340 GCA_033721075.1 Christiangramia sp.
ATATCGCCTGCTTTCAACCGCCCTTAACCTTGCATAGCTCAAATGCTGTTTATGACCCTGTGTGTTTCCCCACCATGCATCATTAGTAAAGATACTTAAAAAATTCGCCCCGTTCTGAACATATTCAGTGACATATTCACCGTAAACAGATTCATAACAAATTATAGATGCAGTACCAATGCTGTCATTTAACCAAAGAACTTCGCGATCTTCCTGGGTTGTTTTCATGGCCACCGTTCCACCCAGATCTATCATGATATTTCCCAGGATAGGCTTTAAAATATTCTGGTAAGGAAAATTTTCTACTCCAACCACTAATTTCGATTTATGGTATAGCTGGGTGCTATCTATGGATGATCTTACCAGAAACGCTGAATTATAATCATCGTACCAGTCTGCAGGACCTATCTGGTTTGTTTGTTTTCTTACTTTATCCGGATCACTGAACCGTTCAAATAGACTAACTCCTCCTAAAAAACTAAGATTGGAGTTTTTTCGGCTTATCAGATTCCCAAAAAAAACAGCTTCTGAATTTTCCAGATTGTTCAGTCTGGTTCCATCTGCAAAAACAGTTTCGGGAGCCAGGACGAGATCTGTAGAATCATTCACCGATTCCTGGCTGAGGCTCATTAAAAGCTTTCCAATTCGTTCGTCAGTGGTGTTATATTTTTCTGTGTAAGGATTGATATTTGGTTGAAGAATTACCACATCTATATTTTCTGCAGGTTCCTCGTAATTATAGTACATTAATAACGAGACTGTGATTGGAATACCTAAAAGCAGAAAGACTTTTATTACCGACCTGTAAATAAGACTTTTTTCCTTGAATTCCCGGTATTGAAGAATGGCCTTGAAAACTGCTATGTTGACCAGCATTACCCATAAAGTTCCTCCAAAGGTTCCGGTATATTCATACCATTGTACCCAGCTAATATATTCTGAAAAAACATTTCCCAAATTCAACCAGGGCCAGGAAAAGTCCCAGCTAAGGTGTATTTTTTCAAATACCATCCAGATACTCACCAAAAAAGCTGCTGCCGCGCTAAAACCGGTTCTTTTTGCCACCACATGATATAATAGAAAGACCAGGGCCATTAGGAGGGAATTAACCAGAATGGCAAAAGCTCCTCCAAAAGGAGTAGAAAAGTAGATCCAGTAGGTGGTTATGAGATTCCAGATAAAGAAGCTTAAATAAGCCAGCCCAAAAACTTTTAATTTACCCCGGTTTTTTGAAAAGTTTCTTACTTTAAATTCAGCTAATAACAGGGGAACAAATGCTGCAAAAATAAATAACGGAAAACCATAAGTGGGCCATGCAAGAGATAGTAAAACTCCACTAAGTAAAGCGTAGAAAAAATTCCTCATAAATATTGGGTCTCATCAAAAATAGCAAACTTCCTTATCAATTATCAATTATCAATTATCAATTATCAATTATCGATAGTACTCAGTTTACAGTCGACAGAAAAGATCTCTCACTTTGTTCGAGATGACTGCTATGAGTTATATTGATCCTAAGAAGAAATAATAATGTTTAATGATCTACAGCTGTTTATAAAGATCGATAAAATCTTTCCTTACACAACCCACAACCCACAACCCACAACCCACAACCCACAACCGGTACGGGTTAAAAGAAAATAGATAATAGAGATGTGAAATAACTTAGGATAATTTCTTTAAGCTTTTTCATTTCAAAATAGTAGTTTAGTAAAATCTAACTAAAATCGATCTATGGGAATTAAAAGGCATGTTCCTAATCTTATCACTCTTTTGAACCTGTTTAGCGGAAGTCTTGCGGTGATATTTGCTGTAAAGGGTAATTTAGTGCTAGCTGCAATCTTTGTGGCGGCTGGTATTTTCTTTGATTTCTTCGACGGGCTGGCTGCAAGGCTTCTGGATGTGAAAAGTGAAGTGGGATTGCAACTGGATTCCCTGGCAGATGTGGTGACCAGTGGAGTTGTTCCGGGAATCGTCATGTACCAGTTACTTACCAAGGCCTTACCGGCAGATGGAGGACTTGGTGCTGAGTGGAGTTCATCGGTATTCGACTTTCAATTGAAACCCTTTGCTCTTTTTGGATTGCTAATTGTTCTTGCTTCGGCATACAGGCTGGCAAAATTCAATGTGGACGATCGCCAAACAGATTCCTTTATAGGTCTCCCTACACCTGCAAATGCTCTGCTAATCCTTAGCCTGCCTCTTATTTTGACCTATCAGCCAGGTCCGTTAATCTCCGGCCTTTTACTCAATGAATGGTTTCTATTAATTCTTACCGTTTTGAGTTGTTTTCTTCTTAATGCTGAATTAGCACTTTTTGCTTTAAAATTTAGCGATTGGGGGTTTAAGGAGAATAAGCTTAGATATTTCTTTATTCTTAGCTGTATATTACTGATTGTATTTCTGAAATTTATAGCAATTCCAGTTATTATATTGCTTTATGTGGGTTTATCACTTTTTACACAACGATCAAAAATTTAATCCCTATATTTCTTAATTAATCCTAATTCAGTATTTAAGGTAGCGCCACTAATGATATCCATGTTTGCAAATGGCCAGCTTTTTAAAGTATTTCTTTTTTTTGCCAGATTGAAGAAGGTTTCAAAATATGCTTTTGAAAGATTATTGTCTTCATAGTAAGCTTTAAGATTATCCAGCATATCCTTTTGCTGATATACTTCTGCCCAGTTAATTGATTTAAAAAGCCTGTATCTTTTCTTTATATCTTTTGATTTCATCATTCTCTTGATGAGCCAGTCATCTATTTTAGATCTTAACCCCCATACCGGGATCTTAAATATATTCGACCAAGTTTGGGGGATTATCGGGATTTGACTGGTGGGGATATTTTTAAATTTTTTCAGCTCTGGAGCTTCTTTTAAAAGTTTATTGGCAAAGCGATAATAAAGTCTCAGATTAGGATGTATGTTACTGGTCTTTTTTAGCAGTTGTAATGACATTCCAGGGCTGTAGGCATAGAACTTTTCATTACAGATATTTACCTGACGGGACAATTCCATTCTGGTGAATGTATACCAAGAAAATAATTCATCATATAATTCGGTGTAAGGAAGATTATGTGCTTCTATTCTATCAAAGATTTCTTCGGCATTAAATAAAGTGGCTCTACTGATCTCTTTTTTTTGATTTTTAAGGTCCAGTTTTTCGAACCAAAAATCAACATGCCATGATAGGATAAAATCTATTTTGGCTTTCTTCCAATTTTCAAAAGATGAAGGATTAGAGGGAGTTAGGGATATTCTTTTCTTTCTGATATAATATTTAATAAAATTTTGTTTCCTGAATTCTGTAGTATTAAACTTATTAATATTCCTCCCGGGCAGACCTTCACATAACTCTCCTAAAAGAATGGGGTGCTTAGAGGAAGGTTGAACATTATTTAGAATTTCAAGCCATGAATTCAATTTAACCGATTCCGTTTCTTTTGTGTAAGTAACCAGCGTTTCTTTTTTTGGAAAATACTGCCCAGGATCATAGAAAGCTGAATGTGAAGCCTGCCGGGCTGCTGCCAATTTTTTTGCGATCTTACTCTCGTAATTTGAGGACTCCCCAAATGTATAGGCAGATATAGTATTATCTCCAGGTATTGCACCCAATACAAGTCTACTATCGATTCCTCCACTAAGCGCTATGTTCACATTTTTATTGTCAGCCGTGCAAAGATCGACCTCTTTTTTATAGTGTAACCAGTAATTTTCAATTTGATTTTCTTTCAATTCGGGTGAGCCAATATTCTGGTATAGAGAATTATCAAATTTCTTAATCAGTAATTCCCCTTTAGAATCAAATCTAATCCACTCTCCGGGAAGTAGACTTTTACAGTTTTTTAGAATAGTCCTTGAGCCAATATTCATAAAACTTGGACCAACTGCTCTCTGAAAGATACCTGCTTTATCAAATTCGGTATTTGAATACCTACCCAGTAATATTATACTGTTTGAAATGAAAAAACCTTCTCCAACTTTTAAATAATATAAAGGATAAATATTTGCCGGGTCTGTGGCAATTACTATATCGGCATTTTTCTTATCAAAAATAATACTGGAAAAGCTTCCGGTGATGGTATCAGATACCGGCCAGTTTTTTAGAACATGTTTTGCAGCGGATATCTTTTGCTCGGTCTCAATTTCAAGGCTGAAATCCTTAAGGTAACCGTTCGTAATAGAAAATACATTTTCGGTTTCTGTGATGGTATTCTTATCATTGATAAGAATATGGAAGGAATTTTGCTTAAGAGAATGAAGGTCTTTAAAATCTTTAGCCAGTTCAGGATCCAGTATTTTATTTGAAAAGATGAATTTCATATCTAATCCTGATTTCTGCCTTAGATAAATTATAATTAATTAAATAGCTTTTTCTTCCTTAATTCGAAGTTTTGTCCAAGGTAAACCTTTCTAACCATTTGATCCTCTGCAAGTTCTTCAGGGATTCCATGCTTAAGAATACTTCCTTCGAACATTAAGTAAGTTCTATCTGTAATTGCCAGGGTTTCCTGTACGTTATGGTCTGTGATAAGGATGCCTATATTTTTATTCTTAAGCTGTGCCACGATTCGCTGGATATCCTCTACTGCAACCGGGTCTACTCCGGCAAAAGGTTCATCAAGTAATATAAAATTCGGGTCTGTGGCCAGTGCCCTGGCTATCTCAGTTCGTCTTCGTTCGCCACCGCTTAATAGATCGCCCCTGTTTTTCCGGATATGATTCAGGCCAAACTCATCGATAAGCGATTCCATTTTCATAACCCTCTCCTTTTTCGAAAGTTTCGTGAGTTCAAGCACACTCATAATATTATCCTCTATACTGAGTTTCCTGAAAACCGATGCTTCCTGAGCCAGATAACCTATTCCGTTCTGGGCCCGTTTATACATGGGATATTTGGTGATATTCACTTTATCTAAAATGATATCTCCGCTGTTGGGTTTTATGAGGCCGACTATCATATAAAAGGAAGTGGTTTTACCGGCTCCGTTAGGACCTAATAAACCTACAATTTCACCCTGGTTGACTTCGAGTGAAATTCCTTTTACAACATCTCTTCCTTTATATGTTTTTACAAGTTTCTCGGCGCGTAATTTCATATCCTATTTTTAATGTTCTGATCAATCAGAAACTGTACCGGAATTAGCTATTAGAATCCTCCAGTGCCTCCCAGTATTCAAAGGCTCTTCTTAAATGAGGAATCACAATGGTCCCTCCAATAAGAGTTCCAATACTAAGGGTTTCCATGATCTCTTCACGTTTAACTCCTACCTTATGGCTGGATTCCAAATGGTATTTTACACAATCATCACAGCGAAGAACCACAGAGGCTACCAATCCCAATAATTCCTTTGTCTTTTTATCAAGGGAACCACCCTCGGTAAAGGCATTCGTGTCAAGATTAAATATTCTTTTTAATATTTTATTGTTTTCAGATAATATCTTGTCGTTCATCTTCGCACGATACGAATTGAACTCATCTACCTTATCAATCATAGCTTATTTTTTTAATTTTTTTTGTTCTATTTTATAAATGAACTGCGAGATGAAAATACTCACTTCATAGAGGATGAGTACCGGGATAGCAACTATAATCTGGCTTACAATATCCGGCGGGGTAATGATGGCCGAAAGTATAAGAACAATTACCAGAGCATATTTTCTATATTTCTTCAAAAAATCGGGTGTTATAACTCCAACCTTGGTAAGGAAGTAAATAACGATTGGCAGTTCAAAAATAAGTCCGCTGGCGATTACCGAAGCTCTAACCAGACCTATATAACTGCTAAGATCGAAATCGTTGAATACTGCATCACTTACCTGATATTTTCCAAGGAAATTAATGGAAAGGGGAGTAACCACATAATAACCAAACAGGACTCCTATGAAGAAGAGGAGTGAGGTAATAAAAATAAAGCCTTTTGCATACTTCTTCTCGTCAGTATGCATTGCCGGAGCCACAAATTTCCAGAACTCATAGATCACATAAGGGAATGCGATAATAAATCCGGCAGTGATCGAAGTCCAGACATGTGCTGAAAATTGTCCTCCCATGGTCCTGCTCTGAATTCGGAAAGGCATTTCCTCAAAACAAAAACCACCATCTATTCCTACATAGCCGGAAATACGGCAGAGCATTTCGTATGAAAAGAAATCACCTCTGGAGGGGCCAAAAAGCAGCACGTCAAAGATAAAACTCTTCATTAAAAATGCGATCCCGCCGGCAATTACTACTGCCAGCACTGCTCGTATAAGATGCCATCTAAGTTCCTCGAGATGGTCTAAAAACGACATTTCATCGGTTGGATCTTCCTGGGGGCCTATCTTTTCCATTATAAAATTCCTTCTCTAATTAGATTGTGTAAATGAACAACACCTGTATATTTTCCGTTTTCAACTGCAAGTAATTGAGTAATCTTATTTTTTTCTATAACCTCAAGTGCTTCCACAGCAAGTTCATTATGATCTATTGTTTTCGGGTTTTTGCTCATGATATCCCGGGCCTTTAAACCTTTTATCTCAGAATGATCCTTAAGCATCCTTCTTATATCCCCGTCTGTAATGATACCAACGATTTTTTCATTTTCCAAAACAGCAGTAACTCCGAGCATCTTCTCTGAGATCTCAATGATCACATTGGCCACATTGGTATCTGGGGCGACTTTCGGAACCATGTTCTGGGAGGTAATATCGCTTACCCTTAGATAGAGCTTTTTTCCTAACGAACCGCCCGGATGATATTTTGCAAAATCCTTACTGCTAAATCCTTTCAGATTTAATAGACAGATAGCAATAGCATCGCCCATTACCATTTGTGCAGTTGTGCTTGTGGTTGGTGCAAGATTGTTAGGACAGGCTTCCTTTTCCACATAACAATTCAGGGTATAGTCTGCCTCTTTACCAAGAAAAGACTCCCTGTTGGCAGTTAATGCGATTAGGGTATTGTTGAAATTTTTAATTAGTGGAACAAGAACTTTGATCTCGGGACTGTTTCCACTTTTAGAGATACAAATAACAACATCGTCATTCTGTACGATTCCCAGGTCACCATGTATGGCGTCTGCGGCATGCATAAAGATCGAAGGGGTACCCGTGGAGTTGAGTGTGGCAACAATTTTATTGGCTATAATAGCGCTTTTTCCAATTCCGGTGACCACAACACGACCTTTGGAACGATATATGATCTCAACCGCTTTGGTGAATTGTTCATCGATGAAATTTTCGAGGTTCGCAATTGCTTCTGCTTCGTTGGAAATTGTTTCTTTTGCAGTAGAAATGATTTGATCTCTAAGTTTCAAATTTGATTAAATTATGAATTGCAGGTACTAAAGAAATATGTATATTTAGTTAATGCAAATGTATGTAAAATTGTAACACAATTGAATGGGTTTGACCGAAATTGATTTACACAAAGAACTGAAGAGGTACTTTGGATTTAGTCAGTTTAAGGGGCTTCAGGAAGAAGTTATTACCAGTATCGTGAAAGGAAATGACACGTTTGTGGTAATGCCAACTGGCGGAGGTAAATCACTATGTTATCAGCTCCCTGCACTTATATCAGATGGTACTGCTATTGTAGTGTCGCCCCTTATCGCATTAATGAAGAATCAGGTAGATGCCATTCGTGGCATCTCTTCAGAGCATGGCGTAGCTCATGTTCTCAATTCCTCTCTTAATAAAACGGAAGTTAATCAGGTGAAAAGTGATATCAGGAATGGTGTCACCAAGCTTCTTTATGTCGCCCCAGAATCCCTTACCAAAGAAGATTATGTAGATTTTCTAAGAGACCAGAAGATCTCCTTTCTGGCTGTTGATGAAGCTCACTGTATTAGTGAATGGGGGCATGATTTCAGGCCTGAATACAGAAACCTTCGGCATATTCTTAAAAGGATAGGGGATAATATTCCCATTATTGGTTTAACGGCCACCGCTACTCCCAAGGTTCAGGAAGATATCCTGAAGAATTTAGGAATCACAGACGCCAAGACCTTTAAGGCCAGCTTTAATCGGCCTAACCTCTATTACGAAGTAAGACCGAAGACCAAGAATATTGAAGCCGATATTACCCGATTTGTAAAACAGAATGAAGGAAAATCGGGGATCATTTATTGCCTAAGCAGGAAGAAGGTTGAAGAGCTAGCTCAAACCCTTCAGGTGAACGGGATAAAAGCCGTTCCCTATCACGCGGGGCTGGATGCCAAGACCAGGTCTAAACATCAGGATATGTTCCTTATGGAAGATATAGATGTCGTTGTGGCTACTATCGCTTTCGGAATGGGTATCGACAAACCCGATGTTCGTTTTGTGATACATCATGATATTCCCAAAAGTATTGAAAGTTATTACCAGGAGACAGGTCGTGCCGGAAGGGATGGGGGAGAAGGCCATTGCCTTGCTTTTTACTCATATAAGGATATAGAGAAACTCGAAAAGTTCATGAGCGGGAAGCCTGTTGCCGAACAGGAAATTGGTCAGGCACTTTTGCAGGAGGTTGTTGCTTATGCTGAAACTTCGGTTTCCAGAAGAAAGTTCATCCTTCATTATTTCGGGGAGGAATTCGATTCTGAAACCGGTGAAGGAGCAAGTATGGACGATAATGTCCGCAATCCTAAAAAACAACATGAAGCCAAGGATGATCTTGAATTGCTTCTGAGAACAGTTCATGAAACCAATGAATTATATAAATCCAAGGAGATCGTAAAGACGCTCATTGGGAAATCCAATGCGGTGATCCTTTCCCATAAAACAGATGAACATCCGCTTTTCGGAAAAGGTAGTCATAAGGATGGCAATTACTGGATGGCGCTATCGAGACAGGCTTTGGTGGCAGGATACCTGCGAAAGGATATAGAAACCTATGGGGTATTAAAGCTTACAAAAAAAGGCCATGATTTTCTGAAAAATCCTGTGTCCTTTATGATGACCGAGGATCATATCTATGATGCCTCTACCGAAGAAGCGATAGCTGCCAATAAAGGCGGAGCTTCAGTGGATGCCCAACTGGTAAAAATGCTTAAGGAACTTCGCAAAAAGGTCGCCAAGAAAAAGGACCTTCCGCCATTCGTTATTTTTCAGGATCCATCACTGGAAGATATGGCTCTTAAATATCCTATTACTATCGACGAACTTAGTAATATTCATGGGGTAGGAGAAGGCAAGGCCAGGAAATACGGAAAGGAGTTTGTGGAACTTATTTCGCGATATGTAGAGGATAATGATATTTCGAGGCCAGATGATTTTGTGGTAAAATCAACTGGAGCCAATAGTTCATTAAAGCTTTATATCATTCAAAATATTGATAGAAAACTGCCGCTTCCAGATATTGCTTCTGCCAAGGGTATGGAAATGACTGAATTTATTAAGGAAATGGAGGCAATTGTCTATAGTGGAACCAAACTGAATATAGATTACTGGCTTGACGATATTCTGGATGAAGACCAGCAGGAAGAGATACATGAGTATTTCCTTGAAGCTGAAACTGACAAGATAGATGAGGCTATGGAAGAATTCGACGGAGAATATGACGACGAAGAACTTCGATTATACAGGATAAAATTTATTAGTGAAGTAGCCAATTAGAAAATTTTAATAATAAAAGAGGCTGTTTAAAAAGTCAATCCAAACGTCATTACGAACGAAGTGATGTAATCTTTCCTTGATTACCAATTAGTAAAGATTGCTTCGTACCTCGCAATGACAGATAAAAAGACTTTTTAAACAGCCTCTTTTTTAATGATAATGTCTTAGTTAAAGACTATAAGATAAACTCAATATCCACTGTGAAGGCCTGGAGTCAATTTGAAATCCGGAATCTGTAGCGATTTCTCCACCCTTAGCAAAGTTATCCTGAAATGAACCTTCATGTCTAAGGTCAAATCCTAATCTTCCCAGGTCTATACCAGCTCCAAGCTGATAACCTACTGTAATATCTCTCTCAACGTCTTCTATTTCATAAGCCGCGTCTTCAATCTCGTTCTTCAGAACATATTGAAAAGATGGACCAGCCTTAATGTTCAAAGGACCTAGCAGGTTAATCCCTAAAAGTACTGGGGCATCGATTTTGCTTAGCTTATAATCAAAATCTGAATATTCGGTGTTCAATTCTGTGTACATTAACTCCGGCTGCAGAAAGATTCCCACAATTTCGAATTGAGCAAACAGCCCGGCATGGAAGCCAGTTTTATTTTCGCCGTCCTCGAATGAAGAAGTGAAATCGCCGGAGGCATCACTAAATGTTTCATAATCTCCCGTTGCCCCGTAATTTAAACCTCCTTTTAAACCAAACTCAGCATTCTGAGCAGACATGCTAAAGCCTGTAAAAATAAGGGCTATCAACATTAACTTTTTCATATTCTATTGATTTATTTGTTAGACTAATATAACGTTGATAGTTTTAAGTTATTTCTGTTTAACAAAAAAATAGCCTTTCAGCGGCTTTGCTGAAAGGCTATTTTTAGTTGGTAAATGAATTTTTATTTTCGCTTAAGGACTTTTTCTGTTGCTTTAACTATAGCGGCGGCATTGAGTCCATACTTCTCCATCAGTTGAGCAGGAGTACCGCTTTCGCCGAAGGTATCCTGGGTGGCTACAATTTCCTGTGGTGCAGGGAAATTCTCTACGAGCGTTCTGGCTACACTTTCTCCCAGTCCGCCAAGGAAGTTATGTTCTTCAGCAGTGACCACACAACCTGTTTTCTTAACAGATTTAATAATGGCTTCCTCATCAAGAGGCTTTATTGTGTGAATGTTTATTACTTCAGCACTGATGCCTTTTTCGTTGAGTTCTACAGCTGCCTGGATTGCTTCCCATACTAAATGACCTGTAGCAATGATGGTAACATCGCTTCCTTCATATAACTGAACAGCCTTACCTATTTCAAACTTCTGGTCTTCTGGAGTGAAATTAGCAACTTTTGGCCTTCCGAATCTTAAATAAACCGGGCCATCATGCTCTGCAATGGCCAATGTAGCCGCTTTTGTCTGGTTGAAATCACAGGTATTGATCACCGTCATTCCCGGAAGCATTTTCATAAGTCCTATATCCTCCAGGATCTGGTGGGTTGCACCATCTTCCCCAAGGGTAACCCCGGAGTGCGAAGCACATATCTTTACATTTTTACCAGAATATGCTATACTCTGGCGTATCTGGTCATAAACTCGTCCGGTCGCGAAATTGGCAAAGGTCCCGGCGAAAGGAATTTTTCCGCCAATTGTAAGTCCGGCAGCCATACCCATCATATTGGCTTCCGCAATTCCAACCTGGAAAAATCGTTCAGGGTTTTCCTTTATAAAATCATCCATTTTCAGGGAGCCTACAAGGTCTGCGCATAAAGCGACAACATTAGGATTAGTTCTTCCCAGTTCCGTAAGGCCTTCCCCAAATCCTGATCTGGTATCTTTACTTCCTGAATTCTTATATTCTTTCATTGTATTTTTAATTTGAAGTGAGAAATTGAAGAGATTAATAATCTCCGATGGTTTCCGGGTTTTGTGACAGAGCTGTTTCGAGTTGCTCATCGTTGGGAGCTTTACCATGCCATGCATGTGTGTGCATCATGAAGTCTACTCCATGTCCCATTACAGTGTGCATAAGAACACATACAGGTTTACCTTTTCCGGTGCGGGACTTAGCCTCTTTTAATCCATCAATGACCTGTTGCAGATCATTCCCGTCTTCAATTTCCATTACATCCCAGCCAAATGCTTCGAATTTTGCTCTCAGATTACCCATAGGTAAAACGGTTTCTGTACTTCCGTCTATCTGCTGCCCGTTAAGGTCTATTGTAGAAATAAGGTTGTCCACATTATTTCCGGCAGCATACATAATGGCTTCCCAGTTCTGGCCTTCCTGGAGCTCACCATCCCCGTGAAGTGAATAAACGATATGCTTATCCTTATTCAGTTTTTTGGCCTGGGCTGCACCAATTGCAACACTCATTCCCTGTCCAAGTGAACCTGAAGCGATTCTTACTCCTGGTAAGCCTTCATGAGTAGTGGGATGTCCCTGAAGACGTGAATCTATTAAGCGGAAGGTATTTAACTCTTCCACAGGGAAATATCCTGAGCGTGCAAGTACACTGTAAAATACAGGTGAAATGTGCCCGTTTGAGAGGAAGAATAGGTCTTCATCTTTACCGTCCATTGTAAAGTCGGTATTATGATCCATTATAACCTTGTAGAGCGCTGTAAAAAATTCGGTACAACCTAAAGATCCTCCCGGGTGACCGGAATTCACCTTATGAACCTGCCTTAAAATATCCCTGCGAACCTGGGTAGCAAAATCTTGTAATTCGTTGATGTCTGGCATTTTAAATTGTGTTGTTTTTTAAAATGCCAAAAATAACTCTTTTAATAGCTTTGACAAAGTAACATTAGACCAGTTATTAACTTTTTAGGGAAAATACTAACAAGGCTTCCTGTTATTAAGGCTTCCATTTGAGTTTTAGTTGAGTATCTTTGCACCGATTAAATTGAACTATGAAATTTGAACTTTTAACTACCGACCCCGGTAGTAAAGCCCGAGCAGGAACAATAACCACAGATCACGGAAAAATCGAAACACCTATTTTTATGCCTGTTGGCACAGTAGGATCGGTTAAGGGAGTGCACCAACGTGAACTTAAAAATGATATAAACCCCGATATAATTTTAGGGAATACCTATCATTTATATTTAAGACCCCAAACCGATATTCTGACAAAGGCCGGTGGTCTTCATAAATTCATGAACTGGGATCGTAATATACTCACCGATAGCGGAGGCTACCAGGTATATTCACTTTCAGAAAGAAGAAAGATCAAAGAGGAAGGGGTGAAGTTCAAATCTCATATCGATGGTTCATACCATACCTTTACGCCAGAAAATGTCATGGAGATCCAGAGGGCCATTGGTGCCGATATCATCATGGCCTTTGATGAGTGTACGCCTTATCCCTGTGATTATAATTATGCGAAACGATCTATGCATATGACGCATCGCTGGCTGGACAGGTGTATAAACCACCTCGAAAAGAAGCCAGAGATTTATGACTATAAGCAAACCTTATTTCCAATTGTCCAGGGAAGTACTTACAAGGACCTTAGGAGACAGTCTGCAGAATATATAGCCAATGCCGGGGCTGAACGAAATGCTATTGGAGGATTATCGGTTGGTGAACCTGCGGAAGAAATGTATGCCATGACAGAGGTAGTGACCGAAATCCTTCCTGAGGATAAACCGCGTTACCTGATGGGTGTTGGAACGCCAATCAATATTCTTGAAAATATCGCGTTAGGAATTGATATGTTCGATTGCGTGATGCCACCCCGGAATGGGAGAAATGGAATGTTGTTTACCTCTC
>JAWWBH010000058.1:0-13084 GCA_033721075.1 Christiangramia sp.
AAAGAGTTTGCCACGGCTGCGCCTCGCAAAGACCCTGAGAATTAATCACGGGTCATTCAAAATTTAAAATTCTTAATATCCTCCCTAGTCTAAACTCTATGTTCTTTTCTCTCTCCTCTGTTTTAGACTCCTTCAACATTCAACATTCCAAAAGAGTTTGCCACGGCTGCGCCTCGCAAAGACCCTGAGAATTAATCACGGGTCATTCAAAATTTAAAATTCTTAATATCCTCCCTAGTCTAAAGTCTATGTTCTCTTCTCTCTCCTCTGTTTTAGACTCATTCAAAATTCAACATTCCTAAAGAGTTTGCCACGGCTGCGCCTCGCAAAGACCCTGGGACTTAACCACAGGTCATTCAAAATTTATCTTTTAAAAAAGGAGATTAAAACTGCTTTAAGCTAAATCAAATTCAATAGTCCAGGGGGAAGGCTTCGCCCTTCGACAAGCTCAGGGCGCTCAGCCTGACATTAGTCATTCGCCATTTAAAACCTAGCACATCTCTTCTCTATTTTCTATTCTCTCTTCTCCGTTAACAACAATTCAAAATTCAACATTCCGGAGAAAGGCTTCGCCCTTCGACAAGCTCAGGGCGCTCAGCCTGACATAAACTATTCAAAATTTAAAATTCCTTTATTTAACTTCTCAATACTCAATACTCAATACTCAATACTCAATACTCAATACTCAATACTCAATTCTCCGAACTCAATTAATCTTCATATTTACAGCTAATTACCTATATTTGACACCTGAAAATTTAAGCCCTAAACCAGCCTTTAACCACGTTGAATGGCGCAAAACCTTAAAAATCCTACTACCATCTCCAAAAGGAAACCTTTCTTTTTAGGCCTGCTTGCATTCCTGTTCCTGCTCGTTATCGGTTTTTTCATTTTATGGCAGCGTTACCAGATCCTGGAGGAATCCCGGCAGACTGATATGGAGGGAATAATCGATGTAGTGGAGCAGAATATTGAACAATCTCTTAAATACAGTTATTCGGCTGCGATTTCTTTAGCGCTACAAATCAATAAGGAGGGTGAGATCGATAACTTTGATGAGGTAGCTCCGCAACTGGTGGACAATAATCCTAATATTGATGCTATTGAGATAGTTCCCGATGGGATTATTACAAAAGTGTATCCTTATGAGGAGAATAAAGCTGCTATAAATTATAACATTCTAAAGGATAGCACGAGGAACGAGGAGGCATACAAAGCTATTGAGCTCAGGCGTATGTATTTTGGAGGGCCTTTTGAGTTGAGGCAGGGCGGACTGGCTATTGTGGGAAGGCTCCCGGTTTTCATAAAAAATGAGTTCTGGGGATTTGTTGCCGTCATTATAGGTTTTGACAATCTTATCGATCAGTCGGGGATTCGCGAACTCTCTGGAGAGCGCTTTAAATTTCAGTTTTCAAAAATAAACCCTGTAATCAAAAAAGAGGAATTCTTTCTTAAAGGAGTTTCCGGGATAGATGAATCCTATTCAGAACATATAACGCTGCCCGATGGAGACTGGAAGATTTATATCATTCCGCTGGATCCTCATAAACCTTTTTACGCGGTTGTACCGGTTGCATTTTTGATCCTTATTCTTTCAGGAGCATTTGGATGGATCGTTTATAATGCAATGAAGCAGCCTTTAATTCTTGAGGCGCGATTAAATGAGCAGGCAAGGGACCTTGCTAAGAGCGAATTACATTTCCGAACCATCTTTAACCAGGCCGCTATAGGAATGGCGAGGGTAGATTCCAAAACTGGTGACATACTTGAAACCAATAAAAGATATCGTGAACTGGTAGGTTATTCTAAGGAAGAGTTAAAAGGAATGAACTACAAAATGGTTTCTCATCGTGAAGATCTTAAAGAAAACCAGAAGCTAATGAAACAACTCAGGAATAATGAGATTAGGGAGTATAGCCTGAGAAAGCGACTGGAACGAAAGAATGGAGAGCATTTATGGGTAAAGTTGAATGTTTCAGCTTTGTGGCCCAGTGGAGAAAAAGCTACCTCCCATATTACACTGGTGGAAGATATTTCAGCAAGGATAAAAGCTAAGAAAGAACTTGAAGAGAATGAAAAACGCTTTAGATCCCTGGTGGAAAATTCTAATGAGGTAATTCTTATTATAAACAAAGATGGAGAAGCTATCTACTGCTCTCCTTCCCTCAAACGAATTACCGGTTACGATGAACTCCTGTGTTCAGGAAGCGATATTCTTTTTCTGATACATCCTGAAGAACGGGCTTTATTACTTGAGAAGCTCAAATGCGCAAACGCCAATCCGGGAAAAGCCTATACCGAAATTATTATGAGGGTTAAAACCAGTTGCTCTGCCTGGATCTGGGTGAATGCTACGCTTACTAATCTCCTGGAAGAAAAGAATATCGAGGGCTATGTGGTGAATTTAAGGGATATAACCGGGAAAAAGGAAGCGGAGCTTAACCTGGTTAAATCCTATGAACTTGTGATGGAACAAAATAAGAGGCTTTTGAATTTCGCCTATATCGTTTCTCATAATTTGCGTTCACATTCCAGCAACCTCGAATCTATCTTAGAACTTTACATTACTGAAGACTCTGAGGAGGAAAAGCAAAATTATATGAGACTTCTCAAAAAGGTATCTGAGAATCTCAATCAGTCCCTTCATGATCTCAACGAAGTGGTCTCTATAAATACTAATTTGGATATTGGTTTGAAACCGATCAGGGTTTCTGAGTATGTCGATAAAACTATTGAACTTTTAGGCTTGCAGATAGAATCTAAAGAGGCAATGGTGCATAACGAGGTTCCAGAGGAGATGGTGGTATCTTTTAACTCGGCCTATATGGAAAGCGTGCTTCTTAATTTCCTTACCAATGCCTTAAGATACAGTCACCCGGAGCGGATTCCTGAAATTAAAATTCGTGGATATAAAGAGGATGTAAATTGGGTCTTGGAAATCAAGGATAACGGAATAGGCATAGATATGGAAAAGCATGGCGATAAGGTTTTTGGACTTTATAAAACTTTTTCAGGAAGGCAGGATGCCCGTGGGGTAGGATTGTTCATTACCAAGAATCAGGTGAATGCCATGGGTGGATCTGTTGAGGTAGAAAGTCGGCCTGATGCTGGTACAACTTTTAAGGTGGTCTTCAAATGAGAAACGATATTTGTGTCATAGATGATGATGAGATCTACCAAAGGATCATAAGAAAGCTAATTTCCAGAGCGAGAGTATTCGAAAAGGCTTTCTTTTATATGAATGCAGTGGATGCTCTTGAGGATCTTAAGAATCCGGAAACCAGCCTCCCAAGAGTGATCTTACTGGATATCAATATGCCGGCCATGGATGGATGGCAGTTTATTGAATTACTTCAAAACTCTTATCCCTCTCTGTTCGAAAAATGTGATATTTATATTGTTACCTCTTCCATTTCTTATTCTGATAAAGTAAAAATGGAAGAGTATCCCGGTTTGGCGGGTTTCTTATCAAAACCTATAAATGTGGGCAAGCTGGTTGAAATTGGTAAGGCCGTAAAATAAAAAAAGCCCGGTGTAGGGACCGAAGCTTTATACTAATAATTATTGGGGCTAAATTGTATCTATGCAGCCGATATCACGTTGTAGTGTGTTAAAAGGCTGTGATAGAAGAAAAGACTCTTTTCATCTTTCTTAAGGCAGGATTTAAGAAATCTTTCAATATCCTGGCATTCAAAAGTGATACTGGTATATCTTCTACCGCCTACAGGCAGTTGCATATCGATTGTTTGATTTTTATAATCGATATTTACATGCTTTGCCTCGAAGTACTTTTTGATGATGGCGCGATGCATAGTCTGGAAATTAGAATTCTCCAGGGTCCTATTATTAATACTGTAAGAAATGAGATTTTTGATTTCATCAATGATCTCGGGGGTAGCAATTCTGTTCATAGGTGTCGTTTTCATCATATTCTTCAACGGCTAAAATACTACTACACAGGATAAAAGCTGTTAAAAAAAATGTAATACTTTCCTCGTTAATAAATTTTTAACTTGGAGAGAAAAGAATTAAGAAATTCTTTGCTTTAAAGATCAAGAACCACCGGTGAGTTCATTATTCTGAAGCGTTCATCAAGAATGGAAAGGTTATAATATTGCGAATTGGAACGTGTTAATCGGCCAGATGAATGATGAATATGTCCAAAGAAATGATATTTTGGTTGGACAATTTCTAAAGTTCGGCTTAATTCTTCACATCCCAAATTCACGCCGCTGCCAATTTGGTCCAGAATTCCGTGAGGAGGTGTATGTGTGATCAAAATATCTGTTGTTGCCGGAATAAGGTCCCAGTGCATTTTTATATCAGCTCCCCTTTCACGATTAAAAGCCCAGTTGCCAATTCCCGGAGTATAGGGTGAACCCCAGAACTGCAATCCCTCAATTTCAACACCTCGGTCTATTAATAGGTGAATGTCTTCGGGAAGATCTTTTAAATTCTCAGGTTTTTGAAAGAAAAAATCGTGATTTCCCGGGACAAGAATCTTATTTTTATGAGGCTGATCATTGAACCATTCCAGGAAATCTGAAGTCTCGTTCCTGGTTCCTCCATCAGTACAGTCTCCCGCATGTATAAGAATATCCCCTTCCGGGATGGCTATATCATGATGCTGGTTATGGGTATCTGCAAGGCAAATAAGCCTCATGTACTTCTAATTAAAATTAAATGCCAATGTAAATAAAAAAATCCGTCGTGTTCAACAACGGATTGGATCTATTTTAAATCTGTATAGTTACAATCTATTCATTTTCTTCCTTATCCAACTCAAAATTATCACTGTTTGTGGGAAGCACCCTGTTAAGTGTTTTCAGCATACCAAAGGCGATGATAGCCGCCGTAACGGCAAAAAATATGAATTTCAGCAACAAACTGTCACTTATAAGCAGGCTGTAGAATCCAAGGAAGATCTCGGTTACTACAAACAATATTTTTATGCCGACTTTAAAAAACATTTTTTCTTTTTTGAATCTGTCCAAATATAGCACCCAATTATCGTACCGGGAAAGGAAAGAATTAAGTTTGACGAAAATTTAACTTGGGGATGCGCTGTCTCACAATCTTTTAAGTTAAAAATTCTTAAACATTATCTCTAAATTCCCGCGAATTGTAAATTGCTTCTAACAAAATCAACCCCTTTAATTGAAAAGATCTACAAAATTCGCTGTCGGGATTCTTATTGGAATAGGCTTTTTGGCTTTGTCGTTATTATTTCTGAATAATTACCTCGAAAAGAATATAAAAACTGCCCTGGAGACCAACCTTGAAAAGGTGAATGCAAAATTCGAAAAAGTTGATGTAAAACTTTTAGACAGAAAAGCTGAAGTTATACAGCCGGCTTTTAAAATAAAAGGTAAATCCTTAACGGTAGATACCATTCTTGTCAATAATATAAAGCTTTGGAAATATATTACCAGAAAGGATATTATTGCTGGCGATCTCAATATTTCCAATCCTGTGATAAGGGTCTATAACTTACCTGAAGAGGAAAAGGATACCGCATCACCTAAAAAGACCTCGGGATTTAATTCCAAGATCCTTCTTGATAAGGTGAATATTAGGGGCGGGAGTTTGAAGATATTTGAAAAGGATAGTTCGCGGCACAGGCTTTATACAAAGATCAACACTATTAATTTAAAGAATGTTCGTATCAATTCCGAAACTTTAAAAGAATCTGTCCCATTTAATTATGACCTGCTGTTATTGGAAGCCGATAGTATTTTTTATGATCTGGATGCTCAGCATGAAATCTCGGCCCGCAACCTTCATATAGATGATAATATGGTGCTGGTAAAGGATTTCAGGATAATTCCTAAGTATTCCAGATCTGGACATCAAAAGACAATTCCGGTTGAAAAGGACCGGTATGATTTGAAGATAGATTCGATCTCTATGAATGATTTAAGCTGGACTTTGGAGAATGATACCCTGAATATTAGGAATTCATTCACCGGGATAACGGGGGCTCAATTCAATATTTACAGAGATAAGCTGAAACCAGATGATACCAGCTATAAGCCTATGTACAGCTCTATGATAAGAAAGCTGCCTGTAAAACTTGATGTGGATAGTATACAGGTGAAAAAGGCTTATATAAGATATGAAGAAAAGATGCATGAAAACAGGGAGCCTGGAGTTGTTGAATTTTCGAATCTGTATGCAAGTATTACGAATCTTACTAATATTGGATTGGGGAGGGAGGATTTTCCAAAGACGAACATCGATGTGAATGCCCATTTTATGAAGATTGCACCCTTGCAGGTAAATATACAATTTGATATTAGTAATCCTTATGACAGGTTCCAGGTCTCCGGTGATATGGGACGGCTGCCGGCAGAGCCCATGAATAAGTTTATGAAGCCTGCAATGAATATCTTAGCAGAAGGAGAGATACTGAATATGTACTTTAATTTTGCCGGGAACAACAATAAAGCTGAGGGTGATATGAGGCTGGAATACAATGATTTTAAAGTTGAGGTGCTTCGGAAGGATGGAAAAAGAAAGAATAAGATCATTTCAGCCCTGGCAAATCTGCTTGTGAAGAATAAAGCCCTGGATAAAAAGGCCGAATATAAGGATATAAGCTATACCCGAGACAAAACCCGTTCATTCTGGAATTATTTCTGGAATCTTATAAAAAGCGGTGCGTTAAAAACCTTCCTTTAGATCTTGAAGGTAATTACAGGCCGGTTCGCGTGATTTACGAGGTCCTCACTAATGCTGCCGTTAAAGAAATGAGCCAGTCCTTTGCGGCCATGTGTGCTAATACCAATTAATCCCGCATTCATTTTTTCGGCAAAGTGTAAAATACCTTTTTCTACACTAATGTCATTATATATATGTATCTCGTAATTGTCAGGATTTGACTCATTAATGAATTTCCCCATTCTCTCGGTAGCTTCTTCGCTGGTCATAAAATTATTAGGAGTATTCACGAACAAAAGATGAAGTTTTGCTCCAATGGTACTGGCAAACTTTATCGCTTTCCTCAAAGTGTGTTTGTGTTCAATATTAGCATCGGTGGCAAAAATGAAATTGTCGATTTCAAAATTTGGAATCTCGTTCTTGATCACCAATACGGGGATCTCGGAATGTCTTACTACTTTTTCAGTATTGGAACCTATGAACATTTCCTGAAAACCGCTTGTTCCATGGGACCCCATGACAATAAGGTCACATTTCTTTTCGCGGCCAATTTCCATGATTCCTTCAAAAGCCCTGTGAAACTCAACGGTCTCGTGTATTTTTATTCCTTCCAGATAGGGTTTCTTCATCAAATTGGAGAAACGCTGGTGGGCAAGTTTCATGAAAAATATGGCTTCGGGTAAATTATGACTACTTCCCTGAACTGGGTCTATTAGCTGAAGCGGCAATTCCAGCATGTGCAGTAAATAGATCTCTCCATCGAACTTTCTGGCCAATTGAGCGGCCACTTTTAAGGCTTTTTCTGCCTGGTCGCTGAAGTCTGTGGGAACTAGGATGTTTTTCATGGCGGTGAGTAATGGCTTTTGAGTGAATGTATAATTAAAATTACAAAGAATATTTCATTTATTATCACGTTTTTATACTTGGAAATAATTGCTATATTTGCAGCGTTGAAACTAAAAAAGTGCAGCGAGGGGACATAAGTCCCCTCTTTTTATAAACATATGCTGAAGGAGAAGGTAGAAAAGTTAGCGCAGAAGGTCTTCGAAGAAAATAATTCCTTATTTTTAATAAGCCTTGAAGTGAACTCCGCGAACCATATTAAGGTTGTAATAGACGGGGATGAAGGAGTTTCAGTAAATGACTGTATAAAGGTAAGCCGTGCTATAGAGCATAACCTCGACAGGGATGAAGAAGACTTTTCCCTTGAGGTAACTTCGGCGGGAGTCTCAGAACCTCTCTTGATGCCGAGACAATACAAAAAAAACTTAGGCAGGAAGTTGAAGGTGAAAACCGCGGATGACAAGTTCGAAGGAGATCTTATGACTGCCGATGATAATGAGATAAAGCTTTCCTGGAAGGCAAGAGAACCAAAACCGGTAGGTAAAGGAAAAATAACAGTTCAGAAAGAGGTGGTTTTGCCTTATTCTGATATTGTGGAAGCAAAAGTTAAAATAACATTTTAATCACAAATTGATATGGAAAATATCGCGTTGATTGAGTCATTCTCTGAGTTTAAAGATGATAAGCTCATAGATCGTGTAACTTTAATGGCGATTTTAGAGGATGTTTTTAGAAATGCTTTAAAGAAAAAGTATGGAGAAGACGATAATTTTGATATTATTGTAAACCCTGATAAAGGGGATCTTGAAATTTGGAGAAACAGAGTGGTGGTAGCCGATGGTGAAGTAGAGGATCCTAACAGGGAGATCTCTCTTACTCAGGCCAGGAAGATCGAGCCCGATTTTGAGGTCGGAGAGGATGTTTCAGAAGAAGTGAAGCTTGCAGATCTTGGACGAAGAGCGATTCTGGCCTTGCGTCAAAATCTTATCTCTAAGATCCATGAGCATGATAACACTAATATTTACAAGCAGTTCAAAGATCTTGAAGGAGAGATTTATACTGCGGAAGTTCATCATATAAGGCACAGAGCCATTATTCTTCTTGATGATGAAGGAAATGAGATCGTGCTTCCTAAAGACCGCCAGATTCCATCAGATTTCTTCCGTAAGGGAGAGAATGTGAGGGGGATCATCGAGAGCGTGGAACTAAAAGGTAACAAGCCTACGATCATTATGTCCAGGACTGCTCCCGGATTCCTTGAGAAATTATTCGAACAGGAAATCCCGGAAGTGTTTGATGGTTTGATCACAATTAAAAAAGTTGTACGTGTTCCTGGCGAAAAAGCCAAAGTAGCTGTAGATTCTTATGACGACAGGATCGATCCGGTTGGAGCATGTGTTGGTATGAAAGGGTCCAGGATTCACAGTATAGTTCGTGAATTGGGGAATGAGAATATAGACGTGATAAACTTCACCAATAATGACCAGTTATTCATTACCAGGGCCTTGAGTCCTGCGAAGATAACTTCCATCAAGATGGATGAAGAAAATAAGACCGCCGAGGTTATGCTTAAGCCAGAAGAGGTTTCAAAAGCAATTGGTCGTGGCGGACATAACATTCGACTTGCAGGTCAATTGACCGGGTATGAGATCGATGTGTATCGTGAAGGAGTAGAAGAAGATGTTGAGTTGAAAGAGTTTACAGACGAAATTGAGGATTGGGTGATAGCCGAATTTTCAAAGATTGGTCTGGATACTGCTAAGGCAGTACTGGAACAGGATGTTGACGATCTTGTTCGTCGTACAGATCTTGAGGAGGAAACCATTAAAAATGTGATGGCTGTTCTCCGTTCAGAATTTGAAGAATAATATTTTTTATAACGAAGAATACATTAAAAGAGGTAATTTAGAGGGCAATTTATGGCAGAAGCAAAAACAATGCGATTAAATAAAGTTCTACGTGAGTTTAATATCTCGTTAGACAGGGCTGTGGAGTATCTTAATTCCAAGGGCTACGAGATAGACGCACGTCCAACTACCAAAATCTCGGGAGAAATCTACGAGGTGCTTTCTGACGAGTTCCAAACCGACAAGAGTAAAAAGGTAGCTTCCAAAGAAGTTGGAGAAGAAAGAAAGAAAGAGAAGGAAGAGCTGCGAAAGGAAATTGAAGAAAAGCGTAAGGCTGAAGAGGAGAAGAAAGAGAAGGAAGAAGAAGCTATTTCCAGCAGGGCTAAACTCGAAGGTCCTAAGACCGTCGGGAAAATAGACCTGGATCAGAAGCCGGGTGAAAAACCGAAGGAAGAAGTTAAAGAAGAAGCCCCTAAAGAAGAGGAATCTAAAGCTCCAGCCGAAGAACCTGTCAAAGAAGCTGAAGCCCCTAAAGAGCCCGAAAAGCCTGCTGCAAAAGCAGAAAAAGAAGAAGTAAAGGAAGAGAAAAAATCTGAGCCAAAGCAAGAGGAGGCGAAGGAACCGAAAGAAGAGGAGAAAGAGGAATCAAGTACAATTGAAACCAAGTACACCAAGCTAAGCGGTCCTAACTTCACTGGTAAAAAGATTGACCTTTCACAATTCAAGAAGCCCGTTAAGAAGAAGGAAGAGAAGAAGCCATCTTCAGAAGAGGATAAGAAAGATAAGCGTAAAAAACGTCGTCGCCGCATCAGTAAAGATGTAAAAGGCGGAGGCGCTCAGGGACCAGGAAAAAGAGGTGCACGCAAACGAGGTAAGCCAATCGCTAAAGAAGAGCCTACCGAAGAAGAAGTGCAAAAGCAGGTGCGTGAGACCCTTGAAAAACTTCAGGGAAAATCCAGCAAAGGTAAGGGAGCAAAATACCGTAGAGAGAAAAGAGACCAGCACCGTCAAAGATCTGAACAGGATCAGGCACAGCAGGAATCTGACGAAAAGGTATTGAAGGTAACTGAATTCGTAACCGTAAGTGAGGTTGCAACCATGATGGATGTTTCAGTGACCAAAGTTATTTCTGCATGTATGTCCCTTGGTATGATGGTGACTATGAATCAGCGTCTTGATGCTGAAACCTTAAGCATAGTTGCTGAAGAATTTGGATATGAGGTTGAATTCACTACTGCCGATGTTGAAGAAACCGTTGAGGAGGTAGAGGAGAATCCTGAAGATCTTGAACCAAGAGCTCCAATCGTAACTGTTATGGGTCATGTTGACCATGGTAAAACATCATTACTGGATTACATCCGTCAGGAAAATGTGATCGCTGGTGAAAGTGGTGGTATAACGCAGCATATCGGTGCTTATGGAGTAAAACTTGATAACGGACAAAAAATTACTTTCTTGGATACACCGGGTCACGAAGCCTTTACGGCGATGCGTGCGCGTGGTGCCCAGGTGACAGATATTGCGATCATCGTGATCGCGGCAGATGATGATGTGATGCCTCAAACGAAAGAGGCGATCTCTCACGCCCAGGCTGCAGGAGTACCTATCGTTTTTGCGATCAACAAATCTGATCTTCCTACGGCAAATCCTGAAAAGATCAAGGAAAAGCTGGCCAATATGAATTTACTGGTCGAAGATTGGGGAGGTAAAATACAGTCTCACGATATCTCGGCTAAAACTGGTCAGGGAGTTAAGGAATTACTTGAAAAAGTGCTTCTGGAGGCAGAGATCCTTGAACTCCAGGCTAATCCTGATAAACTTTCTAAAGGAACAGTTGTGGAAGCTTTCCTTGATAAGGGTCGTGGTTATGTAGCTACAATACTTGTTCAGTCAGGTACCCTGAAGGTTGGTGACTATGTTCTTGCCGGTCGTCATAGTGGTAAGGTTAAAGCCATGCATGATGAACGAGGTAAGGAAGTGAAAGAAGCCGGCCCGTCAACTCCTGTTTCAATACTTGGTCTTGATGGTGCGCCACAGGCAGGTGATACCTTCAAGGTGATGGAAGATGAGCGTGAGGCTAAGGATATTGCTGCCAGAAGAACACAATTGCAACGTGAGCAGAATGTACGAACCCAGCGTCATATTACTCTTGATGAAATTGGTAGACGTATTGCCCTTGGTGAATTTAAAGAATTGAATATCATTCTTAAAGGGGATGTGGATGGTTCTGTTGAGGCACTTACTGATAGTTTCCAGAAACTTTCTACTGAAGAGATCCAGGTGAATATCATACATAAAGGAGTTGGTGCGATCACCGAGAGTGATGTGTTGCTCGCTTCAGCATCAGATGCTATTATTATTGGATTTAATGTTCGCCCGGCAGGTAATGCTAGGCAGGTGGCCGATAAGGAAGAAATCGATATCAGGACTTACTCTATCATCTATGATGCGATCAATGACCTGAAGGATGCGATGGAAGGAATGCTGTCGCCTGAACTTAAAGAAGAGATTACAGGTACTGCAGAGATCAGGGAAACATTCAAGATTTCCAAGATTGGAACTATCGCAGGATGTATGGTTACCTCTGGTAAGATATACAGAAGCGCCGGAGTTCGTTTGATACGGGATGGCGTGGTAATATACACTGGAGAGCTGTCCTCACTTAAGCGATTCAAGGATGATGTGAAAGAAGTATCTAAAGGTTATGACTGTGGTATGCAGATTAAGAACTACAATGATATCAAAGAAGGTGATGTTGTTGAGGCCTTTAGAGAAGTTGAGGTTAAAAAGACTCTTAAATAATAGAGTTGATATAATTCATAAAAAAAGCGGCTGATTTCAGCCGCTTTTTTGGTTTTTAGACTAAACCTCACAGGTTTTCAAAACCTGTAAGGGCTGTTTTATTTACGCTGAGGTTTTGGAATAAAGGCTGCCGGAAAGTTGTCTTTTATTTTAAGTAATGCCCTGTCTGCTTCAAGACGATTTCTAAAGTTGCCTACCCATACCTTGTAATTTGGGGCTTCATAGGTTATCTGGGAAGGATAGGAATAAAGGTTCCGGTATTTTTGTATCACTTCATTGGCTTCGCCGTTATCTCCATAAAATAACTGAATCACATAACGATCTCCTATGCGGTTATTTCTATTCAGTTCCTTCTTGACCTCCATCAGCTTTTCAATTTTTCCGCTTTGTTGAACGTTCACCGATGCTTGCTGAGCTCGTGATTCCATATTGAAAAAGAAAGCGATTGCGGTGAGTGCTATTAGATGCGAAAATTTCAGGTTTCTCATAATGTTTCAGCTTTTTGACAAATGTAAAATTAAATAACTTAAACGAGTTCTAATTTATTATTTAGAACTGATATAAATTATGGATTAACACTTATGTAACATTCCTAAAATCCACCAGAAGTATTACTTTTGTGCACGAATTTAAAGGTACCTTTTTAGGTTTTTAGCCCTAAAATACTGAGTGTAAAAACCGTACCAAAGTTTAGACGTTAATCGAACTTACAATATGAAAAAGGTGATTTACCGCCATTCAACTTCGCGACAACTACTCTTTAGCGTAGCATTTTTATTTTCATTTACATTCTTTGGCTTTGCTCAGAATGATGCTTCTCAGGATACCACTGCTGCCGATCAGTCGGGAGTCGAGGCGTCTGCTGAACAGTCTTCTGCAGGTTCCGATTTAGGGGATCCTGCTGCCGGTAAGGAATTGTTTAATTCTTTGTG
>JAWWBH010000059.1:0-12878 GCA_033721075.1 Christiangramia sp.
CTTTCTTTCCTTCTTCAAAATTTTCCCTGATATCTGTGGTAGTGTGATCTACCGGAAAAAGATCTGCGGGGTAGGGATTTATGCCGGCTTTACGAATGGCCGATAATTTTTCTCGTCTAATTTGTTCCTGTTCTGATAACTGCTGCATATATCTATGTTTTTCTAACTGATCTCCCCACCCCTTAAATTAAAATCCTTTCAGGATTCTTTTTTCTCCACTCCTTCTGGGAGAGGTTTAGGGAGAGGATTCAACAAAATGCGGATGCAAATATAGTGACTATCAGCCTGCCACACAACGCAATTAAAAGCCGAAATAATAATTCTATCTTTGCATGAAAATTTGCTTCAATGAGTATTTGGAGAGTTATCTTATCTATATTATTTCCGCCATTAGCCGTCTATGATAAAGGCTGCGGCTCTATCATCATTGTGTTGATACTTACACTTTTAGGATGGGTTCCTGGCGTGATCGCCGCATTAATAATCTTAAATAATCCCAAATCCTAGGTATGAACAAAGAAGTTGAGGTCCGGTATTTAGGAGTGAAGGATTATAAGGAAACCTGGGATTATCAGGAAGAATTGTTCAGGGAAACCCTTGACCTGAAGATAAAGAACAGGAGAGAGGAGACTAATTTTCCCACCAGAAACTATTTCTTATTTGTGGAGCATCCTCATGTTTATACTTTAGGTAAAAGTGGTGATGCCGCGAATTTGCTGATCTCTGAAAAAGAGCTTAAGGAGAAAAATGCTACTTTCTATAAGATCAATAGAGGAGGGGATATAACCTATCATGGTCCCGGCCAGATAGTAGGATATCCAATTCTGGATCTTGACAATTTCTTTACCGATATTCATAAATATCTTCGCCTGCTTGAAGAAATGGTGATCCTTACCCTGGCTGAATATGGCTTGAAGGCCGGTAGGAGTCCAGGGGAAACAGGAGTTTGGCTGGATATTGGGACTCCTTTCGCCAGGAAGATATGTGCAATGGGAGTAAGGGCAAGTCGCTGGGTAACCATGCATGGCTTTGCACTGAATGTTAATGCTGACCTTGGCTATTTTGATAATATCATTCCATGTGGAATCAAGGGAAAAGCTGTAACTTCTTTAAATGTAGAACTTGGGAAGAAGGAAATTGATATGGAAGAAGTGGAACAAAAGCTTCTGAAACATTTCGCCAGCCTCTTTGAAGCGCAAATGAAGATTGCCTAAAGTTTATATAGAAGAATCTCATCATCTTCCCCTTTGACAACAAGCTCCAATCTTGAGTCCAGATCGGCATTTGAAATATCAACCGGAGAATTTCCATAAACCGGGAATCCTTCAAGTAATTTTCCTTTTTGGTCAAACACATACACTTTATGGGTCTGGGTGTCAGTAAGAGCGATCAGGGTTCTTTTCTTAAATTCAAAGAGTTGAGGATCGGTATATAATCCATAATCAAGATTGATGGTTGTGCCATCAATGGATAGCTGATTTTCATTGAGATACACAAGGTGATCGTCATTAGCAACCACTCTGTTGTTTTCCGCCAGTTCCAGATTCTTTGTTGATACTTCACCCTGCTGTGAAATTTCAATCAGGTCATTTTCAGGAGCGGTGGAAACAAATTTTCCATTATGTCCGTACCAGTCGTTTTCAGAAAAATCAATATTCTCTGTGACCGGCACCCTGATATTTCCCTGCCTGCTTAGAATGTTTAACTTTCCGGATTCTTCGGCCACGAGTATATAATCCCTTGTACCTAATCTTATATGTTTGGGAGCTTTAATAACATCACTTTCTGCTTTTTCAAAATCAAATCCCCTTATAGCTTTTCCCTTGGGCCCAACCATGTAGAGCCTTTGGTTTTGGGTAAGTACAAAACGATAATTCCGGTTTTTGTCATAATCAAAAACCGAAAGAGGTTGAGTAAGTGCACTATTGAATCTAATAGGGAATCCTTCCACTTTGTTGCCATTCCGGTCCAGGACTTCCATATTATAGCCAGTAGAAAAGGCCAGTTGCTGGTTTCCGTTCTTGAAAAGGTCCACCTGGAAAATTGGGCTGGTGATCTGACTGTCCATTTGTTTTTTCCAGAAGATGTTCCCTTTATTGGATATAAGGTAAAGCAAATTGCTCTCGTCCTGAACAACGATATCCATCTGGTCTGTACGATGATTTTTAAAGAATACAGGATTGGTGACCATAGGTTTTGCCAGCTTAAAGGAAGCGACCTGTTCAGCACCGTTCCCAGCAACTGTCGTATTTTCAGAATTGGAGAATATTCCGTGAAGATGGGCAAAATCACCTTCATTTATTACCTGCAATGCGGCCAGGCTATTTTTTCTGAATTTCAGTTTTTGAGATTTATTATTTTCAGTTGTGTTATTAATAAATTCAGGGAGTCGTGCAATGAAAATCATCGAGGATTCAGAAGAAAGTGACGCCATTAATTCGTTATAATGTGTTCTTTCTGAAATGACATCTGAATTCTGAAAATCTGTAAGAACCTTTTTAAGGACATCCGCATCATTCGAAAAAATGATAAAATGTTCAATGATGGTATAGAATCTATTTTCTTCCATACTAAGAAGATCCGGTAACATCCTGTGCAGATCAAAACCCTCATTCAACTCTAAAATTGCGGATCCTCGATAAGTTTCTACGGGATTCCCTATTCCCGCTAGCTGTTCCTTTGCGGCTTCAATTTCCACAGCATTTAATACCACCATTTCACCATCTTTAAGCTGAATCGATGCAATTTCCCGTGTATGTTCCAGAACTTTGGGGAAATTAGCCTGGCTGCTGTCTTTCTTTATTTTTGGAAGCCTGGAATAGAGTTTTTCAAAGGAGGAATAGCTAATGGCATACATGCTCAAAAAATCTTCGGGACATACCCTGGAGCTTTCGATATTTTTTGGGTTTGTGCCTGAAAATGCCTGAAGTAGGCCGGAGGAATTATTGGCTAGGCTCAAACCATTCGCACTCACTTCTGAAGCCGTAATATCCAGATCCAGAACACTCCATTTTGCCAGATTTTCAAAGGCTGGAAAATTAAACTTCCCGAAGAAACCTGAAATTTCTGCAATAGCATTATGTCTTATGAAAACGGAAGCTTTGTTTGGATCTGAGGCCTTAAAGGCTTTTTCAAAGCTTTCATCTTTTAACAAATTTTTACGGTTCCCGATGTCCAGGATTTTCTGCCTGGAATTGCTTAATATGGCTGTATTGCCGGTTTCGTGGAGAAAGAAAGTTGTATTATCGATTTTTATTCGTTTAAAATCGATGTTAGCTTCACTGATGGTTTCGACAGACTTGTTTTTTACAGAGTCCAGCCGGACCAAAGCTGAATCCTGTTTAGTTCTAATGGTAAAAGTAAATGTCTTGGAGGCAAGATTTGAAAAGCTAATCCCTGTCTCATGATCCAGCTTAAGGTATTCCAGGAATTCCAATTGTGAAGATATTCTTTCTTTTAATGGGAATTCACTTCTTTCTATAAAATCATTGTTGCCAAGTTCCTGTATGAATGCATGAATGTTCTGGGAAACAACGAAAATCTCTGTGTCATCGGGAATATGATCGGTTAAACTGAACTCTTTTTTTGTATTATCTGAACATGCGAAAATAAATAAGGAGAGAACCAGTAGGGTCAGTTTTTTCATATGCCGTGCTTAGATTTATGCCAAAAATAAGAACTTAGAAATCAATCGTCAATTGATCGGGAAGTAGTTTAAAACTTTTTCGATGATATTTTGTGCTACCATATTTTTCTATTGCCGCCCGATGCTCTTTAGTTGGATAGCCTTTATTCTTTTTCCAGTTATACATAGGAAATTCTTGATGGATCTGTTCCATATATGCATCCCTGTGAGTCTTGGCCAGAATGGAGGCTGCTGCTATGCTCATGTATTTCCCATCCCCTTTTATAATGCACTCATAAGGTATGTTTCTAAAAGGTTTAAAACGGTTTCCATCAACGATAATATGGTTGGGAGTTTTGTTTAACTTTTCGAGAGCCCTGTGCATGGCAAGGATGGAGGCATTAAGAATGTTTATTTTGTCAATTTCTTCCATGAAGACATGGGCAACTCCATAGCAGATTGCTTCTTCCTCCAGGCACAACCTTAAACTGTTCCTGGTGGTTAGGTTTAATGCCTTGGAATCGTTAATAAGTTCATTTTCAAAGTTTTCTGGTAAAATTATAGCCGCAGCCGTTACGGGTCCTGCCAGGCAGCCTCTTCCGGCTTCATCGGTTCCAGCAACAGAAAATTTTAAATTATAAAAAGATAGCATGGGACAAAAATATTAAGAAAATATTGATATTCGAGACTTAACAAATCTTAAAATCGGGAATGCTTAATAAACTGTGCATGTTAGGAATAGCCTGTTTCGTTGTAAAGATTTATCCTGAAAAATAATTTTGTTTTATTAAGAATTTATTATGATTTTTGGCGTGGCTAATTCAAATTTAACAAATAATGAAAAAAAGATTAAATGGATTTCTAACGCTGTTATTGGTGTTAGTTGTGCAAATTGGTTTTGCACAAGAAAAAACCGTATCAGGTACGGTTGTGGATGAAGATGGCTTGCCACTCCCTGGAGTAAATGTTATTGAAAAGGGGACCAACAATGGAGCTCAATCTGATTTTGATGGTAATTACAGCATTACTGTAGACGAAGGTTCTACTTTAGTGTTTAGTTATGTTGGTTTTACCCCACAGGAGATGGTGGTTGGAGCATCTGATGTAATTGATGTAACATTGAAGGTAGATACCGGGGCTTTGGAAGAAGTTGTGGTAATGGGTTACGTCTCTAAAAGGCGTGAGGATTTAACTGGTTCTGCAGTGCAGATAGGTTCTGAAGATCTTCAGCAAACTCCTATGGCTACTGTAGATCAGGCCTTACAGGGTAAGGTTTCAGGTCTTCAAATCTCAACTTCTTCAGGTACACCGGGATCTGTACAGGATATCCGTATTCGTGGTATCAGCTCGATTAATGCGGGGAATGATCCATTATATGTGATTGATGGAGTGCCAATCATCAATACTAACGTTGGTGGAAGTAATGCTACTTCATCGCTTTCTTCTCTTGCCAGTTTGAACTCGAATGATATTGAAAGTATTACTGTACTTAAAGATGCGTCAGCTACAGCTGCTTATGGTGCCAGAGGTGCCAATGGGGTAATTGTAATTACAACCAAGTCAGGTAAGAGTGGTGCTACTTCTGTAAATGTTAGTTCATACTACGGTTTCACTAACAATGCGATCGAAGGTCCTGATATGTTAACAGGTGCAGAAAGAGAGATGCTATACTACGAAGGTATTATGAATACTTTCGGAGTGGGATCTATGGAAGCTGCAAAAGATTTTGAAGCCGAGAATTTAGGTGATTATGGTGGTTATGTTGCATGGAATGCTGCAGGTAGACCTGAGGGTAACTGGGATGAAGTTATTAAGAATGAGGATGCGCCGGTTCAGGAACACACAATTTCTGCTAATGGAGGTGGAGAAGATCATACCTTTTACGCTTCTGTAGGGTATTTCGATCAGGAGGCTACCGTAATTAATTCTGATTTCCAGAGAATCTCAGGTTCCCTGAACCTTACAAAAAGTATCTCAGATAATTTCGAATTCAGTTCTTCTAACACTGGTTCACATTCATTTCAGGATGGACTTCTTGAAGGAAGTGCTTATTTCTCATCTCCTCATACTGCGAGATATTTTCAGAGTCCTATAGAGTCCCCATATAATGAAGATGGTACAATTAATTTAGGAACTACTATTCCTAACCCATTATATGTTGGTAGAGAAGATATTGATGAGTCTAAGCTTACAAGAATTTTGAGTAACAACTCATTAGCCTGGCAAACACCAATAGAGAATCTTTCTTTCACTACCAGATTCTCTGTAGATTATCAGGTATATAACTATAAAACTTACAATAACCGTGTAAGAGGTGATGGTGATGATACTAATGGTTATGGTTACCAGGCTAGCAGAAATACTGTGACTTATGTGTTCCAGAACTCTATTGATTATTTAATGAGTTTCGGAGATCACAATTTTGATTTCAAAGTTCTTCAGGAATATCAGAAGTACAGAAGAAACTTTATTGCTGCTGAAGCTGAGCAATTCGTGACTGATGGATTGACCAACGTGAGTTCAGCAGGGAGCCCTACAGGAGCTTTTGGTGAATTTACAGACTGGGCGGTTGCTTCTTATCTTGGAACTGCTTCCTATAATTACGATAGCAGATATATATTGAACGGTACTTACCGTCGTGAAGGTAACTCAAGATTCGCATCAAATAACAGATGGGGTGACTTCTGGTCTGTAGGTGCAGCCTGGAACCTTCACAGAGAAAGTTTCCTTGCAGGAAGTGATTTTGTGAACAGCCTTAAATTAAGAGCGTCTTACGGTAAAACTGGTAACGCAAATATCGACTTAAATCAGTATCAGGTACTTTTCAATTATGACGCTGATTATGCAGGTACAGGTGCTGCTTATCCTGCTACCTATGGTAATGAAGATCTTACCTGGGAGACCAGTTATACTTTTGATGCGGGAGTTGAATTTGGACTTTGGCAAAATAGGTTAACAGGTTCCCTGGCCTACTATAGAAGAGAATCTCAGGACCTGTTACTTGATGTGCCTTTGTCTTTTACTACTGGATTTGATAGCCAGTTTAGAAACATTGGTCGTATGGAGAACAAAGGTTTCGAGGCTGAATTGGATGTTGATGTAGTAAGAAGCTCAGACTTTAACGTTAGTATTGGTGGTAACGTAGGTACTGTAGATAACGAAGTACTTGAAGTTGCTCAGGACGCTAATGGAAATGAGATTGCAGTAACTAATCCTAATGCACCTTCCGGAAGTCAGCGTTCAGCGGCAGGCACATTGGTAAATGAGTGGTTCCTTCCAACCTGGGCAGGAGTAGATCCTGAAACAGGGGTTGATACTTGGTATGTTGATGGAGAAGGTACTGAAACAACTACCCAATTTGTGGAGGCTAACCGTGTGTATCAGGGATCTAGTGCTCTTCCTAGTATTACTGCCGGTATGAATATTCATATTGATTTTAAAGGCTTTTTCGTTGATGCTTCTGGTTATTATGCTGGTGGACACCAGATCTATGAGTCCTGGCACAGATATATCAATCAGCCAAACCTTTACGCGACAGCTTTCTATAATGGATATGACGCGCTATTAGACAGATGGCAACAGCCAGGTGATCAAACCAGAGTAACAAAATCTATTTTCGGTGGTGAGCCATGGACTTATAATTCTAAGTTCCTTCATGATGGTGATTACTTCCGTTTAAGAAACGTTACAGTAGGTTATGATTTCAATTCTAATATCACTGAAGCTATAGGAATCAGCAGTGCAAGAGTTTTCGTGAGAGGTACTAACTTGTATACCTGGGTGAAAGATGATAATTTGTTACATGATCCCGAAGTTGATGCAACAGGATTTACAAGTATTACTACACCTCCGGTAAAATCAGTAGTATTCGGTGTTAACTTAAAACTTTAAAAAACTATGAAAAGATATTTAAATAAATTTTATGGCATGATCCTTCTTGTAGCAATGGTTGCTGCGGGAACCTCATGCTCAACAGAAGACCTTGATCCATCACTGGAGCAATCGAAAGAAAGCGCTAATGCTATCCTGAGTGTAGGAGATATGGAAGGGGTTTTAAAAGGAGCTTATAACCGTTTTTCTTCATCTGGATACTACGGTAGAGATTATCTTGTAACTAACGAGGTTAGGACTGAGAATGTATTCTCAAATGGTAACTCAGGGCGTTTTTCAACTGAAGCTGCATTCCAGTATCTTCCTAATAGTGTCTATATATGGGATAATGCGTATGAAGTGATAGCGGTTGCGAATATTCTAATCCAAACAGATCTGTCTACTTTGGAACTAAGTGAAAGTGAGCGTGCATATGCAGTTCATATACAAGGCCAGGCTTATGCTATTAGAGCCCTTGCTCACTATGACCTTCTTAAGACTTACGGTCAGCAGTACGTTGGTGGTGACTTAGGAGTGCCTTATATTAAAACCTTCAAGGGTGGTAATGATTTCCCAACAAGGGATACAGTAGATTCAAATATCTCTGATATCTTAAGCGACCTGCAAACTGCTTTTGATATGATGAGTTCAGATTTCTTTGATCCATCGAAGGAGTTTATGTCTAAGTATACCGCGAAAGCTCTTGAAGCCCGTGTTGCTCTTCAATTCGAAATGTGGGCACAAGCTCGTGACGCTGCTAAAGCTGTGATCGATTCAGGGATTTACTCAATAGTTTCAGCTGATGATTATGTTGCTTCATTTGATCAGGACGGTGGTGCAAACTCGATTTTCGAGATTGCTGCCAGTGACACTGATAATGCAGGAAGTAACTCTCTTGAGTTTATCTATAGAGGTTCTACCTATGGAGATATCGAGGTGCTTCCTTCAGTAGAGGATTTATACGGAGATAGCGATGTTAGAGCCGATATACTTGGATATGAAGGGGATAAGCTTAGAAACATGGGTAAATACCCTAACAGAGCCGCTAACGTCATTGTTATTCGCTACGAAGAAATGATCCTTACATATGCTGAGGCTCTTTATCAGCTTGATAACGCTGAAGCATTGACCTGGTTCAATAAGATTCCAGAAAACAGAAATGCTGAGGCTTATACTGAAATGAGCGAGGAAAATATCCTTCTTGAGAACAGAAAAGAATTTATTTTTGAAGGTCTTTACCTTTGGGATAAATTAAGATATGAAGAAGGTCTTGAGAAAATCTCACCGCTTCAGAATATCCTTGAAGATGTTCCTTATGGTGATAACCGTTTTGCTTATCCAATCCCACTTTCTGAGATTGATGCAAACTCGAATATAACTCAAAATCCAGGATACGGAGGATAATCATTCTTTCTGGAAAATGTATAAAAACCACTCGCCACTCGCGGGTGGTTTTTTTGTTTTGGCTAACTTCGGCTATCTTGCGCTAAATATTATATTTTTGCCTGAATAGTAGCGTTTATGAAAAAATTCCTTTTTTGTGTTGTTGTTCTTTTTAGCATTCAGGCCTTCTCCCAGCAGCCCGATCGAATGCCGGGAAAAAAAGCCATTAAGGAAAAGGATACCCTTCCCAGCATAGATCTGTATAAGATCATTTCTGTTGAAAATGATACTACTTTTCTTGATACCACCCTTACAATTCTAAAGGATTATAAGTTCAACTACCTTAGGAAAGACAATTTTGAATTGCTGCCCTTTTCCAATACCGGCCAAACCTATAATAGTCTTAGTTACCAGAAAGATTATAAAAAGACTTTTCCTTTATTCGGGTCGCGGGCCCGGCATTTCAATTTTATGGAAGTTGAAGACATAAATTATTATCACGTTCCTACACCGTGGACTGAATTTTATTTTAAAACAGTACCGGAACAGGGTCAGCAATTGGATGCATTCTTTACTATAAATACCTCGAAGAATCTTAATATGTTCATCGCCTATAAGGGGACTCGAGCACTTGGGAAATATCAGCATATTCTAACCAGCACTGGGAATCTGAGACTTGGGTTTACCTATGATTCTGATAATGAAAAGTATCATGCGAAGGCTCATTTTGTTTCCCAGGATCTGCTTAATGAAGAGAATGGTGGGCTTTCAGACCAGGCTATACAACAATATATTAATAAGGAGCCGGAGTTCGATGAAAGATCAGTACTTGAAGTTAATTTTCAAAATGCCGAGAGTGTCCTGTTCGGTAAAAGGTTCTTTCTGGAACAGGAATATGAACTTACCAATGTAGTTGACTCTATCAATAAGCTCAGCCTGGAGCATAGCTTTGATTTTAGTTATAAGAAATTTGTCTTTCGTCAACAATCTGCAGCTAATGGCATTTTTGGTGAATCCTTCGAATCTTCCAGTCTCAAGGATATTACTAAATTGGAAAAGTTCTTTAATGAGGTATCAGCAAAATATTCTAATCGGCTTTTGGGTGAATTAGCTTTCAAAGCCGGTCATACTAATTATGATTATGGGTATAATTCAGTTTATATAAAACCCGGGGATACCATAGGGAACCGCTTAAATGGAGATCTTCTTCATGTGGGAGGTTCCTATAAAAAGAAGATCGGTGGTTTTGGCCTTGAGGCAGATGCAAAACTGAATCTTTCCGATGAATTTCCTGGAAATTACCTTGCAGCGACAGCTTTTTATGAATTTGATGAAGAGAATTGGATTCGGTTTGGGATCAACCAGAATAGTAGCGCTCCTAATCTTAATTTCCTTCTGTACCAGAGCGATTATGTGAATTACAACTGGCAGAATGATTTTGAGAATGAGGTTTCTCAAAGGATTTTTGGGGATTTCAGGTCCCGTAAATTTGGTTCCCTTTACGGAAGTCTTTCGCAGGTGGAGAATTACACATATTTTTCACCGAATGAAGACGGAATGATTAAACCATTTCAGGCGGGTGAGCAGGTGAGGTATTTAAAGTTAAAGGCTGAAAAGGAGTTTGATCTTGGTTTGTTTGGCTCATATAATACAGTCATGTATCAGAATGTCCTGCAGGGAGTGGGAGTTTTGAACCTGCCTGAATTTGTCACCCGTAATTCTATTTATTATAAGGATCATTGGTTTGATAAGGCTCTTTATCTGCAAACAGGTTTTACGCTTAAGTATTTTACAAAATACCAGATGGATGGTTATGATCCTGTACTGGCAGAATTCTATGTTCGAAATGATCAGGAACTAGGAGGTTATCCTGTAGTTGATTATTTTTTTAATGGAAAAGTAGATAAGGCCCGTATATTTTTTAAGCTTGAGCATCTTAATGCCCTGCTGGATGGGAATAATAATTTTTCTGCTCCGGGCTATCCTTATACCGATTTTCTTATTCGATTTGGTCTGGTTTGGGATCTTTTCCTCTAAAAACCTTGAAATATTATTGCTGAATTCTTTCATAATTAAGGTTTAGTTTAGATATTTTAGCAAACTTCATTCTGAAGAATTGCTGAATTTATTGGTTTTGAGCTGAAAAAATTCATTTAATATAAAAGTGCCTAAAAATTTAAATAGCTATTGCGCAATTAAAATACCGATGTATATTTGCACCCGCTTTGGAAACGAAGTGATGTTCATAGAGGGAGAGTGAGTAATTTGAAGTTGGAGGCTTTAAAGCGGAACTAAAATTTTTATTAAAAAAGTTTTGGTTGGGAATAAAAAAGCGTTGTATATTTGCACCCGCTTTCGCAGAGAAGGCAAGTTCTAAAAACATACTGAAAACCGCCGGATGGGGCGCAATAGGAGAGGGGTTCGATTCCCTGGGTTTTAACAAGGCAATGATCAATTAACAATGATCAATAAGCAATATAAAGATTGCGATAATTGTTAGGTGTTAATTGGTAATTGAAAAGTTCATTGATATATTGAATTGACAGGGATTACATTTTTTTGAAAGATGTGATCCAGTGTATAAGAATTAAGACTAGAAGAAGTCAACCTGAGCAATTTCTTAGTAGTTGTTAAGTATATTAAGATTTAACGATGAAGAGTTTGATCCTGGCTCAGGATGAACGCTAGCGGCAGGCCTAACACATGCAAGTCGAACGGTAACAGGGAAAAGCTTGCTTTTCCGCTGACGAGTGGCGCACGGGTGCGTAACGCGTATACAATCTGCCTTCAAGCGGGGGATAGCCCATGGAAACGTGGATTAATACCCCATGGTATTATAGAATCACCTGATTTTATAATTAAACATTTATGGCTTGAAGATGAGTATGCGTCCTATTAGCTAGATGGTGTGGTAACGGCACACCATGGCTACGATAGGTAGGGGTCCTGAGAGGGAGATCCCCCACACTGGTACTGAGACACGGACCAGACTCCTACGGGAGGCAGCAGTGAGGAATATTGGACAATGGGCGAGAGCCTGATCCAGCCATGCCGCGTGCAGGAAGACTGCCCTATGGGTTGTAAACTGCTTTTATACAGGAAGAAACCTTTCCACGTGTGGGGAGCTGACGGTACTGTATGAATAAGGATCGGCTAACTCCGTGCCAGCAGCCGCGGTAATACGGAGGATCCAAGCGTTATCCGGAATCATTGGGTTTAAAGGGTCCGTAGGCGGGACAATAAGTCAGTGGTGAAAGTCTTCCGCTCAACGGGAGAACTGCCATTGATACTGTTGTTCTTGAATTAGTATGAAGTGGTTGGAATGAGTAGTGTAGCGGTGAAATGCATAGATATTACTCAGAACACCTATTGCGAAGGCAGATCACTAATACTATATTGACGCTGAGGGACGAAAGCGTAGGTAGCGAACAGGATTAGATACCCTGGTAGTCTACGCCGTAAACGATGGTTACTAGCTGTCCGGCCTAATTGAGGGCTGGGTGGTTAAGCGAAAGTGATAAGTAACCCACCTGGGGAGTACGTTCGCAAGAATGAAACTCAAAGGAATTGACGGGGGCCCGCACAAGCGGTGGAGCATGTGGTTTAATTCGATGATACGCGAGGAACCTTACCAGGGCTTAAATGCAGTCTGACAGGTCTGGAAACAGACCCTTCTTCGGACAGATTGCAAGGTGCTGCATGGTTGTCGTCAGCTCGTGCCGTGAGGTGTCAGGTTAAGTCCTATAACGAGCGCAACCCCTGTGGTTAGTTGCCAGCACGTAATGGTGGGAACTCTAGCCAGACTGCCGGTGCAAACCGCGAGGAAGGTGGGGATGACGTCAAATCATCACGGCCCTTACGTCCTGGGCCACACACGTGCTACAATGGTAGGGACAGAGGGCAGCTACCCCGCGAGGGGATGCGAATCTTCAAACCCTATCACAGTTCGGATCGCAGTCTGCAACTCGACTGCGTGAAGCTGGAATCGCTAGTAATCGCA